>CAZVOY010000221.1:0-1027 GCA_964628865.1 uncultured Lachnobacterium sp. | reverse complement strand
GCAGATGCTCTTGAAACTTATTTGCTAAGTGCAGGACATGCAACTTTGAGAGTAGATGATACGAGTGGAAACACGGATGTATCACTTGCCACAAGGGTGAAAATGGCTAACGAATGGAAAGCTGATTATTATGTAGCTGTTCATCACAATGCCGGAATTAATGGTGGAACTGGTGGAGGCACAATTGTTTTTGTATATCCTAAAACATCGGGAAAAACTACAAAGACGCAAGATGCGATTTACAAACACGCAATTGCAAGGGCCGAGCTAAAAGGAAATAGATCTGACGGAACATTAACAGCAGATTATTATGTTCTTAGGAAAACCATAATGCCAGCAAGTCTAGTAGAATGTGGATTTATGGATTCAGCGAATGATATTAAATACATTTTAGATCCAGAATGGAGCAGAAAAATTGCATTAGGTATAGCAGAGGGAATATGCGAGGTGTTTGGAGGAACAGTGAAAGAGGAGAAAATAGAAAACGTAAAAGTAATGTCGGCGAAAAGTTTTGATGAAAATTTTGCAGGAACGTATAAAGCAACAGTAGCAGATTTGAAACTTCGTGTGGGGGCTAATACTGAGTATGATGTACTTGATTCAATACCCAAAGACGGGAAAGTGAGATGCTATGGATACTATACAAAGGAATCGGACGGAACCGTCTGGTTGTATGTAGTCTATAATGGTCAGGTAGGATTTATTTCAAAACGTTATTTAATATAATGAAATAAGAAGGTGATATTTTGAGTAGATATAATTTTTTAAATAATGGTCGTTGTTGCAATGATGATTTTTGTGGAGATTGTAATCAGAATAAATCAAATTGTAGAGAAAAGGATGACTGTTCTTGTAACACAAATTGTGAACATTGTCCACAAGGTCCAGCAGGCCCACAAGGTCCAGCAGGCCCACAAGGTCCAGCAGGTCCAGCAGGCCCACAAGGCCCAGTAGGTCCAATAGGCCCACAAGGCCCAGCAGGTGAAACGGGTCCGATAGGTCCACAGGGTCCAGCAGGTCCACAGGG
>CAZVOY010000220.1:0-1038 GCA_964628865.1 uncultured Lachnobacterium sp. | reverse complement strand
CCGCCCTGTGGTGGAACTGAAGCAACCGTACCTTCCAACATCTTAAGAAGTGCCTGCTGAACGCCTTCACCAGAAACATCTCTTGTAATAGATACGTTCTCGGATTTCTTTGTAATCTTATCGATTTCGTCGATGTAGACAATACCATGTTCTGCACGTTCTACATCATAGTCGGCAGACTGAATTAATTTTAACAAAATGTTTTCTACGTCTTCACCTACATAACCAGCTTCTGTCAATGTGGTCGCATCAGCAATGGCAAATGGCACATTAATGATTCTTGCCAAAGTCTGTGCCAAGAGCGTCTTACCAGAACCTGTTGGTCCAAGCATAAGTACATTACTCTTCTGAAGCTCTACACCTAAGTCCGCATCTGCAAGCACACGTTTATAATGATTATAAACCGCTACCGACAATACTTTTTTCGCCTGATCCTGACCAATTACATAATCATCCAAGAATGCTTTTAATTCTTCTGGTTTTAAGAGATTGATTTCTTCTTTTGCCCCACCCTTTGAATCAAAATCATCAAATTCTTCTTCATCTATAATTTCTGCGCATAAATCTACACACTGGTAACAGATGTATGCACCATTATTTGGCCCAGCTATCAATCTTCCGCCTACCTGTTCCTGTGTCTTTCCACAGAAGGAACAACGAATTACATCATTTTTTCTTCCTGCCATGTCAAATTCTCCATTAATATTATTTCTCTAAAAAAGCTGTCGCAATGTTTCCTATTTGTTTTATTGCGGCAGCCTTTTGTATTCTACTTTTACACTAACGGTTTGTAATTACACCGTCGATAAGACCATATTCTAATGCTTCTTCTGCACTCATATAGTTGTCTCGCTCTGTGTCAGCTGCAATCTGTTCAAAAGGTTTTCCTGTGTTTGCAGCCAAAATGTCATTTAATTTTTTTCTGGTCTTTAAGATATGTTCAGCTGCAATCTGAATCTCTGTCGCCTGACCTTTTGCACCACCCAATGGCTGGTGAATCATAATTTCAGCAGTTGGAAGGGCATAACGTTTTCCTTT
>CAZVOY010000219.1:0-1043 GCA_964628865.1 uncultured Lachnobacterium sp. | reverse complement strand
TTTCTTTACCTATAATAAATTGGATATCGTCAATCATAAGTACATCAACGGTACGATATTTATCACGGAATTTTGTCATGGAAGAAGCATTACCATTACGGATGGATTCAATAACTTCATTTGTAAATTGTTCGGATGTAACATAAATAACCTTAGCATTTGGATTTTGATCTAAGATAAAATGTCCAATGGAATGCATCAAATGAGTTTTTCCAAGTCCTGGTCCACCATAAATATAAAGTGGATTATAAGTTTCACCTGGTGATTCCGCTACTGCTAATGAAGCTGATTGTGCAAAACGGTTATTATTACCAACGACAAAAGTATCAAATGTGTAATTAGGATTAAGATTTGAATTGGAACCGTTTAAAGAAGCTACTTTTTTGGCTTGCTTCTTTATATTAAGTGTTCTTGCATCTTCAGGAAGAATAAATTTAATTTCATATTCTTTTCCTATCACTTCTCCAATAGAAACCTTGAGTGGAAGATAATACTTCTTTTGTATATAGTTAAGAGCCATTGGCTCAAATGGAGCTAATATATAAAGTACATTTTCTTCTACTGCATAAACTTCCAAAGGACGCATCCAGGTATCAAAAGAAATATCTGATATTTCATGCTCCTTTTTTACTGTATTTAATATTTCATCCCACTTTTTCGTAATGTTTTCCATGTAGTTCTCCATATCTTTTTTAAAATTGCGGATAGTTATCCATAATTCTACAAATATAATAGTACACTATTTTTTGCTTTTTATCAATGTTTAAAGCGCGTTTAAACGCAATAAAAGTTATGAACCTTCATTTTTCTAGCCTAGAGGTATTTTTACACATTTTATCCATGAATTGTGTACAGTATTTCCACAAGTTATCAACAAAAAGTCGATAACTTATGTTAATGAATGGTATGAAAAATTATTTTATTCTAATGAATAGAATAATTAATACTATATCTAGTAAATTTGAGTTTCTTCCTTATTATATATAGTTGTTAAAAAATTAAATTATAAAAAAGTATTGATTTTTCTTGACTTAAAGGACTTT
>CAZVOY010000218.1:0-1063 GCA_964628865.1 uncultured Lachnobacterium sp. | reverse complement strand
CTTCATCTGTTATATCATACTCTATTTTTGCAAGAATTGCACCTGCTTTTGCATGCAAAAGTGCTTTATTTTCTAATTCAGAAGAAGTAACTTCTACTTGATACGCTTCACAAAGAGCAAGTCTTTCTTCGTGGGACATACACTTTGCACAATCATGTAATAGCCCAGCCAGCATAGCCTTTTTGATGTCATATCCATGAGCCATAGCCATACATCCTGCCGTATACATCACTCCTAATGTGTGTTCGTACCTCGCCTCATCCAAAGCACTTTTAAGTTTTTTTTGAATTGTTTCGTACATTTCTTCGTTACCCCAAATGCTTTAATTTCCATATAAATCATGTTCACAGATATAATTATAAACAGCAGGTAAAACAGCATCCTTGTTCAGTCTATGTCGAAGTTCTGTGGAAGAAACATCTAATTTTTGACAATGTACAATCGAAATATCTGCTAGAAAAACTTCATTAATTTTATGAATTTTTTCTTTCATATCTTCTTCTGAAAATTCATCACGATTGATGACTAAAATCTTACACACAGATGCAATAATTTCTGGTTTTCTCCATTTTTCAAAATAATCCAAAGAATCCGCACCCATAATAAAGTAAAATTCATATTCTGGATACTGTTCTTTTAGCTTTGTAACCGTAATATAAGTATAACTATACTCTTCTGAAACAATCTCGATATCACAAGTCTTTAAAAACGGATATTCTGCAGCTACAAGCTGACACATAGCAAGGCGATGTGATGCATCTGCCATCTTGTCGCTGTCCTTGTGAGGTGCATTTCCATTTGGAATCAGCCATACCTCGTCCAAATCATACTGTTCGTAGGATTTTAGGGCCATATTCAAATGTCCATTGTGTATTGGGTCAAAAGAACCACCCAAAATCCCAATTTTCATAAGCTTTTACCTCAAATTAGTCTGGAAGATTATATTTTGTGTTTTTCTTTGCCTGACGGAAGAAAATCATTTTCTTTCCGATAACTTTGATTACTTCACTACGTGTTCTTTCGCCAATAACTGCAGCGATTTCGCGTGGATCATCTGCACAGT
>CAZVOY010000217.1:0-1083 GCA_964628865.1 uncultured Lachnobacterium sp. | reverse complement strand
TTTACGAACCGCTTCTAATCCCTCTAATATGGAAATACTACTTTCATCGTATGTTACTTTTTTTGCCATACTATCTCCTCTACTTATATAAAAGACAGGGTGTAAATTTACACCCTGTCAAAATTTACAACTATCTAATTTTAGCGAATAAGTTTGTGATTGTCAATTCTGTCTCAAATCTCATTTAACATTCTGCCTCACCCAAATGTTTCACTTTTTAAGCATTTTCCTTACGTAACTGTTAAACTTTTTCTAATGTAAAAATTATACTCTTTGCAATTGATTCTATTATTTTTCTCTTGACTCTATTATTATAATAGGGTCTACTGTAATATTAAATAGAAAACTATGCTCATAAGAAAGGAACCGACATGCAAGAAAATAAAAAGACAAATGAAATGGGTACTGGCAGTATTCCAAAACTCTTTTTTAAATTAGCGATACCGGCAGTTGTGGCTCAGGTAGTGAACCTGCTCTACAACATCGTTGACCGTATATACATCGGACATATTCCAGAAGTAGGTGCTTCCGCACTCACTGGCGTGGGACTTTTCTCACCGATTTTAATGTTAATTACGGCCTTTTCCATGCTGGCAGGTGCAGGCGGTGCTCCACTGGCTTCTATTTCATTAGGCAAAAATGACAAAGACCATGCAGAAAAGATTATGACCAACTCTCTTTTGCTCTTAATCACTTTTGCGATCATACTTACCGTGGTATTTTATATCTTTGCACCAAATCTCCTCACCATGTTTGGTGCCAGCGAAGTCACATTACCATATGCAGTGGATTACGCACGCATATACATACTGGGAACTGTTTTCGTACTGATTGTAACTGGTATGAATCCATTTGTCACCACTCAGGGCTTTGCTAAAATTGCTATGCTGACGACTATTATCGGTGCAGTCATCAACATCATCCTTGACCCAATCTTTATCTTTGTATTTAACATGGGGGTAAAGGGTGCCGCTCTTGCAACCGTACTTAGTCAGGCAGTTGGAGCTATTTGGATTCTGAAATTCCTATCTGGTGATAAAACAATACTGAAATTAAGAAAAGAAAACTTCAAATTAGATCCAA
>CAZVOY010000216.1:0-1085 GCA_964628865.1 uncultured Lachnobacterium sp. | reverse complement strand
TGTTTTGTTGTCGCTGTTATCCTTCAAAACATTTATTCTATTTTAATTGAACCTTTGTGGGATAAACTTATCACGATAATATGTAAGATACCTATTATAAAAAAATTAGAAGATGCATTTCTATCTCTTGAAATAACACAAGAATAATATATAAGGAGAATATATGAACACGTACAATCCCTATGTTGGAATTTATAAATTCATTCTTTCCCTTTTAGTTGTAGCGATACATGTAGAAGCTTACTATATAAACAATTGCATTGCACGTATCGCCGTACCAAGTTTTTTCATACTATCGGCTTATTATTTGTTTGATAAATTACTAAACAACAATTGGGATAAAAAGATTTTTATTAAAACAGAAAAACATTTGGCGAAATACTATCTCGTATGGTTGTTACTTCATTCACCAGTTGTTATTTTACGATTATATGAAAATTCAACCAGTGTTTCCCATTTTATATGGCAATTATTCCAAGCAGTATGTCTAAAAGGACCGTATGGTTCTCTATGGTTTTTGCCTGCTACTATCCTTGCCTTTGCCTTGGTATACTACTTAGGTAGAAAAACGTCTCCTGTCCTTTGTTTATGTGTATCATTTCCGTTTTTCTTATTTGCAGCTTTGGAAATAGAATACCATGCACTTATCAAAGATATTGCTTGGATGGAAGTCGTAAATGAATTTTTGGTTGCGATATTTGGTTGGCTCGCAAATGGTTTAACCTTTGCCTTTTTCTTCTGTGCAATCGGCTTTTATATTGCATATACCAAAAACAAAGTAAGAAGCATTAAAAAAGATACTATATTAGCAATTGTATCCTTTACCCTTCTCTTTATCGAATGTCATATCATACGAAAATATGAACTTACTGGTAGTTACGGTGGCGCAATGCTTGCATTGATTCCTACAACATACTACATCGTTCGAGTATTGCTTCAGTTAAAATCAAAAGAAATTCTAAATCCATTAGCTAAATATTTGCAAAACATGAGCATGCTGATTTATCCTATGCACTTTGCAATTATGGAAATCCTGGATTTTATTTTTAGAAACAATTCTATTTATAATAGCTCTACTACGTTAC
>CAZVOY010000215.1:0-1103 GCA_964628865.1 uncultured Lachnobacterium sp. | reverse complement strand
GCACCAATTAATACCAAACCATATGTCCAATCAAAATACATAAATTACTCCTTTAAATTTAAATCCATTTAATATGCAGGCTGATAATCATCACCTATATATCTTTCGAAGACACTATTGAACCCTTCCACGCTCGTAATTGCTCCAGGTTTTATCTCACAAATCACACCATATCTGTCTATAATAATCGATGTGGGATATCCACTGACACCAAATGCATTTGCCCAAGACCAAGCACATTGTGCTACTTTAAATGGCAACTGTTTGCTGTTCTTATACTCCACTATACTCGCCTGGTTATCGTACCAATTTAGCGCGATAATTTCCACATCTCCTTTATAGGAGTTGTAGGCTTGTGACATAAACGGAAATTCATAATCACACCAATAACAGCTGATGTACCAGAAATTCAATATAACCACGTCTTTTTCTTTGAGCAATTCCGAGATCGTAAGTGTTTCTCCATCCACCGTAGTAACCGTGATGTCATACATGCCATCCCCAACGGACAGACTCGCAGTGGAAAGGTCCTGTCCCTTCACCAAATACTCACCTCTTGCAGGTTCTGTCTTTTCTGGCTCAAAAGGCGCTACCGTTGGCGTTTCTTCTTTTGGTGTTTCCTCGTTTGACGTTTCTATATTTTGCGTGTCTTTCTCCTGTGTGTTATTTCCTACATTCGTCTGTGTTTCAACATTAGAACCAGGCTGTGAATTTGTCTCTGCCTGAGCAGTCACATCCGTAGCTTTCTCATTCCCGGTTTCTTCCGCCACTTCCGTAGTTTCTTTCGCCACTTCCGTAGTTTCTTCTACTTCTGTGCCTGCATCTGTCTTCATCTCTATTTCTGTATCAGATAAGGCTTCCGTAGATATATCATGTTGTGTATCTTTTTCGATTTCAGATACCATATCATCTTTGGGATTATTATTCTGAAAAAACTGTATAACTCCACATCCGCACAAAACGAACATCATACAGCTGATTAATACAGCTAACATTTTCTTTTGTATCATAATCCCTCCTTTTATTAAAACATACTTTTCATTACTTCAAACAGGTTCCCACATCTATAGAACAACCGCATAAAAATGCGCTGATTTCCATGC
>CAZVOY010000214.1:0-1131 GCA_964628865.1 uncultured Lachnobacterium sp. | reverse complement strand
TGGCAAAAGAAATTAAATATGGCTCAGAAGCCAGAGCAGCACTTGGTGCTGGCGTAGACAAATTAGCAAACACAGTACGTGTTACATTGGGACCAAAAGGAAGAAACGTAGTATTAGACAAATCTTTTGGTGCTCCACTTATCACAAACGATGGTGTAACTATCGCCAAAGAAGTAGAATTAGAAGATGCATTCGAAAACATGGGTGCTCAGCTTGTAAAAGAAGTAGCTACAAAGACAAATGATGTAGCTGGTGATGGTACAACAACAGCAACCGTACTTACACAGGCTATGGTAAACGAAGGCTTCAAAAACCTTGAAGCTGGTGCAAATCCAATCGTTTTACGTCGTGGTATGAAAAAAGCAACAGACGTAGCAGTAGCTGCATTAAAAGAAATGAGCCAGCCAGTAAACGGCAAAGAACAGATTTCCAGAGTAGCAGCAATTTCAGCTGGTGATGAAGAAATCGGTGCATTAGTAGCTGACGCTATGGAAAAAGTGACTAACGATGGAGTAATCACAATCGAAGAATCCAAAACTATGGAAACAGAACTTGACCTTGTAGAAGGTATGCAGTTCGACCGTGGTTATTTATCCGCATATATGTGTACAGATATGGATAAGATGGAAGCAGTTCTTGATGAACCACATATCCTTATTACAGATAAGAAGATTTCAAATATTCAGGATATCCTTCCTTTATTAGAACAGGTAGTTCAGTCAGGTGCTAGACTTCTTATCATTGCAGAAGATATCGAAGGCGAAGCTCTTACAACTCTTATCGTAAACAAACTTCGTGGTACATTTAATGTAGTAGCAGTAAAAGCACCAGGATATGGCGATAGAAGAAAAGCTATGCTTGAAGACATTGCGATTCTTACAGGTGGTCAGGTAATTAGCTCAGACCTTGGTCTTGAATTAAAAGATGTTACTATGGATCAGCTTGGTCGTGCAAAATCTATCAAGATTGGTAAAGAAAATACAGTCATCGTAGATGGATATGGTGATAAAGCTGCAATTCAGGCTCGTGTTCACTCAATTCAGGGACAGATTGCAGAAACTACATCTGAGTTTGATAAAGAAAAACTTCAGGAAAGACTTGCTAAGATGGCAGGTGGTGTAGCAGTTATCC
>CAZVOY010000213.1:0-1132 GCA_964628865.1 uncultured Lachnobacterium sp. | reverse complement strand
CTTTTATGCCTTACCGAGAACCCGAAATTCTCAACCAGATTGCTGAAATCAAACCATTGTTAGAGCGTTTACATATCGCTTCCGTTTTGTTAATCACCGATAAACAACTTCGCGAATTTGGAGCTACTTCTCATTTAGAGAAACTCTTAGAAGAAAGTGGCATTCGCTGCGCGGTGTATGACGATACCTGCCCAAATCCAACCGTAATTAACGTAGAAGCGGCTCGTGAAATCTATATAAAAGAAAAATGTGAGGCTTTGATTGCTTTTGGCGGAGGCTCCTCTATGGACTGTGCAAAAGCTGTAGGAGCTAGAATTGCTTATCCAAACAAGTCTGTAAATCAGATGAAAGGGCTTTTAAAAGTGCTTAAGAAAATTCCTACTCTTATTGCTATTCCTACAACTGCTGGAACAGGAAGCGAAGTTACCATCACCTCCGTTATTACCAATAGCGAAATCAAACACAAATACACCATGAACAGTTTTCCTTTGATTCCTGCTTATGCAGTATTGGATCCTGCTGTTACGTTGACATTGCCTCCATCTCTTACCGCTACTACTGGAATGGATGCACTTACACACGCGGTAGAAGCTTATATTGGTGGCTCTACAACAAAAGAAACGCGCGCTTATGCTTTGGAAGCCGTGCGACTCATTTTTGAAAATTTAGAAACGGCTTATCAGGACGGCGCAAACGCGGAAGCAAGAAAAAACATGCTTCACGCATCCTATATCGCGGGTATTGCCTTTTCGAAATCTTATGTGGGTTACATTCACGCTGTTGCTCATACGCTGGGCGGACAGTATAACATCCCTCATGGTTTGGCAAATGCAGTACTTATGCCAATCGTGTTAGAGGAATACGGGGAAAGTGTCCATGTAAAATTACATCAACTGGCAATGGCTGCAGGCATTTCTAAGGAAACAGATGTCGTAGCAGATAGCGCAAAGAAATTTATTCAAACACTTCGTGATATGAATCAGCGCATGAATATTCCAAGTACTTTTTCTAATATCGAAAGCTCAGACATTCCTGCTATGGCAGAACATGCGGATAAGGAAGCAAATCCTCTTTATCCTGTGCCAAAGCTGATGGACGCTAAAGAATTACAAAAAATTTATTATAATGTACA
>CAZVOY010000212.1:0-1168 GCA_964628865.1 uncultured Lachnobacterium sp. | reverse complement strand
ATGCCTATTGGATGTATGGTGGAATTGGATGCAGAGGAAAAGACAGTGAAATTACTTGAGAGTGGAATTGAATAAAAGAGTGGGAGAAAAAGATGGAATTAAAAGAACTTTTATTAAAAAGAAGAAGTGTTAGAAACTTTACTGACGAACCAGTTTCGGAAGAAATGATAGAAGAACTGTTACATGCTGCTATGAGTGGTCCAAGTGCCTGCAACAAGAAGCCTTGGGAATTTTATGTGGTTACAAATGAAGAAAAGATAGAAGAATTAAAATCGGCCTCTAAGTTTTCTAAATATTCTGCAAAACTGGTAATTGTAGTTTGTGGAAATTTATCTAGAGCATTACCAATGCAGATGGCAGACTATTGGATTCAAGATTGTAGTGCAGCAACAGAGAATATCTTACTTAGAGCCACAGATTTAGGTTTAGGTGCAGTATGGTGCGGTATTCATCCGCAGAAACGTGCTGTGGAAAAAACTAGAAAAGTTCTAGAACTTTCAGGAAAAGAGATTCCGCTCAATATTATTTTCATCGGTCATCCAGCAGAAGAACCAGAAGCTAGAGATCAGTACGAAGAAAGAAATGTGCATTATATTAGATAAAAGATTTTACTCTAAACTAATGGTTTACCGAACTAAACTAGAGGTTGGTTGAGTGTAGGAGCGTGGCAAAATTATAATGCAATTATCAAAATTAATTTCAAAGGAGTAATGAAATATGAAGAAAACATTAGGTATGATGATTGCAGAGCTTAGAAAAGAAAAAGGCATGACACAGTTGGAACTTGCAGAAAAGATGGGGGTTACAGACAAAGCTGTTTCAAAATGGGAAAGAGATTTGTCTTGTCCTGATATTAATTCATTGCCAGATTTAGCCGAGATTTTAGGTGTAACGGTAGATGAACTTATGCAGGTGAAGAAAGAAGCAGAAGAGCCAAAACAGTCACCTAAAGAAATTATTGATACTATTTTGAAAGCTGTACCAATGGCAATGGGCGTTGCGGTAGTTGTTTTATCGATTATGGATGAACTACCTGTAAAGAGCGGATTTATAATGTTAGGAATTGGCGTTTTTTGTGCAGGGATTTCATTGATGAATGAGAAAAACAAGTAGACAAACTTGAATTTATGGGTGTGATTAAAATTAAGTTTTGAGTATGCGGGGTATA
>CAZVOY010000211.1:0-1171 GCA_964628865.1 uncultured Lachnobacterium sp. | reverse complement strand
ATGATTGCAGATGCGCAGGCTCTTACAGATAACTTTGAAAATCCAGAAAAAGTACGTCAGAATATTATAGAAGTAGCGTTGGATTACTTGTCTGTTGGACTTGATCCGGCAAAATCTACTTTGTTTATTCAGTCGCAGATTCCAGAATTGACAGAGTTGACGTTTTTCTATTCCAACTTAGTTACAGTGTCTCGTCTTCAGAGAAACCCTACTGTAAAAACGGAAATTAAAATGCGTAATTTCGAAACCAGTATTCCAGTAGGTTTCTTTACCTATCCAATCAGTCAGGCGGCAGATATCACAGCCTTCAAGGCTACCTGTGTACCTGTAGGGGAAGACCAGCTTCCAATGATTGAACAGACGAGAGAAATTGTGCGTAAGTTTAATTCCATCTATGATGAAGTATTGGTGGAGCCAGACGTACTTCTTCCAGAGAACGCAGCTTGCTGTCGTTTGCCAGGTATTGACGGAAAAGCAAAAATGAGTAAATCTCTTGGTAACTGCATCTATCTTTCTGATACAGAAGCAGATGTACGTACAAAGGTTATGAGTATGTATACAGACCCAACACATATCCAGATTACAGACCCTGGTCATGTAGAAGGGAACTGTGTATTCACATATTTGGATGCATTTAGCAACGAAGGACATTTTGCAGAATATCTTCCTGAATATGCAAACCTTCAGGAATTAAAAGACCACTATACACGCGGTGGACTTGGTGATGTGAAAATCAAGAAATTCTTAAACAACGTGCTGCAGGAAGAGCTTGCACCTATTCGTGCTAAACGTGCAGAATTTGAAAAAGATATTCCTATGGTTTACGATATCCTAAAACAGGGTAGTGAAAATGCGCGTGCAGTAGCAGCGCAGACTATGGACGAAGTAAAACGAGCAATGCGCATCAACTACTTTGATGACGCAGAACTGATTCGTGCTCAGGCGGAGAAATACACAAGAGCAGAATAATTCGACTCTTGGCTCAGCAGACCAACACTTGCTGTTGGGATGCGTAAGAATATGATTCAGGTGTTGATTTCTGCTTTGCGAAGCAAACTCTCATGCAGAAATTAACTATTACTGGAAACGAAGTTGACAGTAACAAAGGAGGTAAGGCCACATGGTAAAATATTATAGAACCGACGATAGTCGTATCCATGAAGAAGAAAAA
>CAZVOY010000210.1:0-1172 GCA_964628865.1 uncultured Lachnobacterium sp. | reverse complement strand
AAATTATGGCTTTTGCAGATCGTGCAAGAATTATTATAAAATCAGGAAAAGGCGGCGATGGACATGTATCCTTTCGTCGTGAAAAATATGTACCAGACGGTGGTCCAGATGGCGGTGACGGCGGAAAAGGCGGCGATGTAATTTTTGAAGTAGACGAAGGGTTGAATACATTAACTGACTATCGTCATAGAAGAAAATTTGCTGCAGAATCTGGTCAGGAAGGTGGCAAAAAAAATTGCCATGGAAAAAATGGTGCAGATTTAATTTTAAAAGTACCACATGGAACTGTTATCAAAGATGCAGAGACAGACAAGGTTATTGCAGATATGTCTGGTGACAATAAACGAGTAGTTGTATTAAAAGGTGGTAGAGGTGGTTTAGGAAACCAGCATTTTGCTACTCCTACTATGCAAGCGCCTAAGTATGCGAAACCAGGTCAGGAAGCTGTAGAAATCGAAGTGAAATTGGAATTGAAAGTGATTGCTGATGTAGGACTTGTTGGTTTTCCGAATGTAGGTAAATCCACATTCCTATCACGTGTAACCAATGCTCAGCCAAAGATTGCAAACTATCACTTCACGACATTACAACCAAATCTTGGTGTAGTAGATATGGAGGAAGGATTCGGTTTTGTTATTGCTGACATTCCAGGACTTATTGAAGGTGCTTCCGAAGGTATTGGTTTAGGACATGAATTCCTTCGTCATATTGAGCGTACAAAGGTGATGATTCATATTGTAGATGCTGCTGGTGTAGAAGGACGTGATCCAATTGCAGATATCAAGGCAATCAACAAGGAACTAGAAGCCTATAATCCTGACCTTTTGAAGAAACCACAGGTAATTGCAGCAAACAAAATTGATGCGATTTATGGGGATGAAAATGAAATCATCACTGCTTTAAGAGCAGAGTTCGAAGAAAAAGAAGGAATCAAGGTATTCCCTATTTCCGCAGTAAGTGGTAAGGGCTTAAAAGAACTTTTATATCATGTAAAAGATTTACTTGCTACCTGTCCAAAAGAAATTACGGTATTTGAATCTGAATTTGATCCAAGTGTATTAGAAATGATTGATGAACCATACACCATCGAAGTAGATGAAGAGGGTGTATATGTAGTAGAAGGTCCAAAGATTGATAAGATGCTTGGTTATACAAACCTTGAATCTGAAAAA
>CAZVOY010000209.1:0-1206 GCA_964628865.1 uncultured Lachnobacterium sp. | reverse complement strand
CATCTCTTGCAACCAACTCCTTCTTATCAGCAGCTTCCTTCCAGGAAACAACAAAGGTTCTTACAGAAGCTGCAATCAAAGGAAAGGTTGACCCATTGATTGGTATGAAAGAAAATGTAATCATTGGTAAGCTTATTCCAGCAGGTACAGGTATGAAGAGATACCGCAACATTGAAATCGACAGCGAAATCCCAGTAGAAGAAGAGATCTTCGAAGAAGGCGAGGAAGAATACGCAGAAGAAGGCGTAATCGCAACTGTTGATGAAGAGTAAAATTTAAAAGTATGAAGAAGCTATTAGATGTAGAAACTACATTTAGTAGCTTCTTTTTTTATGAAAACTAGATGTCGAGTGTGGAAAAATTAACAACTGTCAAGACCGAAAAAACCTTGAATTTATGCTTGACAAGGGCATTTTCTACTTATATAATGGTTTAGCGTGCATACAAGTGCGCAATTTTATGATGCGCAACTCGCGGAGATAAAATTTGTTGCTATGCAACACCGCTCGTGCGCACAGATTGCATATGTGCAATCATAAAGAATAATACAGGAGGTGAAAAGTAATGCCAACATTTAACCAGTTAGTAAGAAAAGGACGTCAGACATCTGTAAAGAAGTCTACAGCACCAGCTCTTCAGAGAAGTTTTAACTCACTTCACAAGAAACCAGTTAACAACTCTTCTCCACAGAAACGTGGTGTTTGTACAGCTGTTAAAACAGCTACTCCTAAGAAACCTAACTCAGCTCTTAGAAAGATCGCCAGAGTTCGTCTTTCTAACGGAATCGAAGTAACATCTTACATTCCAGGTGAAGGTCACAACCTTCAGGAGCATAGCGTTGTATTGATTCGTGGTGGTAGAGTAAAAGACTTACCAGGTACACGTTATCACATCATCCGTGGTACATTAGATACTGCAGGTGTTGCTAACAGAAGACAGGCTCGTTCAAAATACGGCGCTAAGAGACCTAAAGACGCTAAGAAATAATTCGTACGGAATTTATTAGCAAACAATAGTATCACAAACAGAACTAAATAGGTTAGTGTTGGGATTATATATTTCACTGATTTGGAATATATACGAAAGTAAATTCCGCACGAAACACATTAGAAAGACACATGTGAGTACCGTTGAATTAATCGAAACAAATTATCATGATTAAGGAGGGAAGTAACGTGCCACGTAAAGGACATACTCAGAAAAGAG
>CAZVOY010000208.1:0-1252 GCA_964628865.1 uncultured Lachnobacterium sp. | reverse complement strand
GTATTCACCCATTAAATCCTGGTCAAATTCTTCATCTGGAAGACGATTGAAAAGGATACCTGCTCTCTTAATCATACGAGCAAGTTCACGTGTTGTTAAAACAGCATCTACATCTTTGATACCATCAACTTGCATCTGTTCACGTTCTTTTTCGCCCTTTTTCGCTGTACATGGCATAATAGATACTACGAAAATATCTTCTGGTTTGATGCCATTCTTTTCTGCATAGTAAGATTTAATGATAGCACCCTGCATCTGATGTGGTGATTTACATGTTGATAAATGATCTAACAAATCTCCATAGTTGTATTCTGCATAATTAACCCATCCTGGTGAACAAGATGTAATCATTGGTAATGCACCACCGTTTTTAATTCTTGAAAGAAGTTCTGTTCCTTCTTCCATAATTGTAAGGTCAGCAGCGAAGTTTGTATCATATACTTTATCAAAGCCAAGACGTTTTAATGCCGCTACCATTTTACCAGTTACTGGTGTACCTATTGGTAAACCAAATTCTTCACCGAGTGCAGCACGAACTGCAGGAGCTGTCTGAACTACAACATGTTTGCCAGATTTCATAGCAGCATCCACTTTAGCGATTTCAGATTTTTCCATTAAAGCACCTGTTGGACATACGCTTACACACTGACCACAAAGGATACATGGTGAATCTGCAAAAGAACGGTTTTCTGCTGGTGCAACAATTGTACTGAAGCCACGGTTTTCAAAGCCAAGGATACCCATTCCGTGTGCATTCTGACATCTTGCAACACAACGTCCGCATAAAATACATTTTGATGTATCACGAATAATAGATGGTGTGATTTCATCAATAGTTACAGGTGTTTTAATACCCTGATATCTGTCTTCGCGTGCCCCTGTAACGGATGCAACGTGTAAAAGTTCACACTGTCCATTTTTGTCACACTGCTGACAGTTCTGATTATGATTTGAAAGTAAAAGTTCTACAGATGCACGACGTGCTTCTGATGCATGAGGTGTAGAAATCTTGATTTCCATACCTTCATTTACTGGGTATACACAAGATGCTACAAGACCTCTAGCTCCTACTACTTCTACTAAACATACACGACAAGAACCATTTGAGCACTCGCCATGATTAAATGCACAAAGTGATGGAATTTCATATCCACAAGCTTTTGCAGCTTCAAGGATGGTTAATCCTTCTTCTACCTGATAGGAGACACCTTCAATTTTAATATTAACTTTTGCCATTTGACTGTCCTCCTAT
>CAZVOY010000207.1:0-1281 GCA_964628865.1 uncultured Lachnobacterium sp. | reverse complement strand
TGAAATTATTTAAGTGAAAAATATTATCTTGGTACTAGTGCGCTAAAGAGTGATTCAAATTGTTTCAAGAAGAGCATGAAGAAGTTCTTAATATCGATTTTTTTTCATAGGCTAAGGTATATGGAGGCATATTATGGCGATGATAAAGAAAATGATTACCTGTATAATTGTAATGGGGATTACATCGATGATTTGTTTAGTAGTGGTTAGCGTTCTTTCCTATGTTCACAAATGGCAGGCAGATAAGGCATTGATAGGAATTACATTTACATATATTTTATCGGGATTTGCTGGTGGGCATGTTATGCGCCGAATGTCCAGTGAAAATAATATGAGCAGGAAATTGTTAGAAGGGATTTTGCTGGGCATTGTATTTATGCTAATTCTCGTAGTGCTTTCCATAACCATAGTAGGAGATTCTTTTGAGGTATCCAGTCGTTTCCTTGTGATTTGGATGCTTCTTACAGGAAGTGTCTGTCTGGGTAGAATATTGTAAAAAAGGCTTTTCATACCGCGTTTCCTGTGGTATAATTCCTAAAGATAGGTAAGGTTCGCTTACCAATAAGAGAAAAGGAGATAGCCTTATGAAACACGTAAAGACATTAAATACAAAGAAATTACAGAACACAATCAAAAAAGGTGGATGTGGTGAATGCCAGACATCTTGTCAGTCTGCTTGCAAGACTTCTTGTACAGTAGGTAACCAGACTTGTGAAAACAACAAGTAAGAGATTGTAAAATATTGATATGAAAACATCAACGACCGTTCGCCATGCGTTCGGTCGCTTGTTTGTTTATAGGAGGAATTAATAGTGGTACATCAGTATAAAAACAATGGATACAACATTGTGTTAGATGTAAATAGTGGTGCGATTCACGTAGTAGATGATATTTCTTATGATGTTATAGAGCTTTTTGAATCAAACACTTCAGAGGAAATCGTAAATAAGCTGCAGGATAAGTATTCAGCAGTGGAAATAAAAGAAGTAATTGAGGAAGTGCAGACTTTAAAAGACGAAGAAGTCCTTTTTACAAAGGATACCTATGAAAACTACATTATAGACTTCAAGAAACGTCCTACCGTGGTAAAGGCACTTTGTTTACACATTGCTCATGATTGTAATCTTGCCTGCAAGTATTGTTTTGCAGAAGAGGGCGAATATCATGGACGTCGTGCACTTATGGATTACGAAACAGGAAAACAAGCATTGGATTTTCTGATTGCAAATTCAGGACATCGTCGCAACTTGGAGGTTGACTTCTTCGGTGGAGAACCACTCA
>CAZVOY010000206.1:494-1318 GCA_964628865.1 uncultured Lachnobacterium sp. | reverse complement strand
TTAATAAGGTTTCTGCAACCTTTAAATCATATGGATAAGTAATTTTGATATTGTAAACCTCACCATTTACGAGATATACCTTCTCGCCTCGAATAGCAAAAATCTTGGCTGCATCTGTAAGAATATCTTTTTCTTCTGCTGACAAAGATTCATACAATTCGCGAAGCTTTGCTGCATTAAATGACTGAGGCGTCTGTCCCTGATAAAGTTTACTTCGATCTGGAATTTCTGTAATCGTCGCATTATCATCACTGCGAACAATGGTATCTGTAGCTGGCACAACCGTATCACATGCACCATATTTCTTTGCCATTTCAATATTTTCTTCTAAGATACGATGCGTCACAAATGGTCGCACAGCATCATGCGTAACAATGATTGTTTTTTCATCTACTCCATCTATTTGGTCAATATATCGAACAGCATTCATAATCGTTTCGTTACGAGTAGAGCCACCTTCAATTACTATAACTCTATCATTATCACCTAGATACTTGTGAATCAGATTTTTGGTATATGCCACCCATTGTTCTGGACAAAGCACTAATACTTTTTCGAACTTTTCATTTACATAAAACTTCTCAATCGTATGTATAATAATAGGCTTATCGCCTAAAACCAAATACTGTTTTGGCTTTTCTGCATTTCCATATCGATTTCCAACGCCACCTGCTAATACAACTCCATAAACCATATTTACCTCCTGCAGTCATTATTTTTCTGCTTTCATCTGTTTAAACCTATCTATAATCAAATCTTTTTTCCAAATAAATACTGCAACTATAGCTACTGCAATACCAAAACGAATCAGGGTATATTTGTAA
>CAZVOY010000206.1:0-484 GCA_964628865.1 uncultured Lachnobacterium sp. | reverse complement strand
ACCATATTTATCGCAATGGTAATTAACAGCATTCCTACTCCAATCGCAAGCACCCATTTTTCATTAAATATACGTACACCATCCACCTCTGTCTTGCAAATATATCGATAGAAGAAATAATGGCACAATGCATACATAGCATAACAAAATACCGTCGTATACCCAGCTGCATAATATCCAAAGATAGGAATGAATATCCAGTTTAGTATCAGGTTAAGTATCGCAGAACCGACAGATGCAAGCATTACAAATATATTTTTTCCATAATAAAATTTTATGGTTGCAAACAAACCGTACATCATCATAAATAATACACTTAATGCAATTGGTGGTATTACGTAAATTGCACCTGCATATTTATCACCTGCAAACAGCATAATAAGTTCTGGAGCAAACAACATCATCAATAACACCAAACCTGAAATGAGTATGAGTAGCACGTTCCCCATTTTTCTCAAGGCATCATAGTTTTTATTTTTCAAAC
>CAZVOY010000205.1:0-1326 GCA_964628865.1 uncultured Lachnobacterium sp. | reverse complement strand
ATTTTCTGTCTCTGTATTTTTAACATCTTCTAAAATTTCAATTGTTTCAGTTTCTTTCACATCTTCTTTTATATCTTCTGAAACTTTTTTCCCAATGTATGCTAAAAAGATGGTTACAATATCCAATACGGCTTCTACAATCAACGAAACACCTGCAAATATCCAAAGAAATACAGTTGATGTAAATGGAGACCATAAAATGACAACCGCACAAACAATAGAAACCAAAGCATTTATTCCAGCCCAAAACCACTTATTATTATGTAATCGCAACATATCTACCATGGTCTGAATTTTGGAAACACCTGCCACTAGCATAATGATTCCATATATAACAGTTAAAACTGGGAATGTTGCTATAAACCAATCCGTACGTAAGATACAAAAACAGCCTATCAAAATTAGCAAAATACACCATGTAAGCAAATTTCCTTTTTTCGCCTGTTCTGCATTCATTCGAAAATATTTATATCCAAATAAAATACCTGTTGCCAATATTCCTACACCCAGTAAAACAATAATACCTGATGTAAAACTTACTGGATTAATCAAAAGCAAAATACCCAAAACTAATTCTGCTATGCAAAAAATAATTTCTTTCATGTTCATCTTAATAGTTTTCATATCACAAACCACGCCTTAAAATACACCTGTAATAAAGATTTCCAAACCAATTACAATCAGAATAATACCACCAAAAATGGTAGCCTTATTTGCAAACAAAGTACCGAACTTTTTACCAAGAGCAATTCCAACAAAACAGATAAAGAATGTCAGTACACCAATGATTACTGCCGCTACGATAGCCATGAGAAGACCATATTCAGCAATTGTAAATCCAACGGATAAAGCATCAATAGAAGTTGCAATCCCCTGAACCATAAGAGCCTTAAAACCTACTTCTGCTTTTTCTACTTCCTCTTCCTTGTTCTGGATACCTTCTTTTAACATATTGCCACCGATAAAGCAAAGTAAGATAAGTGCAATCCATGGGATAAAGCTTTCAAAAACCTGAAAATACTGTAGCACGGTGTGTACACATACCCATCCAATGAATGGCATAAGTGCCTGGAAACCTGCAAATACACCTGCAATTTTACACATTCTACCTTTTTTCATCTGTGGTTCATTCAAACCGTTTGCAAGTGATACAGAAAAAGCATCCATTGCCAATCCAACACCTAACATTGCACTGTTTACGAAAAACATCAAATTCCATTCCATTTTTTAATCCTCCTGTGTGTTCAAATAATGTGTTCAAATAATTTTTTGTAATAAAAAAACCAAGTACAGTCGCAAAACTATACTTGGTTAAAATTCTTAAAA
>CAZVOY010000204.1:0-1346 GCA_964628865.1 uncultured Lachnobacterium sp. | reverse complement strand
GTGGTCGACGAAGTCGTTTTTACTTTTCTCTTTATCTCATCTAAATCGTTAATATTTATTATGTACTTTTTCTGCGAAACAAAGGAAATCTTTTAATTTCACTTTTGTTCCATCATCTAAAATCATAGTACCCGTCATCTTACCAAAGACCTGATGTTGATCGCTTACAATAAGTTTCACATCCGTAAGACTGGCTCTGTCTATGATTGGTACGAAATCCATTTCAAAACGTCCATCACTAGATGTAAATTTCCAAGGTTTCAAATAATCATCTTCTGGAATTACAAATGTCACATCGTCAATCTTGTGTCCTACTCCGTTATAGAAAATAATATTTTCACTAGCGGCTTTTGTATCTCCAAATCCATATCCAATATTAAACCCTACCGGAACACCATCCACATAACCACTACCAGAACCCCAATACCACCAATTATCATAGGTCCAAACGCCTCGTCCCCAGTCCAAAAGGCCGAAATCTGTTTCCGGTTTAAACTCATAACGTTTTCCATCGTATTCTGCCCAACCAATTGCTGGCATGCAATTGATTTTATGGTTGTAGTAAAAATGATTCTTTTTATCAAATGGTGTGGCAATCACTAAGCTGTCCTGTTCTGGTTCATTTAATGCAATGTCACAACGGAACTCTTTTTCTCCATCAAAGCCTTTGAATTCACACATCAAATGACGCACACCACCACTCGTTACGAATTCAAAGGAAGATTTCTCAGCCTTCACGGAAACCACACTATCGCCTGTATGAGCTGGCATATTAAATTTGCCCATAGGCATCAAAGTTAATTCCGTTTCTGTATGCTCCCATTTTTTATTGAAATCAATAAATGATGCGGAAAGCATTCCTAGGTATCCCATATCATTTACAGTAAGTGCCACTGCGAAATCCTTACTCATAACAAGATAATAATCCCATTCTTTAATTCGAAATTTAGGTGCTTTAATATCTGCACGACAATATTCCTGCACCATCTTTCTCGCCCATCCCGGCTCTGCTATCTGACCATTCTTTAATAACTTCTGATTTTCTGTAGCCTCATGATTTCGCATAGCCTATCCTCCAATAAAACTTAAAAATCTAATTACATTATAGCAGAGTCTCTCCAAAAGAGTATGAATTTTTCATAAAAAAGATGCCGTACACAGTACGACATCTTTTTCTAAATCTTATTTATTTTTTAAAGATTTTTTGAATTCCTTGTAAGCAATAGCTTCTTCCGTTTTCATGAATTTGCTTCTCTTTACAATCCAAAGAACTAATGATACTGCAAAGATTACCCAAAGAACGATTGCGATTGTTCTTGTTCCTGATACAATCTTAGGTTCAATTG
>CAZVOY010000203.1:0-1379 GCA_964628865.1 uncultured Lachnobacterium sp. | reverse complement strand
GGACAGGGACTTCATGTAGGTCATCCAAGACCTTATACAGCACTTGATATTGTTGCTCGTAAAAGAAGAATGCAGGGATATAACGTACTTTATCCAATGGGATGGGATGCGTTTGGTCTTCCTACAGAAAACTTCGCGATTAAAAACAATATCCATCCAAAGATTGTAACCAAGAACAACGTAGCTCGCTTCAAAGATCAGCTTCATTCCTTAGGTTACTCTTTTGACTGGGATAGAGAAGTAAACACCACAGATCCAGAATACTACAAATGGACACAGTGGATTTTCCTTAAACTTTTCAATGAAGGCTTAGCATACAAGAAAGAAATGCCAATTAACTGGTGTCCATCTTGTAAAGTAGGTCTTGCAAATGAAGAAGTTGTAGGCGGATGCTGTGAACGTTGTGGTGAAGAAGTAGTTCGTAAAGTAAAATCAGAATGGATGCTCAAAATCACAGAATATGCGGACAAACTTATTGATGGTTTGGATGGCGTGGATTATGTAGAACGTGTAAAAGTATCTCAGAAAAACTGGATTGGACGTTCTAACGGTGCAGAAGTAGACTTCTCCCTTGCGGGAAAAGAAGAAAAACTTCGTATTTATACGACACGTTGTGATACACTTTTCGGCGTAACCTACATGGTAGTAGCTCCAGAACATCCATACCTTGACAAATATAAAGATGAAATCGCTAACTGGGATGAAATCGTAGCTTACCGCGAAAATGCAGCTAAGAAATCTGATTTTGAACGTGCAGAACTTGCAAAAGATAAATCAGGTGTTATGATCGATGGACTTAAGGCTATCAATCCTGTAAATGGCAAAGAAGTACCTATCTGGGTATCAGACTATGTACTTATGAGCTATGGTACAGGTGCTATCATGGCAGTACCTGCACATGATGATCGTGACTGGGAATTTGCAAAGAAATTCAATATGCCTATCATTCAGGTAGTTGCAAAAGATGGAGAAGAAGTAGACGTAAACGAAGCAGCATTTACAGATGTAGCAACAGGTGTACTTGTAAACTCTGATTTTATCAATGGACTTGAAGTAGAAGATGCTAAGAAGAAAATGATTGAATTCTTAGAAGAAAAAGGCATCGGTACAGCAAAAACAAACTATAAATTACGTGACTGGGTATTCTCTCGTCAGCGTTACTGGGGAGAACCTATTCCAATCGTGGAATGTGAAAAATGTGGATTTGTAGCAATTGACGAAAAAGAACTTCCATTGTTACTTCCAGAAGTAGACAGCTATATGCCTACAGACAACGGAGAATCACCACTTGCTGCTATGACAGACTGGGTAAATACTACATGTCCATGTTGTGGTGGTCCAGCGAAGAGAGAAACAGACACTATGCCTCAGTGGGCTGG
>CAZVOY010000202.1:0-1398 GCA_964628865.1 uncultured Lachnobacterium sp. | reverse complement strand
TATCCAGGCATTCGAACCTGTATTGGTAGAAGGTAAGGCTATCAAGTTACATCCACTTGTATGTACTGCGTTCAACGCCGACTTCGACGGTGACCAGATGGCTGTTCATCTTCCACTTTCTGTAGAAGCGCAGGCAGAATGTAGATTCATGCTCCTTTCACCTAACAACTTACTGAAACCATCGGATGGTGGTCCTGTAGCAGTTCCTTCACAGGATATGGTTCTTGGTGTTTACTACTTAACCATGAAAAAACTTGCTGACAGAGTAAATCAGGAAGGTGCAGTAGCAGTTTCTGATAAAGTTTACAATGATATTGAAGAATTAAGAATTCTTACAACTCCAAAATCTGCAAACGAAAAAGCAGAACTTGGTTTATATGACCTTATCTGGTTCGAAGATGTGACAGATAACAATCGTCGCGTTCTTTGTACACCAATGGATCTTTTAGGATACCGTTTTGGTAACATGAACCAGGCATTACTTGCTTACGAAAATGGAGAAATTACACTCCACCAGACAATTTATATTTACCGTACAGCAACACTCGCTGATGGTACAAAAGTATCTGGTTTCGTACCAGCAACACTTGGTCTCTTAATCTTCAACGAAATCATTCCTCAGGATTTAGGTTTTGTGGATAGAACAAATCCAGAAAATGCGTTAAAACTTGAAGTTGATTTCCATGTAGGCAAAAAAGAAATCAAGAAGATTCTTGAAAAAGTAATTAACACACATGGTGCAACTAAGACTGCAGAAGTTTTAGATGATGTAAAAGCTATGGGTTACAAGTATTCTACAAAAGCTGCTATGACAGTATCTATTTCTGACATGACAGTACCACCTCAGAAACCACAGATGATTGAAGAGGCACAGAATACCGTAGACAAGATTACAAAACAGTACAAACGTGGTCTTATTACAGAAGAAGAACGTTATAAAGAAGTAGTTGAAACATGGAAAGAAACTGACGATGAGCTTACAAAAGCACTTCTTACAGGTCTTGACAAATACAACAACATCTTCATGATGGCTGACTCTGGTGCCCGTGGTTCTGACAAACAGATTAAGCAGTTAGCAGGTATGCGTGGTCTTATGGCTGATACAACAGGTAAGACAATCGAGTTGCCTATCAAGTCAAACTTCCGTGAAGGTCTTGATGTACTCGAATACTTCATGTCTGCGCATGGTGCTCGTAAAGGTCTTTCCGACACAGCGCTTCGTACAGCCGACTCTGGTTACCTTACAAGACGTCTTGTAGACGTTTCACAGCATATGATCGTTCGCGAAAAAGACTGTGTAGAAGGAACAGGTCGTGAAATTCCAGGAATGGTAGTAAAAGCATTCATGGAAGGTAAAGAAGAAATCGAAAGCTTACAGGAAAGAATTACAGGACGTTT
>CAZVOY010000201.1:0-1410 GCA_964628865.1 uncultured Lachnobacterium sp. | reverse complement strand
GATTCTTCTTCAAATACACGAACGAATTCTTCGCCGATAATTTTACGTTTCTTTTCAGGTTCAGCTACTCCAGCTAATTTATCTAAAAATCTATCTGTTGCGTCAATATAAATAAGGTTAGCATCCATACCTTTTTCGAATACTTCGATAACTTGTTCGCTTTCACCTTTACGCATCAAGCCGTGGTTAACATGTACACACACAAGCTGTTTACCAATTGCTTTAATAAGAAGCGCAGCTACTACTGAACTGTCAACACCGCCAGATAATGCTAATAATACTTTTTTGTCTCCTACCTGTTCGCGTACTGCTGCAACTTGCTCTTCAATAAATGTTGCCGCAAGTTCAGGTGTAGTAATACGTTCCATGGTTTCAGGTCGTTTGTTTGAATCCATAATAACCTCCTAAGATTGTGCATTTATTTTTAATAGAGTTTCATTATAGTACTTGATTTATCAGAAATCAATGGAAAGATTTAGTTTTTTCTTTTTAATATCACCTATTTTTTCCATAATTTCTATATTTTAACTTGGTAAAATTTTTTTGTAAAATACATTACTTTTTTCTTGCGTCATGGTTTATTAGGTTTTATAATACATTATGTATTTATGGTTCAACCAGATATAATCTTATAAAAAGAGGGTAATAAAAATGGAAAGAAAAGTTGGTACTGTTTCAAGAGGTATCCGTTGTCCAATCATCCGTGAAGGTGATGACCTTGTAAACATGACAGTTACAAGCGTTTTAGAAGCTGCTGAAAGCGAAGGTTTCGCACTTCGTGATAGAGACGTTATTGCATTGACAGAATCTATCGTAGCTAGATCGCAGGGTAACTATGCAAGTGTTCAGGATATTGCTGATGACGTTAGAGCAAAACTCGGCGGAGAAACAATTGGTGTTATTTTCCCAATCCTTTCCCGTAACCGCTTCGCGATTAACTTAAAAGGTATTGCAATGGGAGCAAAAAAAGTTGTTCTTATGCTTATGTATCCAAGCGACGAAGTAGGTAACGCACTTTTAACATATGACCAGTTAGACGAAGCTGGCATCAACCCATATTCTGATGTTCTTACATTAGAAAGATATCGTGAATTATTTGGTGACAATGTTCATGAATTTACAGGTGTTGATTATGTAGACTACTACTCAAACATCATCAAAGACGCTGGTGCTGAAGTAGAAGTTATCTTCGCTAATAACCCAAGAGAAATTTTAAAATATACAGATTGTATCATCAACTGCGATATTCATACACGTGTAAGAACAAAACGTATCCTTCGTGAAAACGGTGCTAAAGTAGTATGTGGTCTTGACGACATTCTTACAGCACCTGTAAACGGAAGCGGTTTCAACGCAAAATACGGTTTACTTGGTTCAAACAAATCTACAGAAGACAAGATCAAATTATTC
>CAZVOY010000200.1:0-1449 GCA_964628865.1 uncultured Lachnobacterium sp. | reverse complement strand
TACCAGGTCTCATACCAGGAATAAATCCACCTGCTTTTTTCATGTTATTTGCAATCTCTAATGGATTAAAAGAAATCTGTGTATAGAAATATGCAAATGCAATGATAAGCAACACGTAAACGGCAAGTCCAATTGTGTAAATTGGGTTTTCTGGATCACACCAGTTATCCTGTGATAATCCAGTTAACACTTCTGCCCAGAAACCTGTTCCGCTGTAACCAAAAAGGCTAGCGAGGATAACTGGAGTCTGCATCAATGACTGAGCAAAGATAACAGGAATAACACCACTTGTGTTTACCTTTAATGGAATGTGTGTCTGTTGACCACCAACCTGCTTACGACCCTGTACTTTTTTCGAATACTGTACTGGAATTTTCCTCTTTGCATCCTGAAGGATAATTACGAACACTACCATCGCTACGATAATTGCAAAAATGATAAGCGCTGCAAGTCCACCTCTTGCGATACCTTGACCAGCAATAAACTGATCATATAGATTTCCAATATCAGCTGGAATACGAGAAATGATATTGATTACCAATACGATAGAGATACCATTTCCTACTCCTCTTTCGGTGATTTGTTCACCGATCCACATTAACGCTGCTGAACCAGCAGTTAATGCAGTTACTATTGAAATTACAGTAAGTACATTCTTTTCTACAAGATAACCGCTATTCCAGAAACCATATGTCATAGCCGCACTTTCAAAAAGCGCAAGTCCAACTGTTACATAACGTGTGATTTCTGCAATTTTCTTTCTTCCGTCTTCGCCATCTTTCTGCAATTCTTCTAATGCTGGAATCGCAATTGTAAGAAGCTGCATAATAATGGATGAAGTGATGTATGGTGAAATACTCAAAGCAAATACTGACATGCTTGAGAATGAACCACCTGTAATCGCATCGAAGAAACCTAATCCTGAAGCCTGGCTTTCAAACCAGGTTGTAAATACTGCCCCATTAACACCAGGAACAGGAAGCTGACTTCCTATTCTGATGACAATGAGCATTAAAAACGTAAATATAATTCTATCTCGAATATCTTTTACACTAAATGCATTGCGTAGTGTCTTAAGCATTAGATCACCTCTGCTTTTCCACCAAGAGCTTCGATTTTTTCTACTGCGCTTGCGCTAAATGCATTTGCCTGAACTGTAAGCTTCTTAGTAAGTTCACCATTTCCGAGAATCTTAACGCCATCTCTTGGGTTTTTAACGATACCAGCTTCGATTAATGTTTCAATTGATACAACTGAACCATTTTCGAATCTTTCAAGAGCTGATACATTAATTCCAATGATTTCCTTAGAGTTACGGCATTTGAAGCCTCTCTTTGGTAATCTTCTATATAATGGCATCTGTCCACCTTCGAAACCTGGTCTTGGTGCTCCAGAACGAGCTTTCTGACCTTTGTGTCCCTTACCAGCAGTCTTACCGTTACCTGAACC
>CAZVOY010000199.1:0-1450 GCA_964628865.1 uncultured Lachnobacterium sp. | reverse complement strand
TTTTCGTTAATTTCAAATAATTCACCTGTCATAAGTTTGTTATTATCATTATCTGAAATAGAGAAAATAGTCTGTTTAATAACCTCTTTTAATGTAAACTGACTCATTACGATAGAATCATTTCTTTCAATATAAGGAATTCTAGAAAAATCATCTCCTGATTTACCAGTTAATTCAAAGTGTGCATTTCCACAATTGATTGTAGTTTTTAAATTAGAATCCGTTTCAATAGTAACTTCACCATCATCTAATTTACTAATAAGAGATACAAACAATCTTGCATCTAATGCAACAATACCTCTTTCTAAAATTTCTCCATCTACTCTTGTTTCTATTCCAATTTCTAAATCATTGGCCATTAATTTAATTTCATTAGCAGAAGCATCAATAAGGATACATTCTAAAATAGCCATTGTTGTTCTAGTTGGAACAGCTTTAGATACAATATTTACCCCACGTAATAAGTTTGATTTTGAAACAACTAATTTCATCGAAAAAGCTCCCTTCTGTGTATATATATAAGTATAAAATTAATAGTCTTATTCTTAGTAGGTGTTTAAAAGTGAATAACCTTTCTAAGCCTTTAAATATAAGGATTTTTTTAATGGATAAGCCCCTTTATAAATTATTTAAAACCTCTTGAAAAAATGGATGAATTTGTGAATAAAAAATTGTTAACATTTCATCCACCGTTTATAAATGTTTATAAGTTTATAAATTAGTTAGGATTTATCTTCTTTTTAATAGTATCAATTAATGTTCTAGTGTTTTCATTAGCTTCATATTCATCACTAATTTTCTTAATTCCATGAATGATAGTAGAATGATCTCTACCTCCAAGGAAAGAACCAATGACATCCAATGAAGAGTCTGTCATAGTTTTACATAAGTACATTGCAATTTGTCTAGGTCTTGCAATATCGCTGCTTCGGCTTCTAGAAATCATTTGATCCATGGAAATATTAAAATGTTCTGTAACTACTTCAATGATAAGCTGAGGTGTAATTTCTCTAGGCTTATCTGGAGTAATGATATTTTGAAGCTCTTTTTGAGCAATCTCCATAGTAATAGTTTCATGGCATAAGTTGTTATAAGCCAATAATTTATTTAAAGCACCTTCTAATTCACGTACATTTGATTTGATATTATTTGCAATATAATTAAGAATTTCATCATCAATGTAGAAATGATCGGATTCTGCTTTTTTTCTTAAAATAGCCATTCTTGTTTCATAATCAGGAATACCAATATCAGCCATAAGACCCCATTCGAAACGAGAACGAATACGTTCTTCTAAAGTTTCCATATCTTTTGGAGGCTTGTCTGATGTAAGAATAATTTGTTTGCCCTGAGTCTGAAGAGCATTAAATGTATGGAAAAATTCTTCCTGTGTACTTTCTTTACCTATAATAAATTGGATATCGTCAATCATAAGTACATCAACGGTACG
>CAZVOY010000198.1:0-1524 GCA_964628865.1 uncultured Lachnobacterium sp. | reverse complement strand
GCTGTAGCACATAAGAACATTGACATAACTCCCACTACTTTATAGGAAAAATGTACTATCTTATTTTCTATCTTCTTACTGCCCATAGCCATTAACAACAGCATTAATACTGGAATGGTATAACGACCTTGATACCCTTGGATAACTGTTGTTCCTACTGGGTTTGCAACAGTATCCATAAGATATAATCCAAGCATTCCTGCTAACACAGTAATTGCAAACGTTGAAAGATAAATTATCTTATCTTTTATCGTTTGTCTTTCTGATACTTCCTTTGTATCCAATACAGCTACAACACATGCAAATATAGGAAGTAAATATCTCAAAGGTTCCAAAACAAAATTCAACCAACCAAGAGTACTTAACTGCTCCACGTAAAATGAGAATTTTATTGGTATCGTCCTAATAATTACTTTTATCAAAAACATTGGATTTGCTAACACATACCCTAACGGAGTGATTTGAGCAACACCATCTGTAACCGTCTCTGTGGATACCGTTATTACAGATGATTTTAATAGCATAGCTCCTAGAATAACCACGATTGGAATTAACGCAATTGCAAAGGATTTCCAATATTTTTTGACATCACCAAATTTCTTTATTGGAATAATAAATACCAGCAATCCTATACAAACATATACATATTTGCACAAACATAAAAGTCCTAAAATTACACCTAAAATGATAACATTTTTCCACGATAAGGTTTCTTTTTGATATGCATAATGAAAGCATAATCCTATAAACAGGAAACATAATCCCATTAGCATTCCATCATAGGAAAATGAAGCTGATTGATATATTGTCATAGGCATCAATGCCACTACAAGAAAAACATTTTTATATACTGGCATTTTCTTTAATCCAAAATATGTAAAGGTAATGTATGCTATAAGATTAAAGAGTCGTCCCCATACCATAAGACCAAACACACTTAAGCCCATAAGTCTGCCAACACAAAGCCCAAGCGCCTGAGGCATATAAAACAGAGAAGTAAAACCTCCTAATCCATCCATAGCAACTACTTCCTTGGAAAGATATAAACTTTTAATATTTTGCATATAACTGACTGCGTCAGCACCTGTCGTTTCAACTTTTCTAAATGCGATTTCATGAATGTTTGCAGGCAGATTCATTATCATACTGCTACCATTATTGTCAACAAATGGTGCCAACCAGTTTCCATAGGAAACATCCATTGCTCTGGTAAAATGCACCCAGCCATCCGGTTCCTGCCCAAATGGATTAATAAATGCATAAACAATACCTGCTGTTAATGCAACTACTACAAATACTCTTTCTATTGGAGTACTTCTATCGTTTCTTATAAAAAACAAAGTCAGTGTTAATGCTATCAAAGCTACACTATATACTATAACTTTTGTTTTTGCCTGTGCATCATGTACAACAGCCATTCGAACATGCGCATCTGTTAACTCGCCATTTTCATAATACGTAGCATCAAAAGATTTATCCTGTACAGAAACACTCAACGTATCCTCTAGACAATCGGATTTCATC
>CAZVOY010000197.1:0-1543 GCA_964628865.1 uncultured Lachnobacterium sp. | reverse complement strand
AAATTTGTGTTTAAAGGTTAAGCCTGATTTTGTTTTGTCTTTTGACATAATCTTTCTCTCCTTTTCTCTTTTGATTTTTCACAATCAATTTATGATATCATTATCATACAATATTTTTTTCGCAATTTAAATTGCTATTATCTTAAAAAACATTGCAAATCTCTCAATATCGATTTATAATTTATTTATATTTACTAAATCTTAGGGGGAAAATTTGTGAAATTAGACCAAGTACAGCTTCTATACGAATTTCAGGAAAAAGATCCAGTCTCTATACATAATGAATTATTAACCCGTGGTATTGATTTTTCCAATATCTATCAAGAATTAGAAATGAGTTCTCGTTTCGTAGATACTCATATGGATATCAGTTTTGGTGATATCCCTGTCAACTTACATAGCCATAGCTACCATGAAATCGTATATGTGCTAAGTAATAGTGGCACACAGTATCTCGTAGGTACCAAACGCTACCAATTACAACGTGGAGATATCATTTTCGTCCCACCTGGTATCGGACACAAACCTCTTTTTCCATCTGAATTGGCAGAACCATATAAAAGAATTGTACTATGGATCAGCACAGACTTTATAGAAGGATTAAAATACATCTACCCTGAATATAAACCAAAATTCACGGAACAGGTTCTTCTGCTAAGAACTATCGGTACTCCATGGGAATCCATCGGCACATACTTTCATATTGGGCTAAAAGAAGCAAAAGAAAAAAAAGAAGGCTGGCAATTCGCTTTATGCGGTAACACAATACAATTACTCATTGCTTGTTTACGTGTATTATCTGAACCAGCAACACAACCTATGAAAAGTGAAAAACCAGAACTTTTAGATGATGTTGTTTCTTATATAGAATCCCATCTCCATGAAAAAATCACTCTGGCAGATACCGCCCAGCGGTTCTTTGTCAGTGAAAGTACCATTGGACAAACTTTTCAAAAAAAGATGCATGTAAGTTTTTATCATTACGTAACCCAAAGGCGACTTATCGCAGCAAAAAGCATGATTACGACAGAAGATAGCCTTGATACACTAAGCGCAAAAGTGGGCTTTTCAGACTATTCTACATTCTATCGCGCCTTTAAAAAAGAATTTGGCATTTCACCCAAAGATTATCGGAAGCTTCTTGCAGATAACAATATGCCTTTGTTATAATAAGAATACTTAGCGAGGTAATGCATATGTTAACTTATGACGAAGTATTAAACTTAAACTATTATAAAAAAACTACCTATACTGGTTGGATGAATCCTCTCCGTTTCCTAATCAAACAGGAAAAACCAGAAGAAGGAGACGCGATTTTCCATGCTTGGGTTTGGCCTGGTCCATATATTTTTGATTTAACAGATGAGAAATTAAAAATCGATACTACAGCGCCTTTTACCGAAGAAGGCAAACGCCAAATCGTAGATTGGATCAACGAGCAATATGAAACCTATAAGGATGTTTGGTCCACAAAAATTCTATAAATTTAAAAAAGCTCTTGACGAGCGAAAAAAAGTGGGATAATATATCAATGTTGTCAAAA
>CAZVOY010000196.1:0-1557 GCA_964628865.1 uncultured Lachnobacterium sp. | reverse complement strand
TGTGAGGTACAAACCATTGGAAATGAATGAAATAGTTTAATAGGCGTTATTTGAACGAGTATAAATTCAAATAACGCCTATTTTTTTGTGCAAATTGCCGAGTGGTATTTTTTTACTAGATGTTGTATAATGTGAATTGATTTGGGACTAAAACTTGTGATATTCACACAATACAAAGGAGAAAATTATGTCGCGAGAAGTATTAGATGATGTTATGGTAAAGGGTGCTTGTAAAGGAAAGGCGGAAGCGGTTGTAAATTGTCAGTGCAACATTGAGAATGCACCTGTTCGTTGTGAGCAGGCAGAACAGTGTATGTTCTATTCTTATTATAAATGTAGTAAACAGTGGAAACGTTTGGCATAGATTTGACATAAGATATTAGTGACTTCTACTTAATGAATATTAGGTAGAAGTTTTTTGTTTGAAAGAAATTGTGTTTCTAATGCGTAAAAAATTTGACGAATGATAAGCGTTAGTAGTATAATGTCGTGGAATATTGGTCGAAAAATAGACATATCGAGGAGTGAAAAATGGTAAAGGTAGTAAAATTTGGCGGAAGTTCCCTTGCTAGTGCAGAACAGTTCGCAAAAGTTGGAAATATTATTCGTGCAGAAGAATCACGTAGATTTGTGGTTCCAAGTGCGCCAGGAAAGAGACATTCGAAAGATACAAAAGTAACAGACATGTTATATGAATGTTATGCGATTGCAGAGGCAGGACAGGAATTTAGGGTGCCTATGATGAAAATTAAAGATCGCTATGATTCTATTATTAATGGCTTGAATATGAATCTTTCTTTGGAAGAAGAGTTTAAAGTTATTACAGAGAATTTTAAAGCAAAAGCTGGTGTAGACTATGCGGCTTCACGTGGTGAATATTTAAATGCTATCATCATGGCCAAATATTTGGATTATGAATTTATCGATGCATCGGAAGTTATTTTCTTTGACGAAGAAGGTGTATTTGATGCAGAAAAGACGCAGAAGGTTCTTTCGAAACGTTTGGATAAAACAGAGAAAGCTGTTATTCCGGGATTTTATGGTGCAAATCCAGATGGAAGCATCCGCACATTCTCTAGAGGTGGATCTGATATTACTGGTTCTATTGTAGCGAAAGCATGCAAAGCTAGTATCTACGAAAACTGGACTGATGTTTCTGGATGCTTAGTAGCAGACCCAAGAATTGTAAATGACCCTAAACCAATTAAAGTAATCACTTACCGTGAACTCCGCGAATTATCATATATGGGAGCGTCTGTACTTCATGAAGACGCTGTTTTCCCAGTTCGTAAAGCGGGTATTCCTATCAATATCCGTAATACAAATGATCCAGAAGCAGAAGGTACTATGATTGTAGATAGCACTTGTCAGAAAGCTGACTATACCATTACAGGTATTGCGGGTAAAAAAGGCTTTGTGGCGGTAAGCATTGATAAAGATCAGATGAACTCAGAAGTTGGTTTCTGTAGAAGAGCCCTTCAGGCGTTTGAAGAAAATGGTATTTCTATCGAACATATGCCATCTGGTATCGATACTATGACAGTATTCGTTCATCAG
>CAZVOY010000195.1:0-1613 GCA_964628865.1 uncultured Lachnobacterium sp. | reverse complement strand
GTCCCAATGCATATTCAAATGGATATACATCCGCATTCATACAGCTCATTACAACGACTAGACATGGCAGGTTTGGAGAATAATGTACACCCATTATATTGTAAAGAACGATAATCACTAGGACTCCTGCTCCTACCATCAACAACGAATGAATAGGCAGATATGACAACAATGCCGCTACGATTGCCCCGATAATCATGCCCACAATCTGTGTTAAACAGGCTTCTAGCGACTGCTTAAAAGTGTTTTCCATGGCACACATGGCACCTAACATTGCAAAAACCATTTTTGACGTAGATGCTGACGTTCCAAACATAGACACGATAATTAGTGATATAATTACCGCTAATGCAGTTTTAAAGGTCCTTCGACCTATGTGAATTCGTTTATAATTTATTTTCAAAATATATCCTCCTATCGGATAAAATCTATTGTTTCTTTTTGTTGAAAAGGAATATAATACAACCTGCCACAAAAATCAAGCAAAAGAAAATCGTAAAAATCGATGAACCATCCAATTTGCCTGCCAGAAAAATAGCCGTTGGACCATCTGCACCGCCTATAATAGCAATACTATCTTTGTCTACTCCCATAAACATACTTCCATATAGAAAAAATAGATTTATGATATTGAATACCACCAATGTACTAGAACTTAATCTATAAATAACATTTTCATACTCTTTATTTACACAAGTTTTGTATATCCAACACATGAACAACCCCATCAACACTATAACAACACCTAAAACTAACAAGGTGTACTTACTACCATATTCTGTTACTTGAAAACTCATATTATAGTGAACTGGAACTTGCGCAGGCAAAAATAGCAACGCTATTATTTCTGTAACAATTGGTATAATGGTTAATATTTTTAATTTCATTTTTCTATCTACAACCCTATTGTTCATTGCATTTCTCCTCGCTAAATTGGAATTTGAGAAATTGCATAGCAATTTCTCAACGAGCAAAATCCGTAGGATTTCGCGAGTCTATAATGTCGTGAATGAAAGAAATACTATGCATTTCTTGAGTCTATATTTGAACAGGGCATATACAAAAAAAATACTTTCCAATACCCTTTTTTAATCAAAAAACTGCTTCATAATCTTCAAAAAGGGTATATATAAAATAATTCGTTCTGTATACCCCGTTTTTTCTTTTTTTCGGGGTATTTGTAATCAAAAAATCTCTATATACCCTAAAGTATTAAAATATAACTTCAAATGAAGCATTTAGGGGTATTATATCACAATTTTTCTGTATATACCCCGCATACTCAAAACTTAATTTTAATCACACCCATAAATTCAAGTTTATCTCCCTCATTATACCCCTACCCTGCTGGAAATAAAACTCTTTACCCCTATAAAAGCTAGCATGGTGTCGAAGGACACTCCCTTTTTCGTAGTATTATAAAAAAGAGAGTGTCCTTCGACACTCCCCTACTAGCTACTGCATAATTTCTACAATAACTTTTTTGTCTTCTTTTGAAGCTGCGGCTTTCACAACAGAACGGATTGCTTTTGCAATACGACCCTGTTTACCGATAACCTTGCCCATGTCAGACTGTGCAACACGCAATTCCAAAACAATAGCTCTATCGTTTT
>CAZVOY010000194.1:0-1652 GCA_964628865.1 uncultured Lachnobacterium sp. | reverse complement strand
CTTTGTCCATAAATTTTTTCATCTTTATTTTCCCCATTCTTTCTTTTATTGAAACGATTAACGTTTCATTTCGCTTACATAGCCACCCTTGTGATTATGATCTGCGATAATATTATCAATTTCTTCTTTATCCATAGATGGCATATCGCCAGGAATGGTATTCTTAGCAGCACTACGTGCATTACCATAAGCTAAAGCTCTCTGGCAATCCATATCAGAAGATAACAATCCGTAAAGAACACCTGCACAATACTGGTCACCACTACCTATACGGTCAATGATTTCAATATTCTTATATGGTTCTTCCTGATAATACTTATCTTCTTTGGCATTATAGATTACAGATCCAAAACTATGCTGTTTTGGGCTATGTACCGTTCTCTGTGTCGCAGCAACAATAGAAACTGGATAATCTTCTGTGAAGCTCTTTAAGATTTCTCTTACATCACCAGTTTTACCAAATGTAAGTTTTGCGGTATCTTCTGAACAGAAGAAAATATCTACATATGGTAAAATGCCTTCGATACATTCTTTTGCTTCTTCTCCAGTCCATAGATTTCCTCGGAAGTTTACATCAAAAGAAATAAGTGCTCCATGTTGTTTGAACTTCTTAATCATCTCGATTGTTGTTTCACGACACTGTGGGCTAAGTGCCAATGTAATACCTGATGTATGGAAACATCTTGTGTTTTCATACATATCTTCTGGAAAATCTTCTACTTTCATAGTAGTAATAGAAGAGCCTGCTCTATCATATACTACCTGAGGCTTTCTTGGAAAAGCTCCCATTTCATAGTAATATACACCCAAACGAGCATTCTTACTGTGATCATACACTAAATAGTCGTCACTAACACCATTGAAACGAACCTTGTTTCTTACGAAATCACCTAATGCAGAATCTGGAATTTTTGAGATAACACCTGTGCGTAAACCAGTAAGTGAAACACCACAGGCTACATTCATTTCTGCACCACCGATGTGTTTTTCAAACATTTTACATTTCGCGATACGCTCGTTATTCTGAGGCGAAAGACGAAGCATGATTTCCCCTAATGTAAGCAAGTCAAATTTCTTGTCCATACCTATTCTCCCATTTCCTTATACTTTTTAAGGGTAATTTAAAAAGCAAATATAGGCTGTCGGAAATTCGACAGCCTATAATAACTTATTTAATTAGCCTCTCATTTCTTTAACAATTGCAGCTGCTTCAGCTGTTAATTCTTTAATCTTTTCGAAATCGCCAGCTTTTACTAAATCACCTGTACACATCCAGCTACCGCCACAAGCGATAATTCTGTCATATGCTAAGTAATCTCTTACGTTTGATGGGCTAATACCACCTGTTGGCATAAATTTAAGATTTACATATGGAGCTGCAAGAGCTTTAATCATCTTAAGTCCGCCTGCTGGTTCAGCTGGGAAAAACTTAACTACTTCGAGACCAGCTTCAAGACCCTGTTCCATATCAGAAGCGTTTGCTGTACCAGGTGTGATACAAATACCTTTTTCTACACAATATTTAACGATTCTTGGATTTAAACCAGGGCTTACGATAAATTCAGCACCAGCTGCTACTGCACGGTCAACCTGTTCTGTTGTAAGAACTGTACCAGCACCAAGTAACATATCTGGGAATTTTTCTTTCATGA
>CAZVOY010000193.1:0-1682 GCA_964628865.1 uncultured Lachnobacterium sp. | reverse complement strand
TGAACCCCGGCTTTATGGATGAGGCAATGGCTGCCAGCGGCGGCGATGGCTTCGACAAGGCCTTCGAGATCACCTCTGTCCAGTCCAGCTTCGATACCTGTGTCAGCCTGCTCAAGCGTGGCGGCACTCTGGTGCAGGTCGGTATGCCTCCCAAGGGCAAGATGTTCAGTGTGGACATCAACAAGTTCATCTTCAGCGAGTGCGATCTGGTTGGTGTCCGTCACCACACCATGAACGACATGATCACCGCTGCCAAGCTGATCAACTCCGGCGTTCTGCCGGTGGTATAATGAAATTTTAAAAGTTAAATGAAAGTGATTTATGAAACTATGAACAAAAATGCATTGCCAAAAGTAAATGTTCTTCTCGCCACGTATAATGGGAGAAAATATTTAAAAAAACAATTGGATAGTTTGGTTAATCAGACCTATGAAAATATAGACATATACATTCGAGATGATGGTTCTAAGGATGGAACTCTTGAATTTGTGCAGGAATATATCGCAAAGAACACATCATCAAAGAGATTTTTTGTGATAGATTCACAGGGGATAAATTTGCAATGTCCAGCTAGCTTTTATGAGATTGCTCGTAAAAGTGAGCCAGCAAAGTATTATTCTTTCTGTGATCAGGATGACGAATGGTATCCAGAAAAAGTACAGTGGGCTGTAGAACGTCTGGAACAGGAGAATAACGAAGAGGTCTTGGTTTACTTTACGGGGTGTGACTATCAACATGAAGATGGTACATTTATTAGAAAGTCGCCAACCCAGAAAGAAAACATGCAACTACATGAGGTTTTGTATTATACACCAGGTTCTGGATTCACGATGGTGTTCAACGAAGCTGCCAGACAGAAACTGATTCTTGAACCAACATTAGGAAAAGAACTTCATGACAGATGGTTGATTCGTGGTGCGGTATGTTTAGGTAAAGTGATTTATGATGAGCGTAGTACGGCGGCACATATCCGACATAAGGAAGCTATTACAGCAAGTGATTCCGATGATAGTTCATTGTTAAAGCATTTTATCAAGAATGAGTTAAATGGTGATAGTGCAAAAGAAGACAAAGCTGCGATAGAGTTCTTTTTCGATTGTTTCAAAGATGAGCTTACAGAGAAACAGAAAAAGACCTTAGGATTATTTGCTACTAAGGAAAATTCACCGATTATCTGGATAAAGAAGGTCTTTTACCCAAAGAGACTTAGAACTAGACTGGCAGGAGAAATTGTCTTAAGAATATTGTTCCTTATCGGAAAAATATAATAGAGGAAATAAATATGACAGATTTTAGTGTTATATTATTAAACTATAATGCATCAGAAGAACAGATTGAACATACAGTAATGTCCATACTGAATCAGAAAGATGTACGTTTTGAGATAATCATATGTGATGATGGTTCTAGAGACAATCATTTCGATTATATCGAAGAATTGATGAAAATCCATGCTTTTCATAATTATACTTTATTAGGCACAGATAAAAACATGGGTACCGTACGAAATGCTTTGCGTGGTCTGGAAATTGCAAAAGGAAAATACGCAAAACTATTAGGTATGGGAGACTTATTATATTGTGATACTACACTTAGAGAAGTAGCTGATTTTATGGAAGAAAACAATTTGCAAAGTTGTTTTGGATTCATTAAAGGTTACAGGATAAAAGATGGAGAAATCT
>CAZVOY010000192.1:0-1683 GCA_964628865.1 uncultured Lachnobacterium sp. | reverse complement strand
AAAGATGAAAAAGAGGCTTATTTATTTACGTTGGTAAAGAATTTCAAGCCATTAGAAGTGCACGATGAGCAAACAAAAGAGCTTTTTCGTTGGGGCGCTAGCGAAGAGAAATTGTGGCAGGTGCATATATAAGAGAAAGAATTTGTAATATAAGCATAATATATGCAAAAAATGGACATATCTAAGAGTAAGAAAAAGTAATATTTACGGAGGGTATGTCAGATGAAGACGGAAAAAATATCACCTCATGATCAGCAGAGAAATGAAGCGTATAACGAGTATGTAAAACAGGTTACACCGACCTATAATACTTGTGCAAATATGTTCAAGGCATTTATTTTAGGCGGTATTATTTGTACTATTGGACAATTTATTATAAATATTGGGGTAAATAATTTTGCTTTAGCGCAAAAAGATGCTTCAACCTGGTGTAGTTTGATTCTTGTTTTAGCAAGTATCATTCTTACTAGCCTTAATTTGTACCCATCATTAGCAAACTGGGGTGGGGCAGGAGCATTAGTCCCAATTACAGGATTTGCAAATGGTGTATGTGCTTCCGCATTGGAGTTTAAAAAAGAAGGTCAGGTCTTTGGTATTGGTTGTCAGATATTTCGAATTGCAGGACCTGTGATTTTGTATGGGATATTTTCTAGTTGGGTGTTGGGATTAGGATATTGGATTTTAAAAATGATGAATATTGTGTAATTAAACGGGAGAAAAAATATGAACCCACAAAAGCTATATAGTAATAATGACATGGTAAAGGTCGGATGTCATGATTGTAAAGGCTGTTCCGATTGTTGTCAGGACATGGGACAATCTATTTGGATTGATCCCTATGATACATATCAGTTAACGAAAAATATAGGGAAAACTTTTGAGGAATTACTGGTAATAGAATTAGAACTTCATGTAGAAGATGGACTTATTTTACCAAACATTCGAATGGCAGGAGAGGGCACGCCAAAGTGTAGTTTTTTAAATGAAGAAGATCGCTGTAGTGTCCATGGATTTCGCCCAGGTTTTTGCCGTCTGTTTCCACTTGGAAGGAATTATGAAGAGGGTAAGCTTATGTATTTTCTATTAGAAGGAGCTTGCCCTATGTCCAATAAATTAAAGGTTAAGGTAAACAAATGGTTAAATGTGCCAAGAATCAAGGATTATGAAGATTTTCTGATAAAATGGCACACCTTGACCAAAGGTCTTCGTTATTTTTATGCAGAAAATCCAGAAAACGAAGCTGCTATGAAGGCAATCAATATGCAATTTCTTCAGATTTTCTATTTGACACCGTATTCGGATGAAGATTTCTATCCTCAATTCAAAGATAGAATGAGCAAAATGAACGCCATGTTACATAGTCTGAATATTTTTGTTTAGTTTACAGAAAATAATAAATGTGATAGAATGTTCCATTATGTGAATAAAAAGAATTTTGAAATAAAATTATTTTGGAAAGAGGAAAAGGAGATAAAATGAAGAAAGAATACCGCAATAGACTTATTATGACAGGAGCAATTTTATTGGGACTTATTATATTTACATTGGTAGATAGTTATGTTCGCTATTCAAATGATCCTCAGTATAATACGGAGATAACTGAGGAAGTAGGGAATACAGAGGTAGAATAATCACTCTTTAGCGCACTAGTACCAAGATAATATTTTTCACTTAAATAATTTC
>CAZVOY010000191.1:0-1721 GCA_964628865.1 uncultured Lachnobacterium sp. | reverse complement strand
CAGCATCCAGTAGAGGATGCAATAATTATGAAAGTTGGAATATAAATGTTAGATGTATGTCTTTTAGGAACAGCAGGCATGATGCCTCTGCCATATCGCTGGCTTACTTCCATGATGCTAAGGTTTAACGGGAGCAGTCTGTTGGTGGATTGCGGGGAAGGAACTCAGATTGCAATTAAAGAAGCGGGACTTAGTTTTAATCCTATTGATGTTTTATGTGTGACACATTTTCACGCAGATCACATTAGTGGTTTACCAGGTTTGCTTCTTACCATGGGGAATGCGGATCGTACAGAACCCCTCACAATCATTGGCCCGAAGGGACTGGAACGTGTCGTAAGTGCTATGCGTGTCATTGCTCCAGAGCTTCCGTTTGAAATTAAATGTATAGAAATGACACAGCCAGATGAATATTTCGAAATGAATGGATATCATATTCATGGATTTAAAGTAAAACACAATGTGCCATGTTATGGATATTCCTTTGAAATCAAACGTGCAGGAAAGTTCTCGGTAGAACGTGCAAACGAAAATAATATACCTATGAATTTTTGGAATCCATTGCAAAAAGGCGAAACCATTGAACATGAAGGTGCTACCTATACACCAGATATGGTTTTGGGACCAGAACGTAAAGGAATCAAAGTTACTTACTGTACCGATAGCCGTCCTACAGAATCCATTGTAAATGCTGCAAAAGATGCCGACCTTTTTATTTGCGAAGGTATGTATGCAGAAAAAGAAAAACTTGCAAAAGCAAAACAGTACAAACATATGACCTTTTACGAAGCGGCAGAAATGGCAAAAGCGGCAGAGGTTGCTGAAATGTGGTTAACTCATTTTTCACCATCTTTGGTTCGTGCAGAAGATTATATGCCAGCTGTTCGTAAAATCTTTTTCAATGCACATTTGGGAAAAGATGGGAAAACGAAAGAGCTCTTATTTCAGGAGGACTAAATTATGAAGAATGTAAAATATGTGATTATAGCCATAGCTTGTGTTTGCTTAATTTGTGGAGGATTCTATTTCTTTTCAAAAGAAAAGGTGGACACGGAAGAAACTTTAACAGAAGTAGAAAAATTGATTGTTAAGGATATGGAAGAAGATTATCCCAAAACGCCTAGGGAAGTAGTGAAACTATACAATCGCATTATTAGTTGCTACTACGGTGAAGATCTTTCGGATGAGGAAATTGAAAAACTGGCAGACCAGATGCTCTATTTGTTTGATGATGATTTATTACTTGTAAACCCTCGTGAGGAATATATCTCTTCTGTGAAATCTGATATCGAGCAATACAAAAATAATAAAAAACAAGTAGTTAATACAGATGTATGTAGTAGCAATGAAGTAAGATACCTCACAGATGAAAAGGAAGGTACCACAGAAAAAGATGAGCTTGCATATGTAAATGCATCATATTTTGTAAATACAAGTGGCAGCTTTTCATATACCTATCAGCAGTTCGTTCTTCGCCAAGACGAAGAAGGACAGTGGAAGATACTTACATTTTATGAAGTAGAAGGAGACTCATCAGACGATGAATAACCAGAATACAGAAAAAGAAATAAAAATCCTGGCAATTGAAAGTTCCTGTGATGAAACTGCGGCAGCGGTTGTTGTAAATGGACGAGATGTTCGTTCCAATGTGATTTCCTCTCAGATTGACTTGCATACCTTGTATGGTGGTGTTGTGCCAGAGATTGCATCCAGAAAACATA
>CAZVOY010000190.1:0-1756 GCA_964628865.1 uncultured Lachnobacterium sp. | reverse complement strand
CCAGTTACGGTGGTGTCCAAATGGGCACACTTCTACCTCACTGTGCGGCATACTCTAGAATATTAGCACGTATATCCCTATAAGTCAACAACTTTTTTCGAAAATTCTTTAAGAAATATAGACATCCATCTGGTGTGAAACTTCAATAATATCATCTAATATTTCCTTAGCTTGTTTTGCGCTCTGATAGTTCTCTTCTGATAACTCTGTAGACTGTTGTGCAGAAGCCGTAACTTCTTCCGTTGTCGCTGAAAGCGTTGTAATATCACTTACTATTTCAGTATTCGCTTTTGATAAACTATTTAATCCATCCCCAATTTCATTTACACCATTACTTAATTCATTAATATTTGCATTTAACTTTTCAAACTGTTGGGCAATTTCCATTACCATTATTTCCTGCATACTGCCGATTTCCAATGATTTTTCAATTGCTGCGGCTGTTTCAGATGTGTTTTTTGCTAAGGATTCCAAAATTTGTTTGATATTTTCTGTTTCCTGCTGAGTTCTTTCTGAAAGAGTTCTAATTTCATCTGCTACTACCGCAAAACCTCTACCTGCTTCACCTGCACGTGCACTTTCAATTGAAGCATTTAAAGAAAGTAAATTCGTCTGAGATGAAATATCCATAATAGTGTTTGTAATTTCATTTACACTTTCTACATTTTGTTGTAAAAGTTTCATCGAATTAGCAACCATATCATTTGTTTCAATTAAACTTAATGCTTCGTCGCGAAGATGATGGATTTTTTCTAAACTATCTTTATTCAAAGTTTCTGATTCATTCGCAGTTAGTAACATATCTTCTGCTCTTTCAACAACCTGCTCCAAATGTTCCTGAATATTTTGCGTCATAATACTTTGATTCTGAATGCTATTCGCCGTGGAAACACTACCATTACTAATATTTTCTACTGCCTGATTTACTGTCTTAGAAGATTCCTGCAATTCATTCATAATGTTCATTGCTTGATTTGTTCCAGTTCTAACACGCTCAGCAATACCAATAATATTGCCCGTCATTTCCTTCTGACGTTCTGCTTCATACTGGATTTTCGCCATAGAATCAGCATTAAAGTTCTTTCCAACACTTGTTATATAAGAAAGAATACACATCATAACAGTAACTGCAAGACCAGCCACTAGATTCGATACAAACTGATCATCTTCATATCCTTGCCAGAAAAACTGACGACATAAAGTAATCACAATATTTTCTAAAGAAACAATAATTGTAGTAACCTTACTAAACTTAGTATCATAACAGAGCGCAGTTGCCATAAGTGGCATAGCTGCCAAAAATCTCATATAGTAGTCTTTATATGCATATACAAGCATTGCCATAACGATACAAAGCCCTATCATGACATACCAACGTAAACGTTCATTTCCACTATCTTTCTTTAGTGTAACAAACCCAGTAATAATAGTAACAAGCATTACTACCAGCATGCTTCCTGCAAAAAATACTGTACGATTTCCTTGTAAAACAGAAACAATTACCACTATGTAACTAAGTAAATATACAACTGCAATACTTATACATAAAAATGTATTTACCTTTTTGATTTGTGCTGTACGTTCTGCGAATTTGAAATTATTTTTTTCCATATTATTTCCCTCATTTGTATACATTATCTACTCTATTAATTCTTTCAATGATTTATAGGTCTTCTTACGTGTTAACTCCACTAATCCAAGTTTCGTCACATCCATAAAAGAACATTTCACGGAATCTTTCTTTATCTGTTCCTTT
>CAZVOY010000189.1:0-1759 GCA_964628865.1 uncultured Lachnobacterium sp. | reverse complement strand
GTAGTAAAGACCGTTACTTCCAGACAGATGCTAAGAAACTCGTTCCAGAAGGTGTAGAAGGACGTGTAGCTTATAAAGGCACATTAGAAGATACTGTATTCCAGTTAGTTGGTGGTATCCGTTCTGGTATGGGTTACTGTGGTTGCCCAACTATCGAAGACTTAAAAGAAAAAGGTCAGTTCGTTAAGATTTCAGCAGCTTCCTTAAAAGAAAGTCATCCACATGACATTCAGATTACAAAAGAAGCTCCAAACTACAGCTCAGAAAACTAAAAAATCTCAAAGAGGATTGTTTAAACAATCCTCTTTTTTTATACTAATTTAACGATTCCTTCATTGCTTTTGTGTAGTTTTCATGGTATATTAAGTTCTACATAATCAGGATTTTGATATTCTGATATAAATTTTTAGATTAAGACTTAAGAGGTGAATTTTTTTGGACAGTAGTCACATAGTGCAGTTGTTAATAATTTTAGTACTGGTATTTTTATCGGCGTTTTTCTCATCATCTGAGACCGCCCTTGTAACTGTAAACAAAATCCGCATGAAGAATCTAGCCGAAAATGGAGACAAGCGTGCTGCAAAGGTTTTAAAAGTAACCAGCGACAGTGGTAAAATGCTTTCTGCAATTTTAATTGGTAACAATATCGTTAACCTTTCTGCTTCTTCTCTTGCAACTATCCTCGCCATTGATATTTTTGGTGATATAGGTTCTGGTATTGCCACAGGTGTACTTACCATCGTAATCCTTATCTTTGGCGAAGTTTCACCAAAGACTATGGCAACAATCAAGGCCGATTCCTTTGCGCTAGCCATCGCAGGTATTATCGACATTTTGATGTTTGTCCTAACGCCAGTTATCTTTGTTATCAACAAAATGGCTTCTGGTGTTTTAAGAATCTTTCGTATCAATCCTTTGGAAGCAGATACTGCAATGTCAGAAGATGAAATCCGTACCATTGTAGACGAAAGTCAGGAAAGTGGTGAAATTGAAGACGAAGAACGTGAAATGATTCATAACGTATTTGACTTTGGCGATTCTCTCGCAAAAGAGGTTATGATTCCACGTATTGACATGACCTTCATTCACGCGGATGCGACTTATGAAGATTTAATCGAAATCTTTCGTGAAAACAAATACACACGACTTCCTGTATATGAGGAATCCACAGACCATGTGATTGGTATCATCAACATGAAGGACGTGCTTCTCATTGACAGAACGGACGACTTCTCCGTAAGAGATATTCTTCGCGAACCATACTTTACATATGAACACAAAAACACAGCTGATTTATTTGTAGAGATGCGACAGTCCTCTATCTCACTTGCCGTCGTATTAGATGAATATGGCGTGACCGCAGGTTTAGTTACTTTAGAAGACTTATTAGAAGAAATTGTAGGTGAAATTCGTGACGAATACGACAGCGACGAAGAAGATGCTATCGTAAAACTCAGTCAGTATGAATATATGGTTTTAGGTTCTACAAACCTAGATGATGTAAATGATGAATTAGAATTAGATTTTGAATCTGACGATTATGATACCATCGGCGGCTACTGCCTCCAGTTATTAAATCATCTTCCAGAAGAAAACGAGACTCTATTCACGGAAGATGGCGTGGTTATCAAAATCAAAGAAGTGGACAAAAACCGTATCGAACGCGTTTATATTCGCGTACCAGAAGTTGTAACTGAAAATAATGAGAAATAAACAAGGAGCTGTCGCAAAATGGATTTATTTTCCATGGCGCGACAGC
>CAZVOY010000188.1:0-1781 GCA_964628865.1 uncultured Lachnobacterium sp. | reverse complement strand
TTGATATTTATCTAGTAATCAAGTAAAATATATACTGTTTTAACATTTTGTAAACATTTTCCTAATAAAATGGAAAACAACAAAGCTTATATTTATTACAATCAATTAATTTTATACACAAGGAGGAACGAAGCATGTATCCAATCGTTCGTAAAGAAGTACTGGCTGACCAGATTGTGCTTATGGACATCAAAGCACCTATGGTTGCAAAGAAATGTCTGCCAGGACAGTTTATTATTGCAAAAACAGATGAAATCGGAGAGCGTATTCCACTTACAATCTGCGATTATGACAGAGAAAAAGAAACCGTTACTATCGTGGTTCAGACAATTGGTGCTGGTACCATGCGTATGATGGACTTAAAAGAGGGAGACGAACTCATGGATTTTGTTGGTCCTTTAGGTTGTGCATCGGAACTCTGTGAAGAAAAGAATTTAGAAGAAACAAAGAAGAAAAATATCGTATTTATCGCTGGTGGTCTTGGTATTGCACCTGTATATCCACAGGTGAAATGGTTACATGAACACGGCGTAGATGTAGATGTTATCATGGGTTCTCGTACAAAAGACCTTTTGTTCTACATCGATGAAATGAAAGCAGTAGCAAAGAACGTATATGTTACTACAGATGATGGTACATATGGCTTCCATGGAAATGGTTGTACACAGCTTGAAGCACTTTATGCAGAAGGCAAAAAATATGACCAGTGTGTAGCAATCGGACCAATGATTATGATGAAATACGTTTGCTTACTTACAAAGAAACTCGAACTTCCTACTATCGTTTCTATGAACCCAATTATGGTAGATGGAACTGGTATGTGTGGTGCTTGTCGTCTCATGGTTGGCGGTGAAGTAAAATTCGCATGCGTAGATGGACCAGAATTTGACGGTCACTTAGTAGACTTCGATCAGGCAATGGCTAGACAGCAACAGTATAAGACTGTAGAAGGTCGTGCAAAACTTGCTTACGAAGAAGGAGACACACATCACGGTGGATGTGGAAATTGCGGAGGTGACGAATAATGGACGTATTAAAGAGAGTACCTGTTCGCGAACAGGAAGCAAAAGAACGTGCAAAGAACTTTGAAGAAGTTTGTTACGGATACAACGAAGAAGAAGCAGTAGCAGAAGCTTCTCGTTGTTTAAATTGTAAAAATGCAATGTGTGTAAAAGGATGTCCAGTTTCTATTGATATCCCTACATTTATTGATCATGTAAAAAATAATGAATTTGAAGAAGCATATCAGACGATTTCTGAATCATCAGCTCTTCCAGCTGTATGTGGACGTGTTTGTCCACAGGAAAGCCAGTGTGAAGGAAAATGTATCAGAGGCTTTAAGGGCGAACCAGTTTCTATCGGTAAATTGGAACGTTTCGTAGCTGACTGGGCGAGAGAAAACGGAATCAAACCTAAAAAAGCAGAGTCTACAAATGGACACAAAGTAGCTGTTATCGGTTCAGGCCCAGCTGGTCTTACCTGTGCTGGCGACCTTGCAAAACTTGGTTACGAAGTAACTATTTTCGAAGCATTACATGCTGCGGGTGGTGTACTTGTATATGGTATTCCAGAATTCCGTCTTCCTAAAGATAAAGTGGTAGCTGCGGAAGTAGAAAATGTAAAAGCTCTCGGCGTTAAGATTGAAACGAACGTAGTTATCGGTAAGTCAGTTACGATTGACGAATTAATTGAAGACGAAGGATTTGAAGCAATTTTTATCGGCTCAGGTGCTGGTCTTCCAAAATTCATGGGTATTCCAGGAGAACAGGCAAACGGCGTAT
>CAZVOY010000187.1:0-1848 GCA_964628865.1 uncultured Lachnobacterium sp. | reverse complement strand
AAGGACGAATTATATTTAGGATTCATATAAAAAAGAGCCATCGCGCCACGGATACAAAATCCATTTTGCGACAACTCCTATATCTTTATTCGTTATGGTCTGTGAAATAGTTATACACAATCTCTCCATCTATAATGGTGTACAGTGTTTTTGTAAAAACCTCCATTGGATTTCCAGTAAATATAGCGATATCCGCATGTTTTCCAACACGTAAACTTCCTACCTTATCATCGACTCGACAGATTTTTGCTGCGTTAATTGTAATTGCTTTTAGACCTTCCTCCATAGGAAGTCCCTGTTTTACTGCCAAACCTGCACATAGTGGAAGGTATTGTATCATGGAAACGGGATGATCCGTTGTGATTGAGAAAAGAACATTATGGTCATAAAGGACCTTATTGGTTTTGAAATTCATATTTCTAACCTCTAATTTGGAGCGGGATGTCAGATCTGGTCCGACAATAACCGGAAAACCGGATTCCTTTATTGATGATGCGACCAAGTGACCTTCTGTGCCATGATCCAAAGTGATATCCACATCAAATTCTTTTGCGATACGAATCGCTGTTAATATATCATCTGCCCGATGTGCATGTGCCTTTAAAGGAATCTCCTTGTTTAACACCGGAAGCCATGGCTCCAGCTCAAAATTTTCTTTCTCAAGCTTTCCGTTTTCTTTGTCTCTCTTATACTCACTAGCCTCGAAAAGTGTCTTTCGCAGTAGAGCTGCAACTCCCATTCTGGTAGATGGATACTCGTCTCTATCTCCATAACAGGTCTTTGGATTTTCCCCAAATGCCACCTTCATGGCCGCAGGATGCTTGACCACCATTTGATCGATACATCTGCCATGTGTTTTTATAAACACAAACTGCCCACCTACAACATTGGCACTTCCTGGTCCCACCATGACAGATGTTATCCCTGCTTTTATTGCATCGTGAAATGCTGCATCCATAGGATTCACTGCGTCTAATGCGCGAAGCGATGGGGTGACGGGGTTTGTGCCCTCGTTGCAGTCATCTCCTATAATACCTATCTTTTCTTCCGAGATTCCAATATGACAATGGGATTCTATAATTCCTGGCAATACCCAGGCACCACCGACATCCAGAAGTTTTTCCCTATATTTCTTTGGTCGAAAATCTATCATGCTTCCTACTTCTTCAATAAATTTTCCACACGTTCGAATATATCCATTCTCAAATTGTGTTCCTTCCATGGTAAGGATTTTGGCATTGATGATAAGCATATGTTTTCTCCGTTCTTAGAATTACAATTTAGTATTTCTAGAACGGAGGAGATTATGCATTTGAATACTATGTTTTACTCTATATGCCCCAAATATTTTTCCTTTGTGGCCAAGCCACCTCGAATATGTCGTTCTGCTTTATTGACATCTAAAACTTTCCGCACCTCAGATGCCAATGCTGGATTTACCTGCGTCAAACGTTCCGCACAATCCTTATGTATGGTTGTGACGATTTGGAACGGTTTTGGTTGGAGTTGGTTTCTTGCTTGTTTTAGCATCTTTGGTTTCTTTTGAGTTCGTCTGTTTTTCTTGATGGTTGCCTTCGTTTTCCTCTGTGTTTTCATATCCATCAATCAGAACAGTTTCGTCTAATCCTAAGTCTCCAATAAGACGTAAGTAGATATCTACATTTCCATCCCTGTCCACCTCGATTTTATTGATTAGACGCTTTAACTGTGTATTGGTCATTTCATGAACATCTGTGATATCTTCCATCTCTTTAAATGTACTGTTAAGAATTGCTTCCAATTGCTCTCCTTTTGTCAGATTGTAAGATACCATTTTCAATTCATTTTCTAATCTATCAATCTCTTTTC
>CAZVOY010000186.1:0-1848 GCA_964628865.1 uncultured Lachnobacterium sp. | reverse complement strand
ACAATTTCTTTTACAATTGCCAGACCCAGTCCAGTTCCTTTTTTATCTTTGCCTCGTGATAAATCCGTTTTATAAAATCTGTCCCAAATTTTCTTTGTGCTTTCACTAGGAATACCGATACCAGAGTCCTTGACAGAGATAAATACTTTTTCGTTTTGAATGCTGGTTTCAATAATGATAGATGTATTGTTGTACGAGAATTTCGTAGCATTGTCAATCAGGTTGTAAAGGACCTGTTGGATTTTGCTCATATCCCCTTTAACAAAGAGCTGCTGTTCTGTCAAAAGCAAGTCAAAAGATAATCCCTTTTTGCTACACACACCTTCAAAGGTCATAGTGGTAGTTCGAATCATCTGGTTGATATCAAAATCCGTAATATCCAAGGATATGTCTTTGTTTCCAAAAGTGTTTAATTCGAGTATGTTTTGCGTTAACTTATTCAAGCGCTCAGTCTCAAAGAGAATAATTTTTAAATATTTTTCCTGCATTTCGACAGGAATTGTTCCGTCAAGCATGGCCTCGACGTACCCTTTAATGGAGGTCAAAGGGGAGCGGAAGTCGTGGGAAACGTTGGAAATAAACTTTCGTTGATCATCTTCAATGGTGTTTAAGGAGGTTGCCATGTAATTTAATGTATTAGCAAGGTAACCGATTTCATCATTGGAATCCACTTGTATTTGTTCTGTGAAATCCCCTTTTGCATAATGTTCCGCTACTTTTGTGATTCGACGAATTGGTCTGTAAACAATGAATGTGAAAGCAATTAATAATACCAATACACAAGCTAAAATGATGGTAGTGGACAGGGTTGCCACATCGACGATTTCGGCCGCTTGAGATAGTACCTCAGTCATAGGTTTATGAATTAACACATAGCCTTGTACTTTGTAGTTACTCGTAATAGTAGAAAATACTGTTAGAGTATCTTCCTCAAAATTGTCATAAAACATCCCAGTTTGATAATAGCTGCTTCCAAAGTCAGAAACCTTGAAGCCATCTAAATGAATCGGTTCGGAAAGCTCTGCTAAGGTAGATGCCATGGAGTAAGAGGAGTCCAATAATAAATATCCCTTTGTATCGACAACCCAAATTTCAGCAGAAAGAAGTTTGCTGATGCTTTCCATCTCGTCCTGCTTCGCGGAAAGTGAAAAATCAGGTGTTTCAAAGTTCTCTTTTAAGTCGGAAGCAATTAGGGTTGCCTCACGAGATAATTGCTGTGCTTCGGTTTCAATCAGATATTCATTGGCTGTGTTATGTGTAAAGGTGCTAAGTAGTATCAGCGTTATCATTGTAAAAACTAAGTAGCAGCCAAGTAATTTTAAATAAAGTGTTCGTTTCATTATTTAACCTCAAACTTATATCCGATACCCCATACAGTAGAAAGTTGCCATTTTTCGTGGTCTTTTATTTTTTCACGAAGTCGTTTTACGTGTACATCTACCGTTCGTGTGTCGCCGATATATTCATAACCCCAGATGTGATCCAATAACTGTTCTCTGGTAAATACCTGGTTTGGCGAAGAAGCAAGGAAATAGAGTAGTTCTAATTCCTTTGGAGGCATATCCACCTGTTTGCCATTATAGATGACAGAGTAGTTGGAAAGGTTGATGGTCAAATCAGGATATTCCACGCATTTGGAGGTTGGAATAGGCGTTACCGTTTTTACTGGCTGGAATCTACGAAGCACAGCCTTGACACGTGCTACCAATTCTTTTGAGTCGAAAGGTTTTATAATATAGTCGTCTGCACCTAGTTCTAAGCCGAGTACTTTGTCAAAAATTTCTCCTTTTGCAGAAAGCATGATAATTGGTACATTGGATTTTGTTCGAATTTCACGACAAACCTGAT
>CAZVOY010000185.1:0-1870 GCA_964628865.1 uncultured Lachnobacterium sp. | reverse complement strand
ATTGGCAAGGTTGTACATGATTCATCGGGGACATTTAAGGTAGGAGAAAGAGTAATCATGATTCCCAATACTCCAACAGAGTCAGATGATGTGATTGCAGAAAATTACCTTAGCACCAGTAAATTTCGAGCTAGTGGTTTTGATGGATTTATGCAGGAATATGTAGCACTTACACCAGATCGATGTGTACGTGTCCCAGAAGAAATTGATGACAATATCGCAGCGGTTACGGAAATTATTAGTGTAAGTGTACATGCACTTCGAAGATTTGAGACCATTGCCCACTCACGAAAAAATGAAGTAGGCATTTGGGGAGATGGAAATTTAGGATATCTGACAGCTATGTTGTTTAAGGTGCTTTATCCTGATACAAAGTTATATATCTTTGGCGTGCATGAAGAAAAGCTGGTAGACTTTGCATTTGCTGATGAGACATATCACGTAAGCCACATTCCAGAAGACTTGATGATTGATCATGCAATTGAATGTGTTGGTGGTGAGGGCTCACAGAGAGCCATCGATCAGATTATAGATCATATTCGACCAGAAGGAACAGTTGCCATATTAGGTGTTTCGGAATATCCAGTACCGATAAATACTCGAATGATTTTAGAAAAAGGATTAAGAGTATTTGGAAGTAGTAGAAGCGGTCGTGAAGATTTTGAGAAGACAGTAGAAATATTTGTTGAAAATCCAGAATTATTAGATAATCTTTCAAATATTGTATCAAACATTATTGAAGTATCCAGTATTGAGGATATGAAAAATGCATTTGAAACAGATATTAAGAAACATTATGGAAAAACCGTAATGAAATGGAGATAAGTATGGGGATTGTTGAAAAGGTTGTTCAGAAAATAATAAGAGATTATGGTGATCATAGCGTAGAAGAAAAATTACGTGCGCAGGCCAGCTATATAACAGAGCTGACGCAGGAAGTGAAGCGATTAAAGGGTGAAAAAATCCATGTTGTATTTGTGTGTCACAGAGGGGCATTGTGGAATTCTTTAAAAACTGTCTTTGAGGCATGCAATAATGATGATGCGTTTAAAGTAACCATCGTGACAATTCCAAATAAAAAACAGCTTCCAAAGCTAGGCTTGAGCCACGAGGAGTATGTATCCGAAGGCGCAGAAGAATACTTCAAGGATTATCCTTGCGATGTTATTCAGGGCTATGATTATGAAAAGAAAACATGGTTTGATTTAAAAGAACTGAAACCAGATTATGTATTCTTTCAAACAGCCTATGATATCTGTCGCCCACCAGAGTACAAGAGTGATGTAGTCTCTTTGTATTCACGTTTAGCATATGTGCATTATGGTATGCCATTTATGGGAGGAATGATTGCTGAGGAATCTTTTCCAAAAGGGTTTTTAAAGAATACGTATTTCCATTTTGCAGAATTTAAAGAAATGCAAAATTATTATATCAATCGTGTTCCTGAAAATTCTATTCATAGACATAAAAACATTATTTTAACAGGCTATCCAAAAATGGATGGTTTGGAAAGATATCGTGGTTGTGAAAGCGTTTCATGGAAACAGCCTCGCGAAAAAGGACTGTTTCGCGTTATGTGGACACCACGTTGGAACACAAGAGAAGGAAATTGTACTTTCTTTGAATTAAAGGATGTGCTTCCATTTTATGTGAAAGATCAAAAGGATGTAGAGTTGCTATTTAGACCTCATCCTCAGGCGTTTACAGAATATATCGCAAAAAAACAGATGACGGAAGAAGAAGTGGAAAACTATAAGAAGATTTTCACCGAGGCAGAAAATATGGGAATTGATTCTCAGGCAGACTATTTGCCAAGCTTTTACTCATCAGATGTACTTATTTCCGATGAATCGTCAATTATGCCAGAGTA
>CAZVOY010000184.1:0-1872 GCA_964628865.1 uncultured Lachnobacterium sp. | reverse complement strand
ACAACCTGTTCTATCACCCCAGATGCAGATGCTAACAAAGCATTTTTCTGTCTTGAATCTTCATTAAAATTCATACTATTCCTCTACAACATACCAAATAAACATTGCATTCTGCTCATCTGTGTACATATCTCTATAATACTCAGGAACATCTTCGGTTCTCTTATATCCGTTTTTATCATAAAAACGAACAGCTCTCTCATTTAATTTGGAAACACACCACAATACTTTATCCAAACCAAGTCCCTCTAAGCCGATACGAATGATTTCTTTCATCCCATATGCCGAGTATCCTTGTCCCATGGCGCACTTACGAACAGTGACAGCAAACTCTGCCATCTTCAATTCAGGGTGGATATGTTTTAAACTAACCGTTCCCATATATTCATCCTTGTCATCGACAATTGCCATATGCAAATCCGCTTCGCAATCCTGACTATAACGAATAAAACTCTCACAATCTTCCAATTTCTTTTCTGCGAAATTTGCTCCCATAAAATGCACCACACTATCATCATGCATCCATTCCAACATAAGTGGAGCATCTTTTAATTCTAGTTTTCTAAGCTTCATATTAATTCTCCTGCTTTTCAATCAAAGCTGTATATAATTCCATGTATTTTTTACTCACCTGATCGATTTCAAAATTCTTAAATGCGTATTCTCGTATCCTAGCTTCTTTGAATTCAGGTAATCGTTCTACCATTTCACGAATACCTTCTGCCAAAGCATCGACACTACCTTTATCCACCACAATAGCGGTATCTACAGTAACTAGTGAGTTTGCACCACCTGACTTGGTTACAAGTAAAGGTTTACCTAAAAGCATCGCTTCCTGAACCGATACTCCAGAGCATTCAAACAAACTTGCTGATATACTAAAATCCATCTGACTTACAATCGAATACACTTTTTGTCTATTGCACTGACCATAGAAAATACAGTTTTCTTCCACGCCCAACTCTTTTGCCAGATTCTGATAATATTCCATGTGGTCACCACCGCCACAAATATGAAGCGTAATGTCCATGTCCGCATCCACAAGCTTTTTAATAGCTGGAATCAGGTACTGATATCCTTTTATCTCCTTGTCATAAAAAGCTGCTACGATACAGCAATTCACATGACCATCTATCGCATATTTTTTACCATCGTTTTCAATGGTTTGTGGATCGATTACACCATTGTAAATCACCTGAAATTTTTCTTCTGGAAAATATTCCAGCAAGGAATTCATAGAGTGATTTGACACACAGATATTTGCTGCACTTCGACTATATACGTTTCTCACATAGTCAACTCTTTTTTTATCTGCAAATCCCATTAACTCAATTGGATTATGCTCTGTAATTACGACTGGAATACGAAACAACTTTCCAAGTAAAATCGCAGGCACACCAGCCCCAGCCCCTACATGACCATGGATAATATCTGGATTAAATTCTTTTCGGATGCGAAGAAAATCAAGAATAAAGAAGATAGGACGCAAAAACGCCAATCGTTTTCCTCTACGACAGGTCAATAAAACTTTTTCTTCTGCTCTATAAAAACCTGCATCTAATCCCATATCATATGGAAAATATAATGCCATTTCAGCATATTTTTGTAATGCTATCGACTGTTCATAGTGAAACACACCCGCAGTCATCACTTCTGCATCGTGTGCACTATACCAGGTTGGAATCATAAGTATCTTCATCTATTCTACTCCCTACAATCATCTTCTACAGAAATAATCTTTACATTTAACCAATATATTTTATTTAGCAGGTTCGATACAGGCTTTGTAATACATCGACAAAACATATCAAAAACAGAACATGCAAAATATGTAACTACACAACATGATATCATGTTTATCGCTAATCTAAC
>CAZVOY010000183.1:0-1945 GCA_964628865.1 uncultured Lachnobacterium sp. | reverse complement strand
CCCATTTGATATCTTCCTCTGACAGGTTATATGGTTTTGCTTTCAAATCTACCATATGTTTTGTCCCCCTTTTTGTATTTTTTATTTAGTTGTCTTTATATTGCTACTCTGCTTATTCTTCGCTGAGTTCACAGTACGCATCTACTACACGGTTATACTCTTCTTCGGAATCAATATTTCTTACGGTAATTTCTTCACCTTCCGAAATACCTTCAAAGAGATACAACCCTTCATCGCTAAGCTCATCTCCGATTACTTCTGCGCAAACAATATATGTTTTGCCTTCGAATGGAAACTCTTCCATGATAGCCCATTCCATCGTTTTACCATTTAATTCGTAGGTAAACGTTTCATATTCTACCATCTCTTCATCTTTTAAGATTTCTTCGTTTGCCATATTAACCTCCTATTCCAAGCCTTTCAAAGCGACTTTTATTCTATCCATAGCTTCCACTAACTTGCTATGTGGAAGTGCAAGATTCATACGAATACAATTCTTTCCGTGGAACATACCACCATCCTGCCAAATGACCCCTTCGTAGATACCTGCTCGAAACACATCTTCTACCGTCTTTCCATGTTTTTCACACCACTTAGAGAAATCTGGAAAAATCATATAAGTGCCTTCTGGTTTTGTAATCTCAATACCCTCGAATTCATTTGTAAAGAAGTCACAGGCATAATTTACATTTTCTGTAAGCACCTGACATAGTTCATCTACCCATTCATACCCTTCTGGCTTGTACGCCCCGATAAGAGCATGTACAGATAAAAGATTTGTATTATTGTAATGACCTAGAGAAGATTCTTTTCTTACACGGTCACGTAAATGTTTATTATAAATAATATGGTAGCTGCCAACCAAACCAGCTAAATTAAATGTTTTAGATGGCGCATACTCTGCGATAACACGCATCTTTGCATCTTCACTAATTGACTGAAGTGGAATGTGTTTGTGTCCGTCTAAAATTAAGTCAGACCAGATTTCATCACAAACTACCATCACATCATGCTTCTTAAATAGCTCCATAGCCTTTTCTAATTCCCAACGCTCCCAAACACGTCCTGTAGGGTTATGAGGAGAACAGAACACCGTCGCATGAATATTATTTTCTACAATTTTCTTTTCCATATCTTCAAAATCCATACGATAGATGCCATTTTCATCTTTTACAAGTTCGCTATGTATAATGTCATAGCCATTATTCTTTAAACTCATTGTAAACCCGATGTAGGTAGGTGAGTGTAATAGTACTTTTTCGCCTCTGGAGCAGAGAATATTCAGTGCAGATACAACACCACCCAACACCCCATTTTCATATTCGATACAATCTCTTGTAAGTCCTGTTACACCATTTCGTTTTTCCTGCCATTCAATGATAGAATTATAAAATTCATCTGGTGTAATAAAATAGCCATATTCTGGTTGATTGACACGTTCAATAATCTGTTGTGGTACTGTAGGTACTGTAGCAAAGCTCATGTCTGCCACCCACATAGGAATAGGCTCTACTCCCTCTTTGACCGAAGCACCCTGCAACATATACATGTATCCATCGACTGCCATGGTATTTCTACCACCACGATTCATAACTGTCGTAAAATCGTATTTCATCTTTTATTCCCCCAAAAACGAACAATTGTGCACGATAGATATATTATAACAGAAAATTCACATATCGCATAGTAAATTTTCATATAATTTCATAGTTATTTCATTGACCAAGCTATCTTTAACCGATATAATAAAATCAACGTCACTTCTGTGATTTGTGACAAAATTACTAAGGATAGAAAGAAAAATTATAAAGGGGGATTTACACAATGAGACAGATTTACAATCTGAACACAAAATGGGCATTTACAAAAGATGCTGACAAAGCACCAACCACAATGCCTGAAAAATGGTACTGGGTTACTTTACCACATACCTGGAACGACATCG
>CAZVOY010000182.1:0-1976 GCA_964628865.1 uncultured Lachnobacterium sp. | reverse complement strand
TTGTTCGTTTTTTGAAAAAGTAAGAAATGAGCCTGTCTATATATGAAAAAAAGCGACCTTGGAAAACGTCGGTACTTAATAAGTGGCAAGCGAAAGATTGACACGAATTTAGTATCCGCTACGTTTTTCACGAGCGAGAGCGCTCGCGCTTTTCATATATAGACAGGCTCATTTCGTAGTATCTAAAAAATATAATTTCCTGCGCTAAAGAGTGATTTACATTTCGTTAAGAAGGTTTACTTTTAGATCATATAACTTCTGCGAAAGGTCAACTCGTGGAAGCTGTGCGAATTTGAATCGTTTACAGCCATCCCAGAGAGTATCTTTTTCTTTGGTGCAGTAATCACGAATTTCCATAACCTTTGGAGAATTGTAGATGACTTCACCTGCTTGTACTACTGGAACTAAAAGCGCACGCATGGTGTAACTTCCGCCAGGAAGTGTAGTCTTTTTCCATGGTGCATTTGGATCAAAGAGTACGAGTTCTTCAGATACATCGTAGACTTCGTCAGCGAGACAGATGAGGTCAGCTTTCACTTTGCCCGTGTCGTTGTCGTAGATACGATATACTTTTTTATTTCCAGGGTTTGTTACCTTTTCAATATTCTCAGATTTCTTAATCTTTGGAACAAAGTTTCCGTCTTTATCTGCGATGGCGGAAAGCTTGTACACGCCACCAAAGGAAGGTGTATCTTTTGAAGTAATGAGGTTTGTACCTACACCCCATGAAGTTATAGTTGCACCTTGGCTCTTTAAAGATTCAATTAAGTATTCATCCAAGTCGTTTGATGCCGATATGACAGCGTCTTCGAAGCCTGCTTCATCCAACATGCGTCGGGCTTCAATGGAAAGGTATGCCAAGTCGCCACTATCCATACGAATGCCATAACTCTTTGGATGAATTCCAGCTTCGCGAAGCTCTGTAAATACGCGGATTGCATTTGGTACACCAGAATGTAACGTGTCGTATGTATCTACCAAGAGAGTGCAAGCGTTTGGATAAAGTTCTGCATATGTTTTAAAAGCGGTATATTCATCTGGGAAGCTCATAATCCAGCTATGTGCGTGTGTGCCAAGAATTGGAACTTCAAACATTTCACCTGCGAGAACATTGGAGGTGCCTTTGCATCCGCCAATCATAGCTGCTCTGGCACCGTAAATACCTGCGTCTGGTCCTTGCGCACGACGAAGACCAAATTCCATAACTCCATCACCCTGTGCAGCGTAGCAAACACGAGCTGCTTTTGTAGCAATAAGGCTTTGGTGGTTAATAATATTTAAAAGGGCGGTTTCAATGAGCTGTGCTTCCATGATTGGTGCGATAACCTTTACCATAGGTTCTCTAGGGAACATAACGGTACCTTCTGGGAGTGCATAAATATCACCAGAAAAATGGAAAGATGATAAGTATTCTAAAAAGTCTTCATCAAAGATTCCTAGGTCACGTAAATAGGTAATATCTCCTTCGGAAAAGTGGAGATTTTTAATATAATCAAGGACTTGCTCCAATCCTGCAAAAATGGCGTAGCCGCCATTGTCTGGATTTTTGCGGTAAAAAGCATCAAAAACAGCAAGATGGTTGTTGCCTGCCTTGAAATATCCCTGCATCATGGTTAATTGATATAAATCGGTTAATAAGGTTAAGTTTCGCTCGCTCATTTTAAATCCCTTCTTTGTTTCCCTCAAGCATGGCTTAGGGGGTACAATTTTCATTTGTTAAATTACCTTATATTTTACCACTTTCAAGGAATTTTACAACAAAAAATAGAGTTTCACGGGAATTGACTGACAGTAATAAAATTTATGAATTTTACTAAAAAAAGAATGGGGCAAATTCCTTGACTTTTTAGGGCTCATTTCGTATAATAACACCTATATTGTTAATAAAAAAAGACGATGACGAAGACAGTAATTTCTACATGTAAAGTCACAGCGAGCCGCGTTGGTGGGAGGCGGTATGAGTAGGGTAGAAACGA
>CAZVOY010000181.1:0-2031 GCA_964628865.1 uncultured Lachnobacterium sp. | reverse complement strand
TCTACGAAGTTTTTCATTTCTTCCTGTGACCATGCGTCTACAGAACCTTCTAATGCAATCCCCTGTTCTTCACAGAAGTTTTCGATTAACTGGTCTGCACGGAATCTTTCGTGACATTCTTTACAGTCCATAAGTGGATCTGAAAATCCTCCGAGATGTCCAGAAGCTACCCATGTCTGTGGGTTCATAAGGATAGCACAGTCCACACCTACGTTGTATGGATTTTCCTGAATAAACTTCTGCCACCACGCTCTTTTTACGTTGTTTTTTAATTCTACGCCGAGATTACCGTAATCCCATGTATTTGCAAGGCCACCATAGATTTCTGAGCCTGGATATACAAATCCTCTGGCTTTCGCTACCTGCACGATTTTTTCCATAGTCTTTTCCATAATATGTTCCTCTACTTTCTATGTAATATTGTGGATTTTATTTATAAATAATATAAGTATATACTTCTGTGTACTGGCTATCTTCGACTTCTTCTTCACCGAAATCAAAAACGATACTGCTCTCTAACAATTCTTCGTCTGTGATAGCTTCTTCTGCTTCTGTGCCTTCTGTACTATCAAGACTTTCTGCTAAAGCAAGCTCTAACACATCGCCGCCATTCTTTATTACTACCCAGTCGTTACCATAATCACTTATGTTTTCAGTAGAAATATAACAAATGTCACCTTCTACACTAACTTTTGTGTTTGCTTTAATAATAACAACGGTATAGCTATCATCTTTCATAATCTCTGTAATGTCACAGTTTGAAACTTTTTCACCATCTACTTCGGCAAACTGCACATCAAAGGCATAGCCCGCTTCAACAGCCTCAGCAATGGAGCCTACAAAAATTTCTGTTCCGTCAAACGCTTCATAAACATCGGCACTCGCATACTGCATAACAAGTGTCGCTACATCATCTTTTATATCAAAAGATTTCTGTTTTACAGAACCACTTCCATTTTCATTATTATATGTACGAATAACATCCTTCATATAGGACTTTAATTCTTTTTCGCTATATGCATCTTTATCAAATGGTTCGACCGTCGTAGATACTACTTTACCATTATCCAAGATATATACTGTATTTGTATCCGTATCGTCGTACGAACTACAGCTACCAAGAAGGAAAACACATAACACGATAATAAGAATAACTACAGCTACCAATCCGCCTGTTATCATCATTTTCTGTCTTTGAATCTGTCTCTGTCTGGCTTTGGAACGTACACGTTTTTTATTTACTTCTTTACTCATATTGCCTCCAAACAAAATAATAATCCCAACTATTATACACTTTTCATTTTTTTATTTCAACACAAGTTCATCAATAATTTGCAAAGACTTAAAACTATGCTTTACATAAGTCCTCATATAGTCCCTCATGATTTTTTTCAATTCCTTTAGCACTTCCTCTGAAAGCTGAAATGTAAAAAGTTTTTCAATTTTTGAGGAAACGATAAACTGCATGGCGTATCGCGTCGACTCATGTATCTCTCTGGTCTTTTGTCCATGCTTACATTCTGGACAGAAAATTCCACCTCGCCACACAGAAAAGTATTTTAGGTCTTCTGTTTTCCTGCAATGCATACAGTGAAACACGGTCGGCCCTTCCCCGTTTATGGTCATTGCTTTTAATTCAAAAACAACCCTTACCAAATCATTGGAAAACACTGGACTTTCTAATGCGCGTAAAGACTGATATAAAAGCTTTAGCATCTCTTTTTCGTCATTGTTTTCTTGACAAAAATACTCTGCGAACTCCAGAAAATAAAACCCCATATAAGCTGCATCCACATCCATGGTTAATTCACGAAAATAATTATGTATCGTGGCTTTGGATACATTATAAGAGCTTTTACCTTCAAAAAGTTCAAATTCCCCAAAGGCGAAAGGGTTGGTTGCCGCCAGAAGCTGACTATTGCAACGTCTAGCGCCTCTGGCAAATGCGGTAATCTTGCCTCTTTCCTTGGTCAAAATCGTTATTCTTTTGTCGTAATCAGAAATAGGCATGGTGGAAAGCACCATTCCCGT
>CAZVOY010000180.1:1493-2075 GCA_964628865.1 uncultured Lachnobacterium sp. | reverse complement strand
AACAAAGAAACTATCGCCTGCTTTTGCTTCAACCATTTCATCCTGACAGGTAATTTTAGCTTTTCCTGATAAAATTACTACGGACACGAAAGATGAATCATCCATATAAATAGATGTTTTATCTGTTATTTCATATTTCGTACATTCAAAGTATTTACACAAGCAAAGTTTTTGTTTTGTAGTGGTACCTTCTTTCACAGGTGCTTCCAGACCATAAGCAGTCTGTTCATATACATCATCAGAAAGTACATCCAAAGCCTTTTCTACATGCAAAGGTCTTAAATTACCATCTTTATCTCTACGCGCATAATCATATACACGATAGGTACTATTTGAATTTTGCTGAATTTCACAAATCAAAAGTCCTTCTCCAATCGCATGAATGGTTCCAGCTGGAATAAATAAGACATCACCTTTTTTCACCTTTACTTTATTTAACACATCAGTGATTGTATTATTTTCAATTCTTTCTTTAATTTCTTCTTTCGTAACACTCTGCGAAAATCCACAATAAAGAAATGCATCTGGTTTGGCATCCATAACGTACCACATTTCATTTTTACCAAAATCATTTTCGTTTAC
>CAZVOY010000180.1:0-1483 GCA_964628865.1 uncultured Lachnobacterium sp. | reverse complement strand
CATAATCATCAAATGGATGCACCTGAATGGATAATGCATTTGTAGCATCGATAAATTTGATTAAAATTGGGAAACGATCAAACGTGCTGCTCGTCCATCCGCAAACCGTTGCACCGTATTCTTTTACAAAATCACCAAATGCCATGCCATCAAATTCACCGCCTGAAATGAGACTCTGTCCATCTGGATGTGCAGATAACTCCCAGCTTTCTGCTGTAATATCATAAGGGCTTTCCTTACCGAAGATTTCTACCAGACGATTGCCGCCCCATAGATAATCTTTGTAGGCAGGTTTCAAATGATAAAGATTTGGTAATTTCTTTTCTTCTTCCTCATGATACTTCACCATATCTTGCTCAGATATTTCCTCGCCCGTATCTACTTCAATAGCGATGACATCTTCATCCGTATCATTAAAAATTCGATGCATCTGCTTTGGTAATATATTTATACTCTCACCAGCATAAATCTGATGAACACCATCCTTTAGTTCTACGGACAAAACACCTTCCACGATGGAATAGTTTTCATTTCGTTTTGTGTGACTATGGCGACTCAATGATTCCCCTGCGTATACTGTAAGACGTCGTACTCGATATCCTTTTTCCTGAGAAATCACTTCTCGATATCCCCATGGACGATACACCACAGAAGAAGAATCAAAATAATCCGTATACTTGTCTGGTTTATGAAGCATAATGCTCTTTATATCCTGCTCAAACTCTTTATCTGTAATATAAATAGCATCATTCGTATTAATTACATAAACATCTTCCAAACGATTTGCTACCACAAGCTGTCGATCTGAATTATTGATAATTGTTGTATTTTCACAGGAATACGTAATACTGTTTCTATCTTGTCCGTCCTGTGTCAAACTCTGATACGTATCAAAGTTACTGATATCATACCATTTACAACGAAGTGGAACTACCGATAACTTAGATGAATGCTCTAACACTGCTTTTTCAATATGTATACGTTCTTTTGTTTTTTCAAATGTTTTGCTAAACTTACTTAATTCATTTTGTAGCAAATGATTCTTACACAAAATCATGCCACAATTCCATAAAATATTGTCATCCGAAAATATTTTGTCTGCCAATGCCTGAGAAGGTTTCTCAATAAAACGACTTACATCATTTCCCGAATAGCGAATGTAACCATATATGGTGCTAGGCTCTTCTGCTCTCGTACCAAACAAAACAAATCGCTCCTGCGCAGCCAACTCTTTTGCTTTATAAACAGCATCTGCATATCCCTCCCCTTGGATAAACAAATCTGCTGGTGTCACTAACACATCTTCCTCTGCTGGAATCAGTTGTGATACCACATCTAAAGCAGGCGCTGTACCCTTTGCATCATTTTCCAAAACAATCTCATATGGAATTCCCTGGAAATGACGCATCTGTCCTTCTACAATTTCCTGAAAATCATGATTGGTAACGATGAAAAATCCATCACAATATGGAATGTTCCTTGT
>CAZVOY010000179.1:0-2080 GCA_964628865.1 uncultured Lachnobacterium sp. | reverse complement strand
CTCTTCCTTTTTTTCCAAGAAAATCTTTCTAGTAATAAAATTATAAACCATAACGATGCCTGTCGCCACAACTTTGGCTACAAGATTCATAAGTTCGATATCAATCAACTGGTTTAACCAAGTCCAATTCATATATGTAAGATCAATACAAACGTATAAAATCAATGAATTTAATCCCATACCAATCAAACTAAGTATGACAAAAATCACAAACTCTTTTCCTTTGTGCATATCTTCTTTTGATTTGAAGACAAACTTCATGCTTAAAAGATAATTTACGATTACAGAAACTACAAAACCTAATACACCTGCAATAATATAATGAATACCAAGTATATTACATGAAATTGCATAAACCAGAAAATCAACGACAAAACTAATGCCACCTACTATGGCAAATTTAAAAATCTGCTCTAATAATTTTTTCATAAGTATTCCTCTTTCTCGTCTATTTATAGATAATAAAACCAATGTATTCTATCACACTTTCTAGCGTTTGTCATCAAACAAAATAAACAAAAATGTACGCCCCCTAAACGCTATTATCCTTTAAACAAGCTTCTTAGAATCGGTATCTTCAAAAAAACAAATGTAATCATATAACAAACTAAAAATATACCAAGACAATATAAAAGCACTGCCACCATACTATCGACACCATACTTTGTTATTTCTGGCACGATGCTATAATGACTCAAATATGTTTTCACAATCTGGTGTAATAAATAAATTCCAAATGTAGTTTTACCCACAGAAAGAATTATCTTAGTTACTCTATCAGAAACCTCTATTGTTTCAAAAATATATTTTACTGTTGCAAATATAGTAAAGCAATTTAATAAAACAAAGCTATTAAAAAATTTTTCTGTAGTAAGCTCATTGATATCACCATCTATTTTTCCAACATAATATGTCATAAAACAAGACACTGCTATTCCTATAAAATTCACAAGCCATAGTAAAGGTATCTTTTTATGAATATCTTTTACATTTAGCTTATTGTGTATAAAATATCCAATACACGGATAAACAATTACATCAGAAATTATCCAAAGACTTCTCTGAAAAACATCACTATGTAAAACTTCTCCTTTTGAAAGCAAATATTCTACAACAGATAGAAGATTTGAACACAAAACAATCGCTATCAAATAATAAAAATGTATATGCTCAAAATTTTGTACCAGAATTCTCAAAAAAGGAATACAGATTAAAAATGCAATATATGCGTATAAATACCATAAATGTCCATTTACTAAAGTTGGACCATCATAAATTGATAAAAAAATGTTTCTTATATTTATTGGTTTACCGGAATAGAAATAATAATTTAAATAGTCAGCAATTGAAAAGAATATTAATATCAGTAGGATTTTGAAAATACGATTTTTCCAAAGTATACCTATGCTCTCTTCTTTTTCCAAAAGTAATGCTCCCGAAATTGCAAAAAACAGTGGAACGGCAACCTTACAAAATACAGAAATAAACATGTATAACCAAAAACTAAGGGTATCTGTTTTTTGACTTGCGAATAAAGCAAACCCCATCTCGCTTGTGTGATTAAATATCACCCAATAAATTGCAAAAATTCGAATAAATTCTATATATACTATTTTTTTCTGTTTGTTTTTTTCTTTTGTCACAATTTAAACTCCTCAACTAAGACAACAGTTTTTACAACAAGAATTTTACGAATTATCCAAGTAAAAACATTTCGAAATTTATCTTTCATTTAAAAACTGCCAGTAGGGGTACTACTGACAGTTTTATTTTTAACAAGAATTATGGTAACAATTTTCGAATAACAGGAATTTTTCGAATAACCCATGCAATAGCAATACTCATAGTAAATGTAATAATTGGCGTTAACAATTTATATCTAAGTCTATGTAAGTCTTCTACAAACGCAACTTCCATTATTAATTCAATAATAAAATAATGAATTAAATAAACGGAAAACGAATAATTACTAAGCCATTCTATTACAGATATTGCTTTTTTATTCTTAATCATTTGCCCAATCTGCTTTAATAATATAAACACACCAACTGAAGAAAGTAACGTTGGAAGAACGGTATAT
>CAZVOY010000178.1:0-2119 GCA_964628865.1 uncultured Lachnobacterium sp. | reverse complement strand
ATGAATTTATTTTAGTAAAAAATGTACAAGTATACAAGTGAATTTTTTTATAAAAATCTTTTGAGTTAATCGAAGAAAAAAGCACCCGTGCATTATAAAATATGCTTTACAAATAGTATTAGATATTTTAAAATAAACTTCGTAAAAAACGTAGTATGACAATCGCGCCAGATAAAACGAAAAACCACTTGTTTTGTTTGGCGTGTTTTATTTGTGGAGGTAGAAAAGATGTGTGGAATCGTAGGATTTACAGGAAAACAGCAGGCAGCACCAATTCTTTTGGAAGGACTGGAAAAGCTAGAGTATAGAGGTTATGATTCTGCTGGTTTGGCAGTAAGAAATGATGATAAAAAAGTAGAAGTAGTAAAAGCTAAAGGAAGATTAAAAATTTTAGCAGAAAAAACAAACGATGGAATTGCACTGAAAGGAACCTGTGGTATTGGACATACACGTTGGGCAACCCATGGTGAGCCATCTGAGGATAATGCGCATCCTCATGTTACGGATGATAGTTGTGTAGTGGCAGTTCACAATGGTATCATCGAAAATTATCAGGAAATTCGAGAAAAATTAATCAAGCAGGGTTACACATTCTACTCACAGACAGATACAGAAGCAGCAGTAAAACTGATTGATTATTATTATAAAAAATACAACATTGGACCAATCGATGCATTAAACAAAACAATGGTTCGTATTCGTGGTTCCTATGCGTTGGCAGTAATGTTTGATGATTATCCAGGAGAAATCTGGGTAGCTAGAAAAGACAGCCCAATGGTAATTGGTGTAAATGATGGTGAGACATACGTGGCATCGGATGTACCAGCTATTTTAAAATTTACACGTAATGTTTATTACATTGGAAACTTAGAAATTGCAAAACTCCAGAAGGGTGAAGTGCATTTCTATAACTTAGATGGAGACGAAATTCAGAAAGATTTAGTTGAAATCAAATGGGATGCAGAGGCGGCAGAAAAAGGTGGCTTTGAGCATTTCATGATGAAGGAAATTCATGAACAGCCAAAGGTAATAGAAGATACGTATACATCTGTTGTTAAAAATGGCAAGATTGATTTTACAAACCTTGGTTTAAGTGACGAAGAGGTGAAAAACTACAAACAAATTCATATTGTAGCATGTGGATCAGCTTATCATGTAGGCGTAACTATGCAGTATGTTATAGAAGATTTGGCTAAGATTCCGGTACGTACAGAATTAGCATCCGAATTTAGATATCGTAAACCATTGCTTAGTAAAGATGACTTAGTAATCGTGATTAGTCAGTCTGGCGAAACGGCAGATACTTTAGCAGCACTTCGTGAAGCAAAGGAAAATGGTTGTAAAACTCTCGCAATCGTAAATGTAGTAGGTAGCTCTATTGCTAGAGAAGCAGATCATGTTTTTTATACTTTAGCAGGTCCTGAAATTTCTGTAGCCACCACAAAAGCATATAGCACACAGCTTGTAGCAGGTTACTTATTAGCCATTGAATTTGCAAAAATCCGTGATGAAATTTCTATGGAAAAATATACAGAATTGCTAGAAGAGTTAGCAACAATACCTTCTAAAATTGAGAAGGTTTTGGAAGATAAAGAACGTATCCAGTGGTTTGCTTCAAAATATTCCAATACGAAAGATGTGTTCTTTATTGGTCGAGGTATTGATTATGCGACTTGTATGGAAGGAAGTCTGAAATTAAAGGAAATCAGCTATATTCATTCGGAGGCATATGCAGCAGGTGAATTAAAACATGGAACGATTAGTTTGATTGAAGATGGTACGCTTGTAGTTGGTGTACTCACACAGCCAGACCTTTTCGAAAAGACTATGAGTAACCTTATTGAAGTTAAGAGCCGTGGTGCATATCTCATGGGACTTACCAATTATGGAAAATACAATGTAGAAGACAATGCTGATTTTACTGTTTATATTCCAAAGACCGATGAACATTTTGCAACTAGCCTGGCAATTATTCCATTACAGTTAATGGGATACTATGTAAGTGTAGCAAAAGGCCTAGATGTAGATAAGCCAAGAAACCTTGCAAAAAGTGTAACTGTAGAGTAATTACAACTTGTTTTTCTAGTCAAACGGGTATAAAATTAAAGATAACTAGTAA
>CAZVOY010000177.1:0-2161 GCA_964628865.1 uncultured Lachnobacterium sp. | reverse complement strand
CCATAACAAATCTCCTTATTTGTGAAATACATAATAACTTATTCTACCAATATTACTAAAAAAATTCAATAAATTCTTTCCCTTGCGGTTGAATTTCAAATTCCACTTTTTTATTTGTAGTAGGATGAACAAATTCTAATCGGTATGAACATAGTGCCAATCCATCCTTGCTTTGACCATCACCATATTTCCCATCTCCAAGAAGCGGACAGCCCATATATGCCATCTGCACGCGAATCTGATGCTGACGCCCTGTGTGGAGTTTGATGTCGTAAAGCGTCTTATTTCCTTTTAATTCAACAACTTTGTATTCCAGTTTTGCCTTTTTCGCTTCTTTGGGAAGGTCCGTCACGGACCATTTGCCATCGGTTACATCAATTACCTGTGTGAAATTGTTTTTCTTGTCTGTCAAAAGATAATCTTCTAACACACCTTCTTTTTCTTCTGGTGCATGTTCGGACACCGCATAATAGTGTTTTCCTATCACATGCTGCTGGACCTGCTTTGACAGGCTCGCTGCAGCCTTTTGATTTTTGGCAAACACCATCACACCTTCTACTGGCTGATCCAGACGATGTACCACACCAATATAAGGCACTTCACCTTTTTTTGCTCTATAATTTTTTAGAAGACTTTCCATATCCTGCTGCCCTAAGCGTTTTGTCTGCGTAGCTACTCCCGCTGGCTTGTGGCAGAGGATGATGTCATTGTCTTCGAAAATGATGTTTATCCTATTCATTCTCCACCTTTACCTGACACACTTTCATAGCTTCTAGTGCATTTTTGTGGCTTTCAGGTGTTACACCAGCACAGCATGCTGCATCTACGATGACTGGTACTTCTGGTAAAAATGCTTTTGTAATCATAACATTAGAAATAACACAGATATCTGTACATAGTCCTACAAAAGTAACGCTTTCGATTGGATCTACCGCATTCATCGCCAAAAGTTTTTCTGGTAGAAGAGAAGAACCAAATGTCACTTTATCGATAGCAGGTGTATTACGAAGCACATCCAACTCTGTACGAATCTGCCATCCAAAACTTCCTTTGATACAATGTTCCACAGGCAAGTTACGCCCCTCCTGTGTACTCATATATTCATGTGTATGTGTATCTCTTGTATAGAGAACTGTTCCCTCAAAGTTCTCTATTTTTTCTTTTACTTTTGGAACAATCGCTTCTGCTTCTTTTGTTCCAAGCGCCCCATCAATAAAATCATTTTGCATGTCTACGACAACTAACACGTTCTGCATATTATACCTCCTGCCCCCAAGCTTTTCGAATCACAAGCTCAGCTTCTTTTGCTTCATCTTTTGTTAACTGCGGTGTATCTTTTAACACATATTCCATCCCGAGATTTTCGTACTTCACAGCACCAAGTGCGTGATATGGAAGCACTTCCAATTTTTCTACATTGGAGAGTGTTTTTAAGAACTCACCTAACTTTGTCAATTTCTCATCTATAAACGTAATCTGTGGCACAACTACATGCCGAATCCAAACTGGCTTTCCAATCTCATCTAAATAATTTGCAAATGCAACTATCCTATCATTTGAATGCCCCGTCAGAATTTTGTGTGCTTCATCCTCGATATGCTTGATATCCAACATGACCAAATCCGTCACCTGCATCAACTTTTCAATCTTTGCAAATGCTTCACTAGTTCTATCTTCAACGTACATAATCCCTGACGTATCCAGACAGGTATGAATCCCTTTCTCTTTTGCCTTTGAAAAAAGCTCAATCAGAAAATCCATCTGCATCATCGGTTCACCACCAGTCGCTGTAATGCCGCCCGTTCGATAAAAAGAACTGTTTCTTTCAAATTTTTCTATAATCTCATCGGCACTCATTTCTTTGCCATCCTGCATATCCCATGTATCTGGATTATGACAGTACTGACAACGCATCGGACACCCCTGGAAAAACACCACAAACCTCACACCAGGTCCGTCCACCGTACCGAACGTCTCTAACGAATGTATAAATCCCATTCCATTTCTCCTTAAATAAAATATATTCTTATTATACCCTCTTTTTTTGCTTGTAACAATCAAACTTTGCAAAATCACTCTTTAGCGCACTAGTACCAAGATAATATTTTTCGCTTGACTATCTTATATCTGCAAGGATATTGCCGGTCAAGGCTGCAAAGCA
>CAZVOY010000176.1:0-2163 GCA_964628865.1 uncultured Lachnobacterium sp. | reverse complement strand
GATTGCATCCAGAAAACATATTGAGAAAATAAATCAGGTAATTGAAGAGGCTTTGCAAAAAGCAGAAATGACCTTAGATGATATAGATGCGATTGCAGTAACCTATGGACCGGGATTAGTGGGAGCGCTTTTGGTTGGAGTAGCGGAAGCAAAAGCGATTAGCTTTGCACGCAACATTCCATTGATTGGCGTGCATCATATCGAAGGACATATCAGTGCCAATTATATAGAAAATAAGGATTTAGAACCTCCTTTTTTATGTCTTGTTGTATCAGGCGGTCATACACATCTTGTGCGTGTGGCTGATTATGGGAAATATGAGATTCTTGGAAAAACACGTGATGATGCAGCAGGCGAGGCGTTTGATAAGGTGGCTCGTGCAATTGGACTTGGTTATCCAGGGGGACCAAAAATTGAAAAGATATCTCACGAAGGAAATCCAGATGCAATCGCTTTTCCAAGAGCAAAGGTTGCAGATGGTGTGTACGATTTTAGTTTTAGTGGTTTGAAGTCGGCGGTATTAAATTATTTAAATGGCTGTAAGATGAAAGATATTGAAATCAATCAGGCAGATGTAGCGGCATCTTTTCAAAAATCAGTTACCGATGTTTTGGTAGAACATGCAATGCACGCCATTGATGAGTATGAGATGGATAAATTTGCTATTGCAGGTGGTGTAGCATCTAACGGCACACTGCGCAAAGCTATGGAAGAAGCTTGCGCGAAGAAAGGTGTAAAGTTCTATCATCCATCCCCTATCTTATGTACGGACAATGCAGCGATGATAGGTGCAGCAGGTTACTATGATTATCTTGCAGGCAAACGCGCGGGATTGGATTTGAATGCCGTGCCAAATTTAAAACTTGGTGATTAATAGCTTCTTATTAATATAGAAAGAATTCAAAGTGGAGGCAGCTATGAGTAATTTTTCGGCGATTGTATTATCGGCAGGCGTAGGTAGCCGAATGAAAAGCGATATTCCAAAACAATATATGGATTTAGAAGGAAAGCCAGTTATCTATTATAGTTTAAAAGCATTCGAGGATGCAGGGTTTTCTTCTATAGTATTAGTGTGCGGAAAAGATGATGTGGAATATTGCCAGAATGAAATTATCCAGAAGTACAAATTAAAAAATATAACAGCAGTAGTTCCTGGTGGAAAAGAGCGTTACCACTCTGTATACGAAGGATTAAAGGCGGTAGGTGAAACGGATTACGTCTTTATTCATGATGGAGCACGTCCAATGATTTCGCAGGAAATTATTGCTCGATTAAAAGAAGCTGTTATAAAAGAAGAAGCAGCAGTTGCTGGCATGCCTGTAAAAGATACGATTAAAATAGTAGATGAAGAAGCATATGTAGCAGACACACCAGAGCGCAAGTATGTGTGGCAGGTGCAAACGCCACAGTGTTTTTCTTTTCCTATTATATATGACGCATATAAGATGATTATACAAGATGAAGAAGAAGGTTGGACAATTCCACAGATTACAGATGACGCCATGGTGTTAGAATATGCAACAGACCATGAAGTGAAAATGGTAGAGGCGGATTATAGAAACATTAAAATTACAACTCCTGAAGATTTAGCTATCGCAAAGGTGTTTTTAACAGAGTAAGCGATCGATGACAAAGAAGGAAAACTTATTTAAAATATTTCTGAAAAAATTTCAAATAAGTTGTTGACATTATTGATGTTTAATGGTAGTATAAGTTCTGCGCTGATTTGAAGCGCTTCATATTGTACGGAGAGGTATCGAAGTGGTCATAACGAGGCGGTCTTGAAAACCGTTTGTCCGCAAGGGCACGTGGGTTCGAATCCCACCCTCTCCGTTATTTTTTTGCCTAAAATTAAGAAGGTAGAAAATAACAACCATAACAAATAAGATTCACGATGTGAATCTTTTTTATTTTACTTTGGAGAAGTACCCAAGCTGGCCGAAGGGACACCCCTGGAAAGGGTGCAGGTCGTTAATAGCGGCGCGAGGGTTCAAATCCCTCCTTCTCCGCTTGCTTGAAAAATATTTTTAAAAAAGTTGTAAAAAGTTGTTGACAATAAAAATACAACGTGATATATTTATCAAGCTGACCGCTAAAACACAGCGGTTACGAACATTGATAACTAAACAGTGAAAAACCTTGAAAGATTCAAAGAGAATAATT
>CAZVOY010000175.1:0-2244 GCA_964628865.1 uncultured Lachnobacterium sp. | reverse complement strand
TGAAGGAAATACCATTCCTTTTATTGCCCGTTATCGTAAGGAAGCAACAGGTGCATTAAGTGATGAAATCCTTCGTAACCTGTTTGATCGCTTGACCTATCTTCGCAACTTAGAAGATAAAAAACAGACAGTTCTTGCCAGCATCGAAGAACAGGGCAAGTTGACGGAAGAGTTAAAGGCTCAGATTTTAGCAGCAGAAACGCAGGTAGCAGTAGATGACTTATATCGTCCATACCGACCAAAACGTCGTACCCGTGCGATTATCGCGAAAGAAAAAGGCTTAGAACCACTTGCAAACATCATTATGCTTCAGATGTTAAAAACACCTTTAGCAGAAGAAGCAGCACAGTATATTAACGAAGAAAAAGAGGTGCTCACTGTAGAAGATGCGATAGCAGGTGCAAAAGATATCATTGCGGAAACAATTTCCGATGATGCAGATTATCGTACCAAGATTCGTGAACTTACCATGAAAAAAGGTCGTCTCATTTCTACAGCAAAAGATAAAGAAGCAGAGTCCGTATACGAAATGTATTACGAATACGACGAAGCATTATCCAAAGTAGCAGGACACAGAACTCTCGCAATTAATCGTGGTGAAAATGAAAAGATTTTGACGGTTAAAATCGAAGCACCTACAGAGGATATTATCGCATATCTTGAAAAGAAGATTATTGTGCATGCCAATACAGAATGTGCAGATACAATCAAAGAAGCTATTGCAGATGCTTATGATCGTCTCATCGCACCTTCCATTGAACGTGAAATTCGTAATGATTTAACAGAAAAAGCAGAAGACGGAGCAATCAAGGTTTTTGGTAAAAACTTAGAACAGCTTCTCATGCAGCCACCTATCGCGGGACAGGTGGTACTTGGCTGGGACCCAGCTTTCCGTACAGGTTGTAAACTTGCAGTCGTTGACCCAACTGGTAAAGTATTAGATACTACAGTTATTTACCCAACTGCACCACAGAACAAGGTGGAGGAAGCAAAGGCTGTATTAAAGAAACTGATTTCCAAATATAAGATTACTTTAATCTCACTTGGAAATGGTACTGCTTCCCGTGAATCAGAGCAGGTTATTGTTTCTCTCTTAAAAGAGATTCCAGTTCAGGTGCAGTACATTATTGTAAACGAAGCAGGTGCTTCTGTATATTCCGCTAGTAAATTAGCCACAGAAGAATTCCCTAACTTTGACGTAGGACAGCGTAGTGCTACATCTATGGCACGTCGTCTTCAAGACCCTCTTGCAGAGCTTGTAAAAATTGATCCAAAATCTATCGGCGTTGGTCAGTACCAGCATGATATGAATCAGAAGAAACTTAGCGAAGCTTTAGGTGGTGTAGTAGAAGACTGTGTAAACAAAGTAGGTGTAGATTTAAACACAGCATCTGCATCACTTTTGGAATACATTTCAGGTATTTCAAAAGTTATCGCAAAAAATATTGTAACCTATCGTGAGGAGAATGGTGCTTTCAAGTCTAGGGCAGAACTATTAAAAGTAGCAAAACTCGGACCAAAAGCATACGAGCAGTGTGCCGGTTTCATGCGTATTACTGGTGGAAAAAATCCATTGGACGGTACTGGGGTTCATCCAGAATCTTATAATGCAACGAAAGAACTTCTTGCAAAGCTTGGCTACACATTAGAAGATGTAACCAATCGTACCGTAGCCGGCATTTCAAAGAAAGTCAGCGACTACAAAAAACTCGCTGAAGAATTAGGAATCGGAGAACTCACTCTACAGGATATTGTAAAGGAATTAGAAAAACCAGCCCGTGATCCACGTGAAGATATGCCAAAGCCTATCCTTCGTAGTGATGTCCTTGAAATGAAAGACTTAACACCAGGCATGGTATTAAAAGGAACCGTTCGTAACGTTATTGACTTCGGTGCTTTCGTAGATATCGGTGTTCATCAGGACGGACTCGTTCATATCTCTCAAATCTGCGACCGCTATATCAAGCATCCATTGGAAGCGGTTAGTGTAGGCGATATCGTAGAAGTAAAAGTTATGAGTGTGGATTTAAAGAAGCAGAGAATCCAGCTGACCATGAGAAATATTTAAAATGTAAAAGTAAAGAGTTTGTTTATAGATGTTTTGCACTATATACAGGCTCTTTTTTTGTTGCATTTTGCACTTGTGTGTTTGATATCAAAATGATATCATTTAAGTATCAAAAGAAGCATACAAGGAGGTATTGTATATGGAAAAAGTATTAACGAATAAAAAGAATGGTTTAG
>CAZVOY010000174.1:0-2268 GCA_964628865.1 uncultured Lachnobacterium sp. | reverse complement strand
TACAACATGTAAATTTTATACTTTTTCACAACATATGTCAAGCAATATATAGTAAACAGCTCAACCACGAAACACTAGATAAGCCAATTCACTCGCATGAATTCGCTTATCTAGAACTTCATGAGTGGAGCGCCAATATATAAACAAATTTAGTTGGACAAGCAACGAGAAAACGCCGTAGGCGTCTTTACGAATGGTGCTCGATGAGCTGTTACTTAAATATCAAAAGAGGACTGGTTTTACCAGTCCTCTCCTATACACTTCATTTCTCGTAAAATATCATTACTTCGAAACCCTCTACGAAGCAAATAATTATAAACACGTCGGAATTCGCCCTCGTCTTTGGTTTCACTTGAAAAATTTTTCTTCTCTAAAATACTGCGAATATGAATGGTTTCATCAACATCATATTCCTCTTCAACCGCATGCTGAATAATCTCTCGAGAAACACCCTTCATCATCAACTTCTGTTTGATTTGCTGACGACTCATTTTGTCTTTTTTATACCTAGTAAAAGTTTCTGCGTATCTCTGATCATCCAAATAATGAAAGCTTTTTACATAAGCAATAGCATCATCAATACATTTTTCTGGATATTCTGATGCCTTTAATTTGTCACGAAGCTGTTGCTCCGTTCTATCCATCTGTTCCAACAAATGTAGCGCTCTCTTTTTTGCTCGTTTACCAACAATATCTTTGAAGATTTGATCATAAATTGTCCGAGATATGTACATACCCCCTTCCAAACGCAATCCGCGAATTTCAGAAGAATATACAATACAACTTTCGCCATTTTCAAATCGGATACGACGCTTCCCTTTTCCTAGTTTTTCCATTTGTATAATACGAATACTATTATTCATCTTCTTTTACAGTAGCTGGATCTACTTCTGCCACATCTTCTGGATGGGTGAAATAATGTTCACGAACCATAGTTTCAATCATTTCACAAAATGCAGGATTTTCTTTTAAGTAAGTCTTTGCATTCTCGCGTCCCTGACCAATCTTATCACCTTCATAAGCATACCAAGCACCTGATTTATTAATGATACCTACGTTTGCTGCTAAATCAAGGATATCGCCTTCTTTTGAAATACCCTGACCAAACATAATATCAAATTCAGCTTCTTTAAATGGTGGTGCTACTTTATTTTTTACAACTTTTACTCTGGTATGGTTACCAATCACTTCACCAGCCTGTTTTAAAGCTTCTACTCTACGCACATCCAAGCGAACAGACGAGTAGAATTTCAACGCACGTCCACCTGTCGTTGTTTCAGGGTTACCAAACATAATACCTACTTTTTCACGTAACTGATTAATAAAGATAACGATACAGTTTGATTTACTGATAACACCAGTAAGCTTACGAAGAGCCTGGCTCATAAGTCTAGCCTGTAAACCAACGTGCGAATCACCCATATCTCCATCAATTTCAGCCTTAGGAACTAAAGCTGCTACAGAGTCAACAATAACGATATCTACTGCACCTGAGCGAACCATAGTTTCTGTAATTTCCAATGCCTGCTCACCACAGTCTGGCTGCGAAATATAAAGATTATCAATATCTACACCAATGTTTTTTGCATAAACTGGGTCTAATGCATGTTCTGCATCAATGAAACCTGCAATACCACCAGCTTTCTGCACTTCTGCTACACAGTGAAGAGCTACTGTGGTTTTACCAGATGATTCTGGTCCATAAATTTCAATGATACGTCCTTTTGGTAGACCACCAAGACCTAATGCGATATCTAAACTTAATGATCCAGTAGGAACTGTCTCTACATTCATATTTGCAGCATTTTCGCCTAATTTCATAACGGAGCCTTTTCCGTACTGTTTTTCAATCTGTGCAATCGCTGCATCCAATGCTTTTAATTTATCTTCTCTTGCCATAATAAGAATTCTCCTTTTTATTCATCTTTTTTCATTCTACTTCGTTCGCATCAAAACATTTGTTCGCGAACACTTGTTTGTTTTCTTGTTTTAATAATAGTATAAATGTACCTCCTTGTCAACAACTAAATAAAAACATTTTATATGGGTAATAATTCGGACACCAAGCGATATTTTAGTAAAATATGAAAACAGTTTCTATCTGTTTTTAATAAAAGAAAAAAAGACAGTCACCTAAGCGACTGTCTTTATTATACTAATTCTTTCCAAATTCTGTCAACACAAGACCTGGGTTACGATCTAATGTCATTCCTACGCTCCATGCATTTACAAAGATTAATAATGGATTTCCTTTCATATCGATAACCT
>CAZVOY010000173.1:0-2278 GCA_964628865.1 uncultured Lachnobacterium sp. | reverse complement strand
GTGATAGACGATACGCCACCCTGACGCTCTCTCATCACTACCGGAATCTCCTCAACTTTACATCCATGATTTAAAGCTGCCACAGTTGATTCTGGTTCTGGATAATCCTTTGGATAACAGTCTGCGAATAATTTAATTACCTTTCTACCAGCCATACGAAGTCCAGACGTTGGATCTGTAATTGTTTTCCCTGTGCATAATTTAATCAGCTTTGTAAAATATACAATCCCTACTCTACGAAGCCAAGATGACTGAAAACCTTCTTTCTCGATGAAGCGAGAGCCGATAACCATATCTGCATCATGCGATTCTAAATATTCTGCCATTTTGCGTAAGAACTGTGGATCATGCTGACCATCACCGTCTACCTGCACTGCTACGTCATATCCATATTCCATAGCATACATATAACCTGTCTGCACAGCTCCACCAATTCCAAGATTGATAGGTAAATTTACGATATTAAATCCATTGCTTTCACAAATCTCTCGTGTATTATCTGTAGAACAATCATTGATAATTACATAATCAAAATCTGAGGCGTTTTTCATGATATCACGAACTGTCGCCTCGATACATTCACTCTCATTATATGCTGGTATAATAATTAATTTTCTCATAATGTATTTGAGTCCTCCGATTTGGTATAGAACTTATTAATCAGTTTTGCAATTGGCTTTGGCCAAAACTTACAAAACATAATATAGTTTTCTTCTACTCGCGCGTTGTCCTGAATAATTGCTGTGGTCGCAGATTCTTCATGAATACGATGATACATAAGCGGTTCTGGAACAAATAAAAAGTCACCATCTAATCGCGAAATTTTTTCCCATGCTTCCCAGTCTTCACAACTACGGAATCCGTCTTTAAAAATTGGTCTCTCCAATCGTTCTAGATTGAAAGAAACCGCTGGACAACTAATTGGATCACCAATCGATAAAATTCTACGTCTTACAAACTTGCTGCCTTTAAAAATTTTAAACTTTAAAGGAAACAACATAATACGTTTAATATTTAGCATCTGTGTATCACATACCTTCTTGCCATCACGAATCTCACCATAATCACTAAATGCAATCAAAGATTTTGAAGTACTTTCAAATGCCTTTATGATTTTTTCTCCATAAGCACTTTCATATACATCATCCTGATGTGCTATCGTTGCATATCTCGTTTTTACCTTTGACAATCCAAAATTCCAATCCTGTGTAATACCACCATTTGGATTAATATATAACGGAATATTGTACTTTTTTGCAAGCATATCAATATGTTCATTTGGAGTAGATGTCTCCATAATAATTGTTGACAAAACATTTTGATTCTTTAATGATAAAATGCATTCTTCTAAATATTCACTTACCTTATACGCACATATTACATAAGTATGTATAGCCCTTTTATCTATCATTATTTGTTCCTCTTAGTATTTGACCTGCCTTTTTCATAAATAATACTTTATCTATAAAAAAGGCAACCTGTCTTTTTACCTTTTTTTCATTCATTTTTTCTATTCCACGATTCTTAAGTAAAACCATATTCCAAACATCATCGTTTATCCATGTATGAATCTCTCTCTCCAATATGGCTTTCTTTTTTCCTGAAGAATAAATTAGATTATGAACACACCTATAAAAATCTTGTTCATACATTTTATTTAATTCTACTATATTTTTCTCACTAGAATATTCTTTCATTAATTCATTAATTGCAAGTATCTTCTTCTTTTCGGACTCTAGTGCCCTTGCATTGTATCTATAAGAGAGTGAATTTTGATTACCTACCACATAATAATATCCAAGTTTATCAATAAAACTTATTTTCTTTGTTTGCCTGATATATTGAACATTAAACACTGCATCTTCTGCAATACTCATTTCCCTATCAAACTTATCAGTTATTAATGATCTATTGTATAATTTATTCCATGGCTGATTAAAGACACCGCCCTTATAAATCTCACAAAATTTATTCACTATGTCCTTAGTATCATAGCACCCTTCTATCGGAACATGAATATCTATATGATCCGATCTATGATATCCACATAACACCAGATCAGAATTATCTTTTAAAATAGCAGTTACTAAATCCTCAGTTATATACTCATACAATTCGTCATCACTATCCACAAACTGTATATAATCACCAACCGCATTATTAATACCACAATTTCTTGTTGCCGATACCCCTTGATTTTCATTATGAATAACTTTAATTCTAAAATCATCCACCGCCAACGCATTCAAAATATCTGCTGTATTATCTTTTGAACCAT
>CAZVOY010000172.1:0-2281 GCA_964628865.1 uncultured Lachnobacterium sp. | reverse complement strand
GAAATTATTTAAGTGAAAAATATTATCTTGGTACTAGTGCGCTAAAGAGTGATATTTAGTCCAGCCTCAGCTATAAATCGAGAAATCTCCGAATTCTTCCCATGTATTTCTTTTACCGAGCAAATGGTTAGTTTTTCGATAGCGCGGGTCATGCCGACGTAAAACAGGCGTCGTTCTTCTTCAATATCTTTGTCTAAGATAGCCTTTTTATAAGGAGTAACCCCTTCATTAACATCGATAATAAAGACAGATTTAAATTCTAGACCTTTGGCACTATGAAGTGTCGATAAGGTTATGGCATTTGGATTTTCATTTTTCTGTTTTGCTTTTTCTTTTAACTCCTGTGCATATTCCTGCATATGAAGTTCCCAAGCATCATAGTTTTTAAACCCTTTGGCGCTGGCTTGCAATTCTTCTAATACATCAAACAAGTCATCTTTGCTGATACCACGATACTGCGCATACTCCGTAATATAATCATCATAACCGATTCCATGACGGATATAATTGATTGCTGCATATGGTGACATTTTTTCCAGCATTTTAATATCATAATGCAGTTTCTCGATACGTTCTGCAATCCATGGCTGTTCGTCGTAAAGTTTTTCCCACTCATCAAAAGCCACCTGACTTTCACATAGAGAATCACGCCCTATATATCGCTTCGGTTTATTTAAAATCATCAGAAAATCTTTTCGCTGACGACTGCCTCTGGCAATATCCAAATAGGCGCGTATATCCTTTGTAATCCAATGGTCATACAAATTCGGAATCTGATCACGTGTTTTGAAATCTACATTGTATGCCATAAGTTGTTCCATAAGAAAACGTGGCTGTGTGTTGGTACGAAATAGAATTGCGATATCCGATAATTGATAGCCTGATTTCATCTGCTCTTCTATCTGTTTCAGAATATACATAATTTCTTCTCGTTGATTATGAAACTGTTGAATTGTGACAGCTTTGTCATGTTTTTGTGGCGTTACACCCGAATAAATACGTTTTGGAAAACGTTCCTTGTTATGTGAAATCAACTGTACTGCCTTCTCGACAATCTCAGGATGACACCGATAGTTCACATCCAACTCTATTTGTTTTACGTCTGGATAATCCTTTGGTACATGGAGCATAATCTCAGGTTTCGAACCACGAAAACGATAAATCGACTGATCATCATCTCCCACCATGAATAAATTATTTTCTGGAGCAGCCAGCATGCGCACAATATCATACTGTATCTGATTGATATCCTGAAACTCGTCCACCAAAATATATTTGTATTTTTTCTGCCACGCAGATAAAATATCAGGTCTTTCCTTAAAAAGCTCATAGGTCATGGTCAGCATATCATCAAAGTCAATTAAACGATGCTTGTTTAAAAATGCTTCATATTCCTGATAAATTTTCCGAAACACCGTTTCTCCGCACTGGGTCGAATAAAAATGTTCTAATGGAATGCGGGAATTTTTTATCAGACTGATTTCGCTGAGAATTCCACCTAATAATTCATTTTCATCACGAAACTCCAAGCGATATTTTTGTACCAATTCTCGAATTGCTTGAAATCTGACATCATCTGTTACAATGTTGTCCCGATTATAGTTATATGCCAATTTTAACACCATAAAGAAAATGGCATGAAACGTACCAAACGTTACTTTTCCACAACAATAGGCTGTCTCATCTATTTCTCTTTCAAAACGTTGTTTCATCTCGTTTGCGGCAGCCTTGGTAAAAGTAATCACCAAAATATTGGAAGGACTTACACCATGTTTTGTTATTAAGTTTTTCGTTCGCTCTACTAGGGTTGCTGTCTTGCCACTACCAGGACCAGCTAAGACAAGCATCGGACCATCCTTGTGCAAAATTGCCGATGTTTGAGATGCATTAAATTTCATAGAATACCTCGAAAAAAATAATCAGAGCCAAGCACATTCTGAACTTGGCTCTGCATCATTCTACTTAGATAAAATTTCAATACCTTTCTTGATACGGGCAATGGATTCTTCTTTTCCGAGAAGTTCCATAAGCTCTGTCGCACCACCTGGGGTCATCTGTTTACCAGAAACTGCTGTACGAATTGGCCACATCACGTAACCATTCTTTACGCCCTTTTCTGCTACATAGTTGCAGAGTGTAGCATAAAGCGCATCGTTCGAGTAATCCTCCTGTGCTTCTAAGATAGGAAGGATTTCAGTCAACACTTCAAGAGATGTTTCTTCGTTTGTTTTCATCTTCTTGTGTGTGTACATTGCGGTATCATATTCTGGTAAGGTTTCAA
>CAZVOY010000171.1:0-2289 GCA_964628865.1 uncultured Lachnobacterium sp. | reverse complement strand
ATACATAAAATTGAGAGCCATCGCAAAATGGATTTTTATCCGTGACGCGATGGCTCTTAATATCTTACTTCGTTAAAAGTAACATAATGTCATTACTACGTTTTACAAATTTTGTCATAGCTTCCGTTGATAATGGCTGATTACTTAGAAGTGCCAAATCGTAAAGCTGTTCTGCAAACATAGGTACATGTTCACTTTCTTTATTTTCTATGATGTACTGAACTAATGCATTATTTGCATTCAGTGTTAGTGTCTGATCTGCAGCAAACATGCTCATGTCCATACCACCCATGCCGTTCATTGCATACATTTTCATCATATCCTGCATACGGCGACCTTCTTCGGAAAGGGTAATTACAGAAGCGATATCTTCATTTTTAAGCTTCTCTACTTTAATACTTATTCTGTCGTTGTTTAAGGTGTTCTTAAATACTTCAGAGAGAGTAGAAGTTACTTCTGTTAAATCTTCTGCATTTTCATCTTTCAAAGAATCAGTAAGGTCAGCATCAATACGCATGAAGCGATAATTTTCATTTCTCATTTCGAGCTGAGAGATGAAAGAGGTATCGATGTTGTGATTTAAGATTACTGCATTCATACCCTGTTCTTTGAAGAGTGTGATATATTGTCCCTGCTGGTTTACATCTGTTACGTAGTAAACCGTTTTACGTTCGTCTTTGATATCGTCGTCAGAAGTAAAAGCATCTGTTTCATCTGTTACAATTTCTGCTTCTACAGGATTACCTTCTTCATCTACGGCCTCTTCGGTTTCAACAGGTGCTAACAATTCTGGCAAGGTCTGATATTTATCATTGATATCTTTGAAGAGAATGTAGTCATTCATCTTGTCGCAGAACTTTTCATCTTTTAAGCAACCAAATTTAATAAATGGGCTGATGTCGTCCCAATATTTTTCATAAGCTTCTTTTTCGGTCTTGCACATACCGATGAGTTTATCTGCTACTTTCTTTGTAATGTATTCTGAAATTTTCTTTACAAATCCATCATTCTGTAAAGCACTACGTGATACATTTAATGGAAGGTCCGGACAATCAATAACACCCTTTAATAACATCAGGAATTCAGGAATGACTTCCTTGATGTTGTCTGCGATAAATACCTGGTTGTTGTAAAGTTTGATGGTTCCTTCGATGGAATCGTATTCGGTATTAATCTTAGGAAAGTAAAGAATACCCTTAAGGTTGAATGGGTAATCCATATTTAAATGAATCCAGAAAAGTGGTTCCTTGTAGTCCATAAATACATTGCGGTAGAAGGCTTTGTAGTCTTCATCACTACATTCACTTGGATTCTTCGCCCAGAGTGGATTTGTATCGTTGAGTGGAACAGGACGTTTTACGATTTTTACCATGTCTTTCGCTGGGGAGATTTCTACGATTTCCGTTGTTCCATCTTCATTTTCTTTTTCTTCTGTCTTTGCGGCTTCATGAATTTCCTCTACTACTTCATCGCTGTCTAAAACATCTTCTTTATCGATGGTTTCATACTGAACTTCAGCATTTGCTTTGCTTAAGAAAATCTCAGTTGGCATAAAAGAGCAGTATTTCTGGATAACTTCTCTTGCGCGATATTCATTAGCGAATTCTAAGCAATCTTCATTTAAGTATAATGTGATTTCTGTACCTACGCCGACTTTGTCGCCATCGTTCATATCAAACTCTGTACCACCGTCACAAGACCAGTGAACTGGAGTAGCACCTTCTTTGTAAGAGAGGGTATCAATTGTAACTTCGTCCGCTACCATAAATGCGGAATAGAAGCCAAGACCAAAGTGTCCGATGATCTGATCATCGTTGGATTTATCTTTGTATTTTTCGATAAAGTCTGTTGCACCAGAAAAAGCAATCTGGTTAATGTATTCTTCTACTTCATCTGCAGTCATACCAAGACCATTGTCGATGAATTTGATGGTTTTGTCTTCTGGACTAACGATTACCTGAATATTTGCTTTGTAATCTGATGGTAGAGAATATTCTCCCATCATGTCTAGTTTTTTCAATTTTGTAATAGCATCGCAGCCATTTGAAATTAATTCACGATAAAAAATATCGTGGTCTGAATATAACCATTTCTTAATAATAGGAAATAGATTCTCGCTGTCAATAGACAGACTTCCGTGTTTGTTTGCCATAGTTGTAGTACTCCTTTTTCTATATTCAAATTCCACTGCTAAGAGCAAAAATTTGTCATCTGTAACTGATGATATCTCTCCCAAAAATAAAAGTCAATAGAAAATTAGCACTCTTTTTGAAAGAGTGCTAACAAAGT
>CAZVOY010000170.1:0-2325 GCA_964628865.1 uncultured Lachnobacterium sp. | reverse complement strand
TGCTCAGGCTCGTGGACGTATTGAACAGTTCAATAAGAAATACGGCATGAAATAATAAAGTATTTAGAAAGGTTGAGGTTAGTAGAATCTCAACCTTTTTTATTACAAAGAGGTATTTATGAAATATTCAGGTGTAGGCGGACAGGCTGTAATGGAAGGCATTATGATGCGCAATGGCGATAAATATGCCGTAGCAGTACGTAAGCCAAATAAAGAAATTGATGTACAGGTTTTTGACTATAAAATTGCAACAAAGAAGAATTGGAGAAATCTCCCTATCATACATGGGGTTTTCAATTTCATAGATTCTATGTATTTAGGTATGACCACACTTCTTCATTCTGCTACTTTTTTTGAGGAGGAAGAGGAAGATTTAAATCCAGAAAAAGAAAAGGCAATGATGGGCGGAGTGGTTGCATTTGCAGTGTTGCTTGCTATTGGTATCTTTTTTGTGCTCCCATACCTGATATCGTTGTTTTTTCAGAGTTTTATTCAGTCGCATTTTGTGATAACATTATTAGAGGGGCTGGTGCGTATTTGCATTTTTATTGCATATGTAAGTTTAGTAGCCCTTATGCCAGATATCAAACGAACCTATATGTATCATGGTGCAGAACACAAATGTATCAACTGTATTGAACAAGGTTTAGAATTAAATGTGGAAAATGTGCGAAAATCCTCCAAAGAACACAAACGTTGTGGAACTAGTTTTTTATTTTTGGTTGTTTTAATTAGTATCATTTTCTTCCTATTCATTGAAGTAGAATCTGGTATTTTAAGATTAGTGATACGCTTGTTATTAATTCCTGTTATTGCAGGGGTATCTTATGAATTTATTCGTTTGGCAGGCAGATATGACAACTGGTTGGTAAATATTATTAGTGCACCAGGACTCTTGATGCAGAGAATTACCACACTTGAGCCAGACGATACTATGATTGAAGTCGGCATTGCTGCAGTAGAAGCGGTATTCGACTGGAAAATATGGCAAGAGGAAAATCTATAATGACCTATCGCGAAGCTATTTGTTTTGGAGAAGAAAAACTAAATAGTGCAAACATTGAGGATGCAAAAAATGATGCGTGGCTTTTGCTTACCTTTGTGTGTAAAATAGACCGCACTTTCTATTATGTCCATATGGATGAGGAAATGCCTGTGGAACAGCAGGAAGAATATGAAAGTGTGTTAAGTAAAAGAGCAGAACGTGTGCCTTTGCAGTATATTACTGGTGAACAGGAATTTATGGGCATGACGTTTTTTGTCAATGAGGCAGTATTGATTCCTAGACAGGATACAGAAACTTTAGTAGAAGAAGCCTTAAAAATCGCTCGACCTGGCATGAAAATTATGGATATGTGTACGGGATCGGGTTGTATCTTACTCAGTATTCTAAAGAACGTATTAGACGTAGAGGGCTTTGGGTACGATATTTCGAAACAGGCGATTAATGTAGCAAAGGAAAATGCAAAGCGAAATAATATCGTGGCTACCTTTGAAAAGAGTGATTTATTTGAAAATGTAACAGAGACATTTGACATGATAGTATCAAATCCACCATATATCCCTACTGATGTCATCGGTGGACTTATGCCAGAGGTAGCAGTATACGAACCTATTCAGGCGTTGGATGGCATGGAAGATGGGTTGCATTTTTATCGCAGAATTGTAGAAGAATGTAAAGATTATTTAAATCCGAATGGAACCATTTTGTTTGAAATCGGTCATGACCAGGGAAAAGCGGTATCTAAACTGTTGACAGATGCAGGATTTATTGGAGTACGAGTGGTAAAGGATTTAGCTGGAAATGATCGCGTAGTTATCGGCGGGCTCTAGCTACACTACTTATTTTATGGTCGTTTTAAACAAATTCATTTATATAGAGGAGAATAAATATGTTTGATAAATTAGATGACTTACTTCATCACTATGAAGAATTGATGAATACATTAAGCGAGCCAGATGTAGCAAATGATTCGACTCGTTTTCGTAAACTTATGAAAGAGCAGAGTGATTTGCTTCCAATCGTTGAAGCGTATAAAGAATACAAACAGCAGAAGCAAAATATCGAAGATTCTCTTGAAATGCTTGAGTTGGAATCAGATGAAGAAATGCGCGAGTTGGCAAAAGAAGAATTAAATGAATCGAAAAAGCGTGTAGAAGAATTAGAAACAGAACTAAAAATTCTTCTTCTTCCTAAAGACCCTAACGATGACAAAAACGTAATCGTAGAAATTCGTGCAGGCGCAGGTGGAGATGAATCTGCCCTTTTTGCAGCAGAAGTATATCGTATGTATATCCACTACGCAGAAAGCCAGCGTTGGAAAG
>CAZVOY010000169.1:0-2329 GCA_964628865.1 uncultured Lachnobacterium sp. | reverse complement strand
GTGGAGCTTCTATCGGACACGTGTCTCCAGAGGCAGCAGTTGGCGGACCTATCGCTCTTATCGAAGAAGGAGATATCATCAAGATTAATATTCCAGAAATGAAACTGGACGTTGCAGTTTCAGATGAAGAAATGGAAGCACGTCGTGCAAAATGGCAACCTCGTGAACCAAAGGTAAACACAGGATATTTAAAGAGATATGCCTCTATGGTTACATCAGGAAACAGGGGAGCAATTTTAGAAATTAAGTAATGGGGTTTAAATAATGACATTAAACGGATCACAGATTATTATTGAATGTTTAAAAGAACAGGGTGTAGATACCGTATTTGGATATCCTGGCGGTGCAATTTTAAATGTATATGATGCGATTTAACAGCAGTCAGATATCAAACATGTACTGACTTCTCATGAGCAGGGGGCATCTCATGCAGCAGATGGTTATGCACGCAGCACTGGAAAAGTAGGTGTATGTTTTGCTACAAGTGGACCGGGAGCTACAAATTTAGTAACTGGTATCGCAACTGCATATATGGATTCGGTTCCAATGGTTGCGATTACCTGCAATGTAACTCTACCACTTCTTGGAAAAGACAGCTTTCAGGAAATTGATATTGCTGGTATCACTACACCGATTACGAAGCATAATTTCATTGTAAAGGATGTAGAAAATCTGGCAGATACCATTCGCAGAGCTTTTTCTATTGCTCGTAAAGGTCGTCCAGGACCTGTGCTCGTAGATATTCCAAAGGATGTAACGGCAGCAGAATGTGAGTACGAAGCGATAAAGCCGGAATTGCCAGCAAGAGTTTCTCATACAATTAAAGATGAAGATGTTCAAAGAGCGCTTCGTCGTATCAAGAAATCAAAGAAACCATTTGTTTTTGTAGGTGGCGGTGCAGTTATTTCCGAGGCTAGTGAAGAACTTCGTGAATTCGTAAAATTGGTGGATGCACCAGTATGTGACACACTTATGGGAAAAGGTGCTTTTGACGGTACAGACGACAGATATACTGGAATGCTTGGAATGCATGGTACAAAGGCATCCAATCTTGGGGTAAGTGAATGTGATTTACTTATCGCTATTGGCACCCGTTTTTCGGATCGTGTACTCGGCAATCCAAAAAAATTTGCACATCAGGCTAAGATTTTACATATTGATGTGGATCCAGCAGAAATAAATAAAAACGTTATGGCGTCAGCTAGTGTTATTGGTGATGTGAAAGAAGTATTAGCTAGATTAAATGCAGAACTTTCTCAGCATGATCACAGCGAATGGATGGAACACATCAAGGAATACAAAGAAAACTATCCACTTACGTATGCGTTAGAAGGCTTAAGCGGTCCATTTATCATTGAAAAGATTTATGAAATGGTACATGGAGATGCCATTATGGTAACAGAAGTTGGGCAACATCAAATGTGGGCGGCTCAGTATTATAAGTATAAAGAACCACGCACACTTTTATCATCAGGTGGACTTGGTACAATGGGATATGGATTAGGTGCAGCAATTGGCGCACAGATGGCAAATCCTGACAAACAGGTTGTTAATATTGCTGGTGATGGATGTTTCCGTATGAACATGAATGAGCTAGCAACTGCTAGTAGAAATAAGGTTCCGTTGATAGAAGTAATTGTAAATAATCATGTGCTTGGTATGGTTCGCCAATGGCAGACACTTTTTTACAATCAGCACTATTCCGCAACAGTTTTGGATGATGGAGTAGATTTTGTAAAACTAGCAGAAGCTATGGGCTGCAAAGCAAAACGTGTAACTTCACAACAGGAATTTGAAGAAGCGTTTCAGGAAGCTTTGGAATGTGAGATTCCATATGTAATTGACTGCATTATTGATTGTGACGACAAGGTATGGCCTATGGTTGCACCAGGAGCACCAATCAATGAGGCGTTCGATGCTACTGATGTATCGACAAACGCCTAATGCAGATAAAAATATTTAAGAATGAGAAATAGGAGGTAGTTGGAAATGAGTAGAGTGTATAATTTCTCGGCTGGACCTGCGGTTTTACCAGAAGAAGTACTTCGTGAAGCTGCAGAAGAAATGATGGATTACAGAGGATGTGGAATGTCGGTAATGGAGATGAGTCACCGCTCGAAAGTTTACGACGAAATCATCAAAGAAGCGGAAGCTGATTTAAGAGAATTGCTCAACATTCCTGATAATTACAAAGTATTGTTTTTACAGGGTGGAGCATCTCAGCAGTTCGCAGCAGTTCCGATGAACCTGATGAAAAACCGAAAAGCAGGTTATATTATTACAGGTCAGTGGGCAAAGAAAGCGTTTGCAGAAGCAAAAATCTATGGTG
>CAZVOY010000168.1:0-2364 GCA_964628865.1 uncultured Lachnobacterium sp. | reverse complement strand
TTTCATTTAATCCATAACCATCAAGTACCATTAATACAACTGGTTTTTTACTCATGTTAATTTCCTCTTTTCTTCGTTGTTTTCTATTCAAACGCCTTTGCGTTATTTGCTATTTTAAATTTCCTACGACATCGATTGGACGACCTTCTAAGTCGATGCTACCACTATAGAAACCATAATTCATTGCAGACAGATAGTTCACACCATCTATCAAATGACTGTTTTGACCATTTTGGGTATTGTAAAAATATCCATTTTGATCAATGACTACCCCGTAAGAAATGTCTGCCATAAATTTGTAAAAAGCATCCTGCTCTTCTTTGGTTGCTAGAATTGATGTGGTTAAATCCTTCTGAATACATGGAATCAATCGCAATGCCAATTCTCCATCCTCATCAATTTCAACCTGTGCTATTGTGGTATATAAAGTTCCTGTTGAAAACCAGAAGTTTCCTAAACTATATACCACTGGAACATTGTTTATAAATTCTACACCCTGCAATCTGTGTGGATGACCACCAATTACAACATCCGCACCAGCATTCACAAATTCTTCTGCCAATCCATGCTGTGAATTGGAATACTGATAGGTACCTTCTGTCCCCCAGTGTACACTGGCGATGACATAATCACTATGTGCTTTTGCTTCCGCTATTACTTCGTTATAAATCGTTGGATCTAATGTCTTTAACACACCTGCTTCTGTTGCTGTAGCTTCTTTGGTATAACGGTAGAATTTTTCAATTTCTGTCGCAGAAACAAAAGCAATTTTCCTTCCATTTACAATGTAATACTGAATAGCTTTTGCTTCCTCAATATTGTTACCAGCACCCATGGTTTCAATTCCATAACTCTCTAATGTGAATATGGTATCCATAAGTCCTGAATCCTGATAATCATAAGTGTGATTATTTGCCAAGTTTGCAAGATCCGTGCCAAACGCATCTAGCATCCATACATTTGCTGTTTGTGAACGAAACGTATATGCTTTTCCTACCTGGCGGTCACCACCATCACTGAAAACAAATTCATTATTAATTACTGATATATCCGCTGACTGTAATTCATTTACTACATCTTCTGAAATACAATCATAAATGCCATTGGTTTTGGTGTTCAACGTCTGCATCGTATACCAGTCATCTGCTAAATTGATGTCACCCGTTAAATCAATCGTAATAGTTTCATCTTCACTTTCCATCCAATGTACATTTTCTAAATTATATGTAGCATACTGTAACTGGTCACAGTACATAATCCAAAGCACATGCATCGAATTTCCGGTTTCTTTGTACCAGAGCTGTGCATCTACATAACCTTCATATAAACGATAAGCGATATCCATAACAACGGCATCACCAAAATTGCTGTTTACCCAATTTAAAAATGAGTAATCTACTGTATATCCTTCAAAAAAATCTCTTGTACCTTTTTCCAATATTATGTCGTAGGCTTTCGATAAATCGCTAACATACTCTTTTGTTTCATCGGAAACTGGATGAAGCAATTCTTCTAATTTTTCACTTGCTTCTTCCCCCAGCAAATCTGCAACTTCATAACCTTGATGGTGCATGATGCCGATTCCCATGCTTACTACTAATAATATTGCAACACACGTACCTAATATACGTTTTTTATTCATAAACTCTCCTCTTGCGTACTCGCTAAAAAGCCAAGATATATTATAGTACAAGTCCTTCAAACATGCAAACACAAGTACACAAGTATTGTTTAAAATACATAGAAAGAGGGAAGCCATAAAGGCTCCCCCCTCTCTATACATTTCTTTATTGGAATTAGTAGTTAACAATATTTCCAAATTCAGCCTTAAGTGAAGCTCCACCTACAAGACCACCATCAATATCTGGTTTTGCAAAAAGCTCTGCTGCATTTCCAGCATTTACAGATCCGCCATACTGAATGCGTACTGCTTCTGCTGTAGCTTCGTCATACATTTCTTTGATGCATTCACGAATCGCTGCACAAACTTCCTGAGCCTGATCAGAAGTAGCTGTTTTTCCTGTTCCAATTGCCCAGATTGGTTCATAAGCAATTACCAAAGATGCTACCTGTTCTGCTGTTACTCCATCTAAGTCTGATTTAATCTGAAGACGAATCCAATCAAGCGTTACACCCATTTCACGCTGTTCTAAAGATTCACCACAACAAAGAATTGGTGTAAGTCCAGCTTCTAACGCTTTCTTTACTTTTTTATTTAAAAGTACATCGTCTTCTTTGAAGTAGTCTCTTCTTTCAGAATGTCCAAGTACTACATATTTTACGCCTGCATCTACAAGCATTTCTGCAGAGATTTCACCAGTATATGCACCTTTGTCTTCAAAATACATATTTTCAGCACCAACC
>CAZVOY010000167.1:0-2368 GCA_964628865.1 uncultured Lachnobacterium sp. | reverse complement strand
AGCTGCATAGAATTCAGCAAAGGATAATGGATAAATTCTAATTTCATCTCCTCTAATGCGATTTCAATTATATGGTCATTATCTATTCCATTCTCCAGTAAATACTTTTTATATAACACAAATAACAGAAATGATTTTCCACATCTTCTGATGCCTGTAATAATCTTTATCATTCCATTATCTTTTCTTAATACTTCGTGCATTTTTAAAAACAAAACGGCGGTGAACTACCAAAAACCTCTTTTCACCGCCGCTTTCAAAACTTTAAATTAATTACTCAAACTTCGCCATTACTTCTTCGTTTGCTTTCATTGCAGACGCTTCCATCTCAACTCTCTGTGCCAAAAGTTTTTCTCTTACTTCTGGGTGGTTGATTCCGATAATTTGAAGTGCAAGCCAAGCTGCATTTTTTCCACCGTTAATCGCAACTGTTGCAACTGGAATTCCTGGTGGCATCTGTACGATAGAGTAAAGTGCATCCTGTCCGTCCAAAACAGATCCTGACAATGGAACACCGATAACTGGAAGCACTGTCTGTGATGCTACTACACCAGGAAGTGCCGCTGCCATACCAGCTGCAGCAATAATTACTTCTGTTCCGTTTTTGTTCGTTTCTTCAATAAAAGCAGAAAGACCTGCATGCGCACGATGTGCCGATAAACATCTTACATCTACCTTTACTCCATGATTTTTCAAAATTTCTACTGCTGGTTCTATCTTAGGAATGTCACTTGTAGAACCCATAACGATAGCAACTCTCATAAGTTATCTCCTTTTATTTAAGTAAGTTTTTTATTGAACTTATAATACCAGATGCTTTCTGCAATGTATCTGCTACATCATCAACCTTATCTACAAGATCAGCAGCTTCGTTCAAGCCTACCTTATCTAAAACATCGCTTACTTTCGACAAGTCAACTTTTTCTACTGCTTCCAGTACATCTTCCACCTGATCTAATGTATCGGTTGCCTTGTCCAAATCAAGATTCCCGTTTTTAACACCTTCGATTACTTTTTCTACAAGGTCGTCTGGCAAATCTACACCAGTTACATTTTCAATTACTTTCACTGGTTCTTTTTCAAACTGTTCTAACAAATTTTCATCTTTACCGATTTCGTTCAAGATTTTTTCAACGATTTCTTTAATATCCATTTTTATCTCCTCATTCGTTTACAGCGCCAACTAATTCGTTAATATCTTTTACGCCATATTTTCTCATGTAAGCTTCAATGCCGTCCACTACCTTAATTGTAGTACATGGATCAACGAAGTTTGCTGTACCAACTGATATTGCTGTTGCACCAGCAAGAATCATTTCAATTGCATCTTCTGCTGTGGCGATACCACCCATACCAATGAGTGGAAGTTTTACAACCTGTGCTGTCTGGTAAACCATACGAACTGCGATTGGATGAATGGCTGGACCAGACATACCACCAGTTTTGTTTGCAAGTACAAATTTTCTGCGGTCGATATCAATCTTCATACCGGTTAAGGTATTAATAAGAGAAAGACAGTCTGCACCGCCTGCTTCTGCTGCACGAGCCATCTCTGTAATATCGGTTACATTTGGAGAAAGCTTCATGATAACTGGCTGCTTTGCGATTTTCTTAATATCACTGGTAATCTGTTCTACAAGTTTAGGATCCTGTCCAAAAGCAATACCGCCTTCTTTTACGTTAGGACAAGAAATGTTGATTTCCAACATATCAACTGGTTCGTCTGCAAGACGTTCTACTACTTCTAAGTAATCGCTTGTAGATTTACCACATACGTTTACAATAATTTTTGTATCGTAATTCTGAAGGAATGGAATGTCTCTATTACAGAACACGTCAATACCAGGATTCTGAAGACCTACTGCATTTAACATACCGCCATATACTTCAGCGACACGTGGTGTTGGGTTGCCTGGCCAAGGAATGTTTGCTACACCCTTAGTAACAACAGCACCAAGTCTGTTTAAATCTACAAATTCACTATATTCCTGACCAGAACCGAATGTTCCAGATGCTACCATAACTGGGTTCTTAAGTTCTACTCCACAAAGGTTTACAGATGTTTTGATATCACTCATTATAACTCTACCTCCTTTGCGTTAAATACAGGACCTTCTTTACAGATACGTGTGTTGTTTACGTTTGTATGATGGTCTTTATCCTTTGTTTTGCATACACATGCAAGACATGCTCCGATACCACATGCCATATGTTCTTCCATAGAAACGTAACATTCCATGTTGTTTTCTTCTGCATATGCTTTTAATGCACGAAGCATAGGTGTTGGACCACATGCATAAATCACGTCTGCGGTTGCACCGTTTGCTTTGATTGCATCGATAACATTTCCTTTTGTACCAGCACTGCC
>CAZVOY010000166.1:0-2392 GCA_964628865.1 uncultured Lachnobacterium sp. | reverse complement strand
TTGATGGCGTTGATTTTATCCTGGATAAAATCAACTGGCATCAAACGGATAAGGAAATAAATAATCATAGATACGCCAATCAGAATAAGTACTGACTGTGCTAATCGTTTTAAAACATATTTAAACATAGGTCACTCCACCTTTTAGTTAGCAAACTCGATTTCCCAAATACGGTCTAATGGAGATGAATATGGGTTAACTTCATCTGGCATAGTGTCTGCATTAATAACTTTTGTATTGTAAGCGTATAATACACTTCTCTGGTAAACTGGAAGTTCAATTGCAAGATCAAGAATTTCTGTCATCGCTTTTTCGTAAAGTTCTGTACGTTCTTCCTGATCATTTGTTTCACGAGCTTCATCGATGTATTCACTAAGATCATCTAAGATCTTTAATTCTTCTGATGTACCATTTGTTTCTAAGTAGTTATAACCCCAAGCAAGAGTACTTGTTGCTGTAGAATCCTTATGGTAAACCTGGTAAAGGTCTGGGTCAAGTGCTGAAGACCAAGCAGCTGCCCATACTTCAAGAGAACCTGTGTTAATCTTTGTAAGAGCCTGTGTATCACAAACTACTTCTACTTCCCAACCAAGGTCATTTAAGAGTGTAGCTGCATCTCTAAATACTTTGTATGTAGGATGATCCTGAAGAGATGAACCAGCGATTGTAAATGTTACTTTTAACTGGCTATCGCCTGCGCTAACGCCAGCCTGTTCCATATATGATTCGATACTTGAAATAGCTGCATCTTCATTCCATGTTCCACCCATCTGTGGATATTCAAAACCGTTATCTGTGCTTGGTTCGCCAGAAGCATCTGTTGGGTATGCCCATGATACTGTTGACATTGGCCAGTAAATCTGTTCTGCTGTACCAGCACGATAGTAGTCAAGTGCTAATGATGTATTCATAGCACACATGATTGCTTTACGAAGGTTGATATCATTTACTTTACCAGCGTTGATACCGATATAACCATAACCGAGCTGATCTGTTGTAAGCATTTCGATACCTTTAGAACTTAAACCTTCTAATTTTTCATAATTTTCTGTTGTAAGAGATGGTGAAATGTAATGTACATCACCGTTTTCTAATGCTGCAATAGCATTCTGTGAGCTTACTACCTGGTAACGAATTTTATCGATTTTTGCATTTTCGATGTTTGCACCAGTTGTTTCAAAATATTCATTTGATTTGAAATATACTACGTTATCTGTATAGAACTCTGTTTCTGATGGTGTGTCACTGTTCTTAGAGTTTGTAACTTTGTATGAACCAGCACCCATTGGAAGCTTGATGTTTCTTGTTGACTGAATGATTTCTGTCATAAAGCTGTAGCTTGCAAATTCAACACCAAACTGATTGTTTTCAATATCTACACCTACAGAGCTACCTTCACCATAGTAGTGCTGTGGAGCTACTGTAACAGCAAAGTTCCAAATAGCTTTTGGATCTACGCCATCAATTGTAATCTGTAATACGTCGTATTCAGATTCGTCTGTAACTGTACCATCTTCGTTATGTCCAGATGCAACTGTATAATCTGTACCATTTACAGTAATTGTGCTACCTGCAGCATCTGTATGTCCTAATGAAACGATACCAGAAATATTTTCTACTGCTAAACTTCCGTCAGCTGAAGCGTTTTCGTGAAGAATAACTTCTTTTGCTTTTGCTGTATATTCTGTTGATAATTCTGTACCTGTTGCCCAGTAAAGAAGGATTTCATCTAATGCAGTAGCAATTTTGTCGCTATATACATAGTCGATAGCATCTTCTTTTGATTTAATAGAATCTGGATACTGAGCTGTTAATTTTTCAATTGTTGTACGGTCTACTTTTCCGTCAGAACCGATTGCATATTCTACATCTACATAACCTTCTGTGTACATGAAGCAGAAAATTTCATCTTCGAATTCGTCGTACTGATTATATGGAGAATCTGTATATGATTCCTGAGCACCTACATAGTCAGTTTCTAATTCTTCTTTGAATAATTCTAATGCATGTTCATAATCTGCTAAAAGTGTTTCACTTGTTACTTCTGAAGGATCATTTGAAATAGCTGATGCGTAACCAGAGCTTACATTTGTAGCCTTGATAGCTGCTACCATTGAATCATAATCTACTTCGTTTGTAGAAGAACCTTTTCTTTGTGATGTGTAAAGGTTTACAAGTTCCATAAGACGTGCACTAGCTCTATTTGAAGCCTGATTTGAAATCATATCATCAGCGCTATCAGAACCTGTACCTACTGTCTGTGTTCTATATTCTGCTAAACCAAGAATATCTGTTGAGTAAAGTGTGTTTGAACCTGTATAAACTGGGTCAAGGTAAACATAATAGTTGAATAATACGTCTTCCATTGTTAATGGTTCGCCGTCTGAGAATT
>CAZVOY010000165.1:0-2394 GCA_964628865.1 uncultured Lachnobacterium sp. | reverse complement strand
CTACTTCATCTACTAATTTTGTAATCTGATCTGCAGAAATTGGACGTTTGTGACAAGCACGGAGTACACCAGCTTCAATCTTAGAACGGTCAAACTGTTCACGAATATTATCTTTCTTAATAACGATAAGTGGAATAGTTTCTACTTTTTCATAAGTGGTAAAACGTTTTCCACAATCATCACAAAGTCTACGGCGTCTGATAGAATTGTTATCATCCGCTGGACGTGAGTCAATTACTCTCGTATTTTCACTGCTACAAAAAGGACATTTCATAAGCTACCTCCGATTCCGCCTATTCACGCATAATAATATAGTCTCAGTATACCCTTATATTGCGGTTTTTGTCAACAGTGAGCACTAAATTTTGTGCCTCATCTCGTCTCTTAAGTTCACAAGTACAATATCTGGTCCAATTCGAATAATATCACACCATGGAATAATAAATTCACACTCTCTGCAAAAACACCCCATGTACTTTCCTGGTCCTGGGACAATGATGGAACAAATGCACCCTGTGCATTCATCAAACTCCAAATCTCTGACATGTCCTAAAAAGCAACAATTGTTGATATTGATAACCTCTTTGTCACATAAATCTAAAAAACGCATAGAATAGACCTCCTCTTCTTTCATAATATGAGGATAATTTTGAACTGCTACAAACATTCGCAAAATATATTCTGCTTCGCAGAACACAAATGCATTGCATTTGATTTTGCTCATATTTCTGGCATTTTGCCAATAAAAATAACCGAAAGAAAATCCATCCAAATAAATTTGTTAATTTTCTTCCGGTTATTTTTGCAGTTCAAAATTTGTGCTTATACGTTGAACAAGAAAAGCATTACGTCGCCGTCTTTTACAATGTATTCTTTTCCTTCTGTGCCTACGACACCTTTTGTTTTTGCAGCGGATAGGCTACCATATTCTAATAAGTCCTGATAATTTACTACTTCTGCACGAATAAATCCACGTTCAAAGTCACTATGGATTTTACCTGCTGCCTGTGGAGCTTTCGTACCTTTTTTGATTGTCCAAGCTCTACATTCATCTTCACCAGCAGTTAAATAACTGATAAGACCAAGTAAGCTATAGCTTGCTTTGATGAGCTTTTCAAGACCTGATTCTTTTAATCCAAGGTCTTCTAAGAACATAGCTTTTTCGTCATCATCCAATTCAGCAATCTCCTGTTCAATCTGAGCACAGATCACAAATACCTCGCTGTTTTCCTCTGCCGCAAGCTTACGAACAGCCTCAACATGTGCATTACCTGCACCGTCATCTGCCAAATCCTCTTCTTCTACGTTTGCTGCGTAAATAGTCGATTTTGCTGTAAGAAGATTATAGCTTGCAAACCAAGTTTGCATATCTTCATCGTCTGGCACTTCAAATGTACGAGCCATTTTATTATCTTCCAAGTGAGCTTTGACTGCTTCAAGAAGTTCTAATTCCTTTGCAAGTGTTTTATCCATACGAGCCTGTTTTGCAACTTTTGCAATACGACGCTCTAAGATTTCGATATCTGAGAAAATAAGTTCAAGATTAATTGTCTCGATATCACGTACTGGATTGATACTTCCATCAACATGAACGATGTTCGAGTTCTCAAAACAACGCACAACATGCACAATTGCATCTACTTCACGGATATTAGCAAGGAACTGGTTTCCAAGTCCTTCCCCTTTGCTAGCCCCTTTTACAAGACCGGCGATATCTACGAATTCAATAATCGCTGGAGTTACTTTTTTTGTTTTATATAAATCACCCAAAAGTTTTAATCTTTCATCTGGTACTGGTACGATACCCACGTTTGGGTCGATGGTACAGAATGGATAATTTGCAGATTCCGCACCAGCTTTTGTTAATGCATTGAATAATGTACTTTTACCTACATTTGGTAAACCTACGATACCTAATTTCATTTTTCTATCTCCTTTTGCCTCTATAGCCGATAAATACTATAACACGAAGAGGAAGAAAAGTAAATTTTTTTCTTCCCTTTATGACTCTTCTATAAACCATTTTTGATATTTATTTATTTTTGGCTAATAGACTATTTATCCAACAACCAATCTGCAATATCCACTACCTTTATTCCTTCATACTGATATTCTTCATGTCTCGTTCTCGCAATAACCATCTTCGGATAAGCATCCTTAATCTGTAACAGTGGCAAAACTTCTCTTTCAAAAGTCTTCTCATCATTGATATTATCTGATACCTGAATGTATATCTTCTCGTGCATACTTCCCAATGTATTTGTAATATTACGTGCAGAAGAGAGATTTGATACGTTATCCATAAGAAAATCTACTATTCTGTCCATGAAATGCATTGAAACCAGTAATATAGATATCGTACTTCTCGCTTGCATGAAGTCCATTCACTGCCTT
>CAZVOY010000164.1:0-2404 GCA_964628865.1 uncultured Lachnobacterium sp. | reverse complement strand
TTTTCACAAATTTTGGATCTTCACCAAATGTACCATAAGAACGCTGCCAACGTGGGTCTGACATTACGTCTGCCATATACATGTATCCCTTACGAAGACCAACCGCATTCCAAGAACGTCGAACCGCATCAGAAAATTGATCTACAACCTTGATGCTGTCACCCTTTGCCGCAGCCGCGATACCAAGAGTTCCTGGCCATGTAGGGAATACTCCACCTGCATCATTCATACCAAATACAACTTCACCATTTTCGTTACGTGAGTTAGATGCAACGCTGACAGGAACAAAATGATCACATTCTTCTGCTACTGCGTGAAGCTGATTTAAGTAATCCGTAATTTCTTCTGTGCTTACATTGTTACGTAAAATAAGATGACGCGAAAACCATTCTTTTAAAAGTGTAGAGGTTCCTGGTAGGTTCTGTTCACCAAAAATTGTTTTCCCAATGAATGGAGCCTCATCTAATGTACCTGATTCATCTAATTTTGGTTCTGATTTTTCACCCTTATCATTCGCTTCCAATTCTGGTACGTATTTACCCATACGCCAGTCAGAAATGAAAAGCTGAGCGATTTTTTCTTCTACAGTAAGCTTCTTTACATAAGCTGCAGCACGCTCTGCTGCTGGAATTCTCCAGTCATTTACTTTTGTTACTTTTCCTGTACCATCGATATCCTTAAAATATAATTTTCCTTTTTGGATAACATTACGTGACACCGTACTAATTTTTGGTCCTTTTGGATTTTCATAGACCTTAAAGTTATCGCTAGCTTTTGCTGCCATTAAAAATTTCCTCCGTTCCATCCCCATTTATTTGTTCCCCAGTAGGATACATATATACGACCTGCTGGGATACCGAGTTCTTTTTCCATTAGCTGACAGATACCTGCTGTCATTTTGTCAGCTCCTGCTGCACTTGGTTCACCAAAGGCTTTTACTTCTACATAAACGATATCTTCTGTAGACCCCTGGAATGCGAGACTTGCATTATCTTCATAGCCTGTCATAATCCAGTTTTCACCTTTTCCAAGACTTTCTTTTGTGATACGACATATTTCTGTATTTAAAGATGCTTTCTTTTCAGAATCTAGTGTCGCTGTTGTTTTTACGTTAATAAATGGCATATTAATTCCCCCTTATTTTATTTTTACTCTACAAATATAGCTCCGCCTCACGGGCTGTATTTGCAAGATATTTTACTACTTCAGTCGGATATTTTCCTATCGCTGTTTCGCCTGTCACCATTATACCACAAGCTCCGTGAAATACAGCATGAAAAATGTCGGAAACTTCTGCTCTTGTTGGAACAGGATTTTCTTCCATAGATGCTAGCATCTGCGTTACCACCACATATGGTTTGTTTGCTTTTTTGCAAGCCTCCTCTATCTGCTTTTGCACTTTTGGCAACTCCCAAAGTGGCATGTCATTTCCGAGGTCTCCGCGGGCAATGACGATAACATCTGCCTCTTCTAATATCTCTTTTATGTGTTCTACGCCGAGACGATTTTCTATTTTAGCAAAAATCTGTATCTCTTCTGCGTGATATTCTTTTAAAACACTGCGCACAAATCGTAAATCCGCTCCGCCTAATACAAATGGTTGCATGACGGCTGTCACTCCATAGAATTTTGCCTGCTTGATGTTTTCTATATCATGCTCTGTAAGCGCAGGCATCCTAACATTTTTTCCTATAATTTTTATGCTTTTATGGCTTTGCAGAGTTCCTGCCCGATGTACTTGCGCAGCGATACCTTTTTCCCCACATGAATCGACTACTTCCACCAGAATTTTACCATCATCCAATAGGACTTCATCCCCTACCTCCATGACCTCCATTAATTCTTTGGGTATCGGAATCGCTCCATCACCAAATACAACTCTCTCTCCGATGACCAAATCCATAGCAGCACCAAGGGAACCTATGCGAAGCTCAGGTCCTTGCAAATCAATCAAAATCTGAGGCTTTACTCCGACACCTTTTGCAGCATTTTGGTATGCTTTTATATAGCGTTCGCTCTCAATAAGCGTTGCATGAGAAAGATTCAGCCTCATTCCCGTTAATCCATTTTCTATCATTTGCTTTAAAATCTCTTCGCTCCCACAAGCGGGTCCAAACGTCGCAAAAATTTCTGTGTTCATATTACACTCCACTTCTATTTCCCGAATACTTTCCTTATATTCTACCAGAGTTTCTTGCGAATTCCAACGAGTGTTTTGTTGCATATATCCTTTACTGGCTGTATAATTTTCTTAAACATTTACTATCGGTTTAAAAGGAGATTTTACAATGCATTCCATAAAAAAATTTTATTGTAGAACTTTTCAGGCAGCATTTCGCCTAGCAATGCCTTTTATGCCTTACCGAGAACCCGAAATTCTCAACCAGATTGCTGAAATCAAACC
>CAZVOY010000163.1:0-2532 GCA_964628865.1 uncultured Lachnobacterium sp. | reverse complement strand
CAATCATGATAAAAATTTTATCAAACTCTCCAGAATTTTGTAACTGTACTCTTCTACGAAGAGATCCAACATAGTGTCCTACATGTAATCTACCTGTTGGTCTATCACCAGTTAAAATAATTTTTTCCATTTATATTGCCTCTATTTCCTAATATTTCTATTTAATCTTTTTCAATAAAGTATTTACTTTGCTAATCAATGTCTTTATTTTACTGAACAGATTTTTTATTTTTCGTATGGTACCTTTGACTCCGCTCTTTCGCAAAGTTTTAATCAACAGCACAACAAGTAACACCAATACAATGATAACTACTAGTATGATTGCAATAATTGCAAAAAAGAATTTGTTTGGATTTTTAATCAAATCTCCAATACTTGTACTGTCTTCTACCACCTTTCTGCCTTCAGTAGTAGCATATGTAGCTGGTACATTGCTGATACCATCACCATCTGTATCTTCGAAAGATTCCATGTACTGTGCAATGGCAACCCAAGCTTTTAGCTCTTTTCCATCTACCATGATAACTGCATCTTCATAATTCTCAACTGGTGTACCATCTGCAAATTTTGGAACGATAGATAATAGTCCAAAAGACATATCCGTTACACCGCCAAGCATCTGTGAAGTATAAAAATCAGTAACTACACGGTATAGCTTGTCATCTTCCAATTCGACACGATTGCCTTGTGCATCCATAATATATACATCCGTAGTCTTATTCAGAATCATACGGTTTGGATTATAGCTCCAGCATAAACCATCTGTATATAATCTAGCCGTAGTCATCAAATCGGATATACTCGCATCAATTTCAGCTGCAAGTTTTAACTCTTCACCTGTCAGATAAATACTGATAAGCGGATAACCTGGTATACCATCTTCACCGATACCCAATGAGAATGAATTAAATACATTTTCTACTGTAATATTTCCCAAGGCATAGGTATCACGAATGGTTCCAGAAGGAGCCACAGCCACCATAACTGGATTATCATCGCCTGTATCTGCACTCTCAACGGCATAGGTATATGCATCTGCAATAATACTTCCCAAGTTTAATTCTGTATGCAATTCACTTAAATCATTCTGCGCTGAAAACTGTACTTCGTTGGTACAAAGCACCTGATCTTTTGTATAACCAAACAGAGATAAATATCGGTCATCTACTAAGGACATAAAGGTATCTACCTTTGCCTGCGTCGTCGTGTCCTGCGCAATGTCAGTTGTAATAGGAACGAGTTCATAGGACTCCATCTCCCATCTTCCGTCCGACTTTTGTGTCATAGAAAGATCACCAAGATATTTTCCGTACTCTGCACAAGAAACAATATATGTATCTCCATGCTGGATAGGTTCATCTAGTTTTGTATGTGTATGTCCACTGATAATCAGGTCTAATTCTGGAACCTCTTTTGCTAAAACTTCATCCTCTGATTTGTCTTCGTCTTCCCACGTTCCGCTATGCGAAATACAAACTATCATATCTGCGTCTTCATTGGCTTTAATATCCGCCACCGTTTCCTTCACTGCTTCAACAGGATCCGAAAATTCTAGCGGACAATTTGGAACACATGCTAATGCATCCTCGCCAAACACACCAATAACGGCGATTTGAACACCATCTTTTTCCACCATCATGTAATCTTTTACACCATAGTTTTCAAAGCTTTCCCAAAGCAATTTTTGTTCTTCCGTAAGACCTGCCGTGTTCATTGTTTCCCAGTCCACATTACAAACCAACATTTCTGGGAGAACATCACCACTTGCTACAGCAGTGTTTAACATATTTGCAAGACCTTCCGCTTTGTAATCAAATTCGTGGTTGCCCAAAGTTGTAGCTTCTATACCAAGCTCACCTAACATACGAATTTCAGAAGCTTCTTCCTCATATACAACCTGTACCAAGGTTCCCATGGAGAAGTCCCCTGCATCCAACAGCAACGTCTCTGGATTTTCTGCTTTTTGCTCATTAATTAACGTCTTTATTCTAGAAAAGCCACCCATGGTCACAGACTCTGTGCCTTCCACAGTAGTGAACTCATTTAAATGAGAATGTGTGTCATGCAAAAACATGATATCTACGGTCTTTGTATTCTCATCTGCAACAGTATTCATATGTGGTATTGCAAGCGCAAAAAGCACCATAAGGCCAAGGCCTAATCCAACTAGCTTTTTCTTCATATTTGTATCCCTCACTGTTTCTAAAACATGTTTTTCTACGAAAATTGTGCCATTTGTACACACTTTCCCCACTATTACATATTCTACTAGATAATTTCTAGATTGGCAACACTCAAAAGAGGTTCAATGGACCTCTTTTTCATATGCTTGGCAAAAAAAAGCTCTCGAACCCAAAGGTTCGAGAGCTCATTGTTTGTCCATTTAATCCATGTATTATAAGAAAATGTATTTAAGAACAAATAATACTGCTAAAACATACATAAGTGGTGGAATTTTCTTTGCTTTACCACAACATACGTTGATGATAACGTAAGAAACTACACCAAATACAATACCTTCTGAAATGCTAT
>CAZVOY010000162.1:0-2560 GCA_964628865.1 uncultured Lachnobacterium sp. | reverse complement strand
TGCAAACGATGCAGCAAGCTACGTTCAGGATCTTGCTGGAGATGATGCAAACATCATCTTTGGTGCTAAGTATGACGAAACTATGGTAGATGAAGCTACTATTACTGTTATCGCTACAGGCTTAGAAGCAGGTGCTAGAATCGCTCCTTCTATGTCAAGCATGATGAATTATGCTCAGGCACCAGTTAGACAGACTGTTACACCAAATATGGCATCTCGTACAGCTACAACAGCAAACGCTGGTTTACATACAGCTGCTCAGACAGCTAGACCAGTAGCTCCAGCACAGCCAGTGGCTCCTACTCAGACAGCTTCAGCTACACCAGTAGCTCCAGCTCCTGCAATGAGTATTCAGAAACCAGTACAGCCAGAAAGTAGTGTAAAACCAGTAGAAATCAATATTCCTGATTTCTTAAAGAATTCTAAGAGATAATAAAATTTTTAAATAAGATAAGCCCTCTACATTGAATTATGTAGAGGGTTTTTTATTTTTGTATCTGCCAGTTTACGACATTTTTTTGATAAACCAAGTGCTATTCTATACAGGTAGGTTTTTAAAGAAATGGAGTGCAGAGGATTATGAAACGTGAACGTACTTAACGAAACATATATTTTTTATGCGGATGTGTATTTTTTGCAAAATTTTTTAATTAAGGTGGCTGTAATATATCTTTCATTATACGTTAATAAGATTTATTTACAAATAGCAACAATGAAAAGGATTGGAAAGATAGTAGGTGTATCTTGTTTGGGAACACTTATTGAAATCATAGGTCTTTTATGTGTTGGTTCATATAATTTATTTATTTTATTAGTTCACCTAGTGGAAATACCGTTTATGACATGGTTAATATTAGGAAAACAACGTCAGCAGATGTTAAAGGTAATTATCGCGGGCTATTTTTTTGTGATGGTGATAAATGGTATATTGGAAATCCTTTGGAACTGCTTTGGTGAAGAAGGAAACTATATCTTTTACCTGTTGGTTGCATGTGGAATCGCCTTTGCAGGTCTTCGTATTTGGCAGAGACGTCAAAAAGAGAAGAAAGGTGTTTTCACAGTAGAAATAATACATAACGACAAATGTATATCCACCTATGGCTTTTATGATTCAGGAAATCATCTGATAGATCCTTATTCAGGAAAGGGTGTACATATTATTTCAGCTCGATTACTGGAAAAATTAGTTTCTACGCAGGATAAAAAGGTATGTATACCTTATCAGGCATTGGGAAAAATGGATGGGCTATTAGATGTATATTATATACAGTGCGTAAAAATACATGGAAAAGAAAATATAACAGAATTGCAAATAGTACCAGTAGGTGTAACAGAAGATAATCTTTTCGAAGGAAAGAAATATGAAATGATATTAAATGAAGAGGTGTTTTGAGATGTTACATAATCAATGGATGCAGACGAAAGAGAAATTTAAGAGTTGGAAAAATGCAATTTATCACTTCTTGTTTGAGGAGGAAGAAGATGGAATCTTTGTATTTTATATTGGTGGCTCAGAAGTATTACCTCCTCCGCTCAGTCCAGAAGAGGAAAAAGAGTGTCTTATGGCATTAAATGAAAAAGGAGATGAAGAGGCCAGAAAAAAGTTGATTTCACATAATCTGCGTTTGGTAGTGTATTTAGCACGAAAGTTTGAAAATACTGGTGTAGGTGTGGAGGATTTGATATCCATTGGAACCATTGGACTTATTAAAGGGATTCACACATTTAATCCAGATAAAAATATTAAATTGGCCACCTATGCATCTCGATGTATTGAAAATGAAATACTGATGCATTTAAGAAAAACAAACAAATTAAAGTTGGAGGTTTCTTTTGATGAACCTTTAAACGTGGATTGGGACGGGAATGAATTATTGTTATCCGATATATTGGGAACAGATGAGGATGTTATATATCGAGATTTAGAGACGGAAGCGGAAATTGGCTTGCTTCGTCAGGCGATGAAACGCCTTTCTGATAGAGAGAGGGAAATTATAGAGCTTCGCTATGGATATAATCAGAAAAATGAAAAAGAAATGACGCAAAAAGAAGTGGCGGATTTATTAGGGATTTCTCAGTCATACATATCCCGTTTGGAGAAAAAGATAATGCTTCGTCTTCGTAGGGAGATTCAGAGAATAGAATAAAATGATAATGTGTGAATATTTGATAAATTTTCAGAAAATTCTATGCGAATACGACGTGTGATGGTATAATATCCTTATAATAATGAAAATATGTTTTGCATATTTTACGTAAAAGGAGATGAGCCTATGATTATTGAATTCTTGGGAGCTGCTAGAGAGGTAACAGGAAGTTGTCATTACGTCAACTTTAATGATGTACATTTCCTTGTGGATTGTGGTATGGAGCAAGGTGCTGATTTATATGAAAACCAAGAAATTCCTGTAAATCCAGCCATTATCGACTATGTGTTTATTACACATGCTCATATTGATCATTCTGGTCTTTTGCCACTATTATATAAAAATGGATTCCGTGGTCAGATTTTTGCTACAAAGGCTACCTGTGAATTATGTAATATTATGTTACGTGATTC
>CAZVOY010000161.1:0-2584 GCA_964628865.1 uncultured Lachnobacterium sp. | reverse complement strand
ATTCTATATTTTCTTTAAAGTCATACAGCCTATTTCATGGACATCTCTTTTATCTCTAACACGAAGGCTTACTCATAATAATGGTTACATACAGTGATTTATTTACTTTTGTAATTATGCTTTGTGCAGTAATAACTCTTGTTGTCACTATTAAACACAAAAAATAGCGTCCTCACCCTGGAAAAGTAAGACGCTATTTTTATAAATCTTATTATTACATCTTGAACTCTAATGCACTTTGGTTCAATTCTTCTGCAGATTCTGCAATACTTTCTGTTGCCTTTACAACTTCACCCATACCTGTTGTGGTATGTGAAATTTCATCCTGAATATTTGTAGTACTTTCTAAAGATGCAGTCGACGTATTTTCTACATGTTCTACTGCTCTTGTTACTTCCTCAATAGCACGAACCATGCCTTCTACCATTTGCGCCTGCTCTTCTGACAAAGCATATACATATTGCGAATCGTTATAATAATGTTCACCCGTATTTAAATAAGCATCAAACTGCTGCTGTACCTCTTCGTCTACGAAAGTAAGTAATGCTTCGCCATTCTGTGATAATACTTCAAAGGCTTCCTGAACCTTTTGAATGGTTTCCTGAATAGTTCCAACCGTCTTCTGTGTCTGATTTGCCAAATTACCAATTTCTGTAGCTACTACTGCAAATCCTCGTCCAGCCTCGCCAGCACGTGCTGCCTCGATAGAAGCATTTAAAGATAAGAGGTTAATCTGTTCAGAAATTTCACCGATACCATCTGCCATGATTCGAACTTCTTCTACTACTTTACCAGCCTCTATTGCTGCTGCCATCTTTTCATGCTGCTGTACGCACATTTCTCTACTATTTTCAATTGCCGCTTTGGCAGTTTCCTGAACTGCAAGTGCACGATTCTTGAATTCACCAGCACTATCACTCTGAAGTCTTGCTTTTTCATTTAAAAGTTCTACACTCTGCTGAAGCTGTCCTACATAGGTAAGAACGTCTTCCACACAATCCTTGTTTTCTTCGCAGCCCTGTACTACTTCACCAACTGATACATCGATAGTTTCCAGTCTAGCAAGAATTTCTTCTGTAGTAGCAGTAAGCTCTTCACCTGCTGCACTAAGACCCTGGGCATTATTTGAAATATTTAACAGGAGTCCACGTATATTCTGCTGTGCAGTATTTAATGCACCGCAGGTTTCACCAAATTCATCTTTTCGTTTTTCTTCAATGCTATATCCCATGTTACCATCAGAAAGTTCTTTTGCAAAATCTTTCATCTTATCTAATGGTTTTTTAATACTACGGGCAATGATTACACTAAATCCACATGCCACTAAAATAAAGAATATCATTAATCCAATCATAAAGTTACGAAGACCTACTACGTCAGAAAGTACATCATCCTTTGGCATAGCAAGTGCAATCGACCAGCCCTGATTACCGAGTGGCTGATATGCTACATAATAATCTACTCCCTCATATGTATATTCTGATACACCAGTTTCTCCATTTACCATAGCCTTCTGAACAGCTACATAATCTTCATAACCAGATTTTCCTTCGTATTTCTCAATGTCGTTATTACCTTCTATAACAACGTTAATATCTTTGTCCGCAATTCTATTTCCGTTTTCATCTAAAATATATGCGTAACCATTTTCACCTAAATCGATTTCCTGTACAATTTCATTAAATTGCTCTGCTGTAATATTTGCACCTAATACACCTACTATCTCTGTTTCATCCGCATTATAAATAGGTGTGGTAACTACCATAATTAATTTGCCGTCTGCCTGACTAACCAATGGTGCTGTAATATAATTTTCCCCAGCTAATGAAATTTGATAGTTTTCCTGATCCCATAAATCAAATGGCGTATCTGAACTAGGAATCATAGACTGTCCTGTTGTATCTGAAATTTGAAACTCGATATATCCCAATCTTTCTGCTTCTGATATAAAAATAGGTTTCTGTGTTGCCCAATCCATACTTGCGACACCCTCGCGTCTGGCAAGAGTAGCTGTTTCAGAGAACCACTGTGACATTCTCTGTTCCAAAATACCTGCATTTTCTGCAGCACGATCAGCAAGATTTGACTCTATTGTTTCTGTAATAATTGAGGAACTCTTACTATATGATACGATAGTAAGCGTACCACAAACTACAAGCATCAATACCGCCAACTGTGCAATCAGTTTCGCAGCAAATCCCAATTTCATAGATTGATTTTTGTTCGTTTTCTTCTGTTTACCCATGATACTTCTCCTTTGAAAAAAACATATATGTTCAGAATATCTTGTATACATGGTTTTGTCAAAAAATTAACTTTATTACTTTGGACACAAAAAAAGGAATCCGTTTGGATTCCTTTTCTTGTTAGTAGCGAGAGGGGGATTTGGTCTACGCTCCGCTTCGGTCGGCGCAAAGCCGAGGTCCACAGGACCTCGTGCGCCCCTCGACACTACTCCGTAGTGTCTCGTTTTCGCATCATCCTTTCATGACTAACAAAAAAAGGAATCCGTTTGGACTCCTTTTCTTGTTAGTAGCGAGAGGGGGATTTGAACCCTCGACACTACGGGTATGAACCGTATGCT
>CAZVOY010000160.1:0-2648 GCA_964628865.1 uncultured Lachnobacterium sp. | reverse complement strand
CCATTCCTACCTTTGAGCAGTTTTTAGAATTGGTAGATGGAAAGGTTCCATTTATTTTGGAATATAAGTTGGATCGTGCACAGACGAGAGTGTGTCAGCTTGCAAATGAAGTGCTAAAAGAGTATAAAGGTGTTTACTGTATCGAAAGCTTCCATCCATTGGCATTGCTATGGTATCGTAAAAATAGACCAGATGTAATGAGAGGTCAATTGTGTGAAGAATTCTTCCGTAATGAACAATTCAAAGGAAAATTATTATATATGATTCTTCCTTATATGCCGTTCAATTTCCTCACGAGACCAGATTTTATTGCCTATAATCATAAGCATGCACATAATATTTCCCGACGTGTATGTAAGGCGCTGGGAGGACTATCGGTATGCTATACAATAAAGAGTGTGGAAGAATACGAAAAAGCAAAGGATAAATTTGAGTTAGTTATTTTTGATAGTTGTATTTTGTAAATAAAAGAGGCTGTTGTATGATAGACAAATCGTCTGTGGTACAACAGCCTTTTTTCGTGAACGATGACATGTATACATTGACGAAAGTGTAAAAAAAGCGTAAAATATATCATTATATTAGAAGATGAATATTCTTTGCTTAAGGAAATTTAAAGTGTTTTAGGAGGGTACTATGAGTAAAAAAATTGGGACCAAAATAACGGTGATGATGGTTGTTATGACCATTATGTATTTGATTACATCATTTGCCAGCGGATATGCACAGGAGCAGGCGCTTGGTGGTATGAATCGCCTTTATAACAAATGGGTTCAGTTGGAAAGATATGAGACTCAGTTAGTAAAAGCATCTGATAACTGTACATTTTATGCAAATATGATTGTGCACTATCAGAATCCGGTTGCGCAAGATATGATGGCGGAAGGGATTCCTCAACTTATTGAATCGACACAAGCCACTTTTGCGGAAATGCATGCAATTGTAGATGAATTAGAGTCAGGCGATATCGCAGGGGTAAAAAAAGCAGATGTACAGGCTGCATTAACAGCATATGAAGAAGCTACAGCAGTGGTGCAGAATCAGGCTGGTACGGTTGCAGAATTATACTTAGCGGGGGACTCTGAGGGCGCAGCAAATGCAAACAATGGTGCACAAGCAAATATTACTGCAATGTCAGAGGCTGAAACTGTTTTTATGGACATGGTAAAAACCGCATCTGACGGCTTGATTGAAAAAAGACGTGCTACAGTAGAGAGCTTTGCAAGTATTTCAAATGTTTTGTTCTTCGTATTCATTGGTGCTGCAGCTGTTATGATTCTTAATATCAATAAGACCGTTGCAAAACCAGCAAAGAATGCAAGTGGACACTTGAATCAGATTATTGAAAAGATTGATAATAATGAAGGTGACCTTACAGAACGTATCCAGGTTAAGACCAAGGACGAAGTTGGTCAGCTTGTTACAGGTGTAAATGGTTTCATTGAACAGCTTCAGGGAATTATGGTTAAGATTCGTGATGAATCTACTCACATGAATGAACTTGTAGCAAATATTACAAATGGTATTAATGATTCCAATGAAAGTGCAAGTAGTATTTCTGCTACCATGGAAGAGCTTTCCGCTAGTATGGAAGAGGTAGCTGCTACATTAGATGAAATTACAACAGGTTCTCAGGATGTTCTCAATTCTGCAAATGATATGAGTAACATGGCAGAAGAAGGAAAAGCTTATGTTGGTGGTATCAAAGAACGCGCAATTGATGTTCGTAATGAAGCAGAAGGAAGCAAGACTACTACAACAGAAATGCTTTCTGCAATTCGTGAATTGTTAGAAGTTGCAATTGAAAATAGTCGTAGTGTTGAACAGATTAATGCGCTTACGAATGATATCTTAGGTATTTCTAGTCAGACAAACCTCTTGGCACTGAATGCTTCTATTGAGGCTGCGAGAGCAGGTGAAGCAGGCAAAGGCTTTGCGGTTGTAGCTGATGAAATTCGTGATTTGGCAGAGCGTTCGAAAGACACTGCAAACAATATCCAGGAAATTAGCGGAATGGTTACAAGTGCAGTAGAAGACTTAGCGAAGAACGCTAATGATATGATTACATTTATCGATGAAACTGTGCTTAACGATTATGATAAATTCGTAGGAATGGCAAATACATATCACGAAGATGCAGATCATATGGATGAGATTTTACAGAACTTCAACGTAAGTGCACAAAGACTTACAGACACAATGGCACAGATGGCAGAAGGTATTGATGGCATTAATATCGCAGTAGATGAAAGTGCTCAGGGAGTTACCTCTGCTGCGCAGAGTACTGGTGCTTTAGTAGAGGCTCTTGTTTCTATTAAATCTGAGGCTGATACAAACCGTGAAATTTCAGAAGATCTTCAGGGTGAAGTTAATAGATTTAAGACAATCTAATAAGCCATGCAATAAGAATGGAAAAGACGGCATGCAAGTTAACTTGCAAAGCCGTCTTTTTTATTCTTGTGCTTTGACTTGTATAAAAAAAGAAGCTTCTTTCAAGAAGCTTCTTTTAATGAATGGGCTTAAGTGGACTCGAACCACCGACCTCACGCTTATCAGGCGTGCGCTCTAACCGGCTGAGCTATAAGCCCATTTCTTTTGACAACATTGATATATTATCCCACTTTTTTTCGCTCGTCAAGAGCTTTTTT
>CAZVOY010000159.1:0-2667 GCA_964628865.1 uncultured Lachnobacterium sp. | reverse complement strand
CGTTGTTATTGATTAAGAAGTTGAATAGAATTTTATAGTGGTAACGTGGGAAAGACGGTGTTGTTTTTATGACACCGTCTTTCTTAGATTTTAAGTTGTTTTGCGGATAAATTTATTGTATATTAAAAATAGTAAGTATTTTTAGATTAGGTGGACTATGAGTAAAGAACATGTAATATATAAAATTGCTCCTGGCAGTATTGCAGAGGAGATGGAAATTGAGGCCGGCGATGTCCTGATTTCCATCAATGGAAATGAAATCGAGGACGTGTTTGATTATCATTATATGGTAAACGATGCGTATATCGAGGTTCTGATTCGAAAAGCAGACGGCGAGGAATGGGAACTTGAGATTGAAAAAGACTATAATGAAGATTTAGGTATTGAGTTTGAAAATGGTTTGATGGACGATTATAAGTCATGTACAAACAAATGCATTTTCTGCTTTATTGACCAGATGCCACCAGGTATGAGAGAGACATTGTATTTTAAGGATGATGACAGTCGTTTGTCATTCTTACAGGGGAACTATGTGACTCTTACCAATATGAAGGACAAGGATTTGGATCGTATTATTCAGTATCATTTGGCGCCTATTAATATTTCGGTACAGACAACCAATCCAGAGCTTCGTTGTATGATGCTTCACAATCGTTTTGCAGGGGATGCCTTAAAGAAGATAGACAGACTCTACGAAGCGGGTATCCAGATGAATGGACAGATTGTACTTTGTAAGGGAGTAAATGATGGGGAAGAATTAGAACGTTCCATTATAGATTTATCTAAATATCTTCCATATATGGAAAGTGTGTCCGTAGTGCCAGTAGGACTTAGCAAATATCGTGATGGTTTATATCCATTAGAGCCATTTACCAAAGAAGATGCAATTCAGGTAATTGAAACCATAGAAAAGTGGCAAGATAAATGTATAAAAGAACATGATATGCACTTTATCCATGCTAGTGACGAATGGTATCTTTTGGCGGAGCGTCCACTTCCAGAGGAGGACAGCTATGATGGATATCTGCAGTTGGAAAACGGAGTAGGTATGCTAAGACTCCTTATGAATGAGTTTGCTGTGGCATTGCAGGAGGCTAAGGTAGAACCAGGATATAAAGAAGCAGTAATGAAGGTCTTACAGGATCAGTTTGGCGGACATCATAAGGTATCCTTGATTACAGGACGACTGGCAGCACCATTCTTAAAAGAAATGGCTGCAGAATTTATGGAAGAGTTTCCTGGATATGAAGTAGAGGTTATCGATATTCGAAACGATTTCTTTGGTGAAAATATTACCGTATCTGGTTTGATTACAGGACAAGATATGATTGCCCAGACGAAAGAAAAAGCGTTGGGAAATGCCATGGCGATTCCATGTAATATGCTTCGTTCAGGTGAGCATACCTTTTTGGATGATTTGACGGTTGAAGATGTGGAAAATACTTTACAAGTGCCAGTACTTATTGTAAAATCAAGCGGTCGCGCGTTGCTTGAGGCGATGTTCGGCTATGAATTAGTAGAAGAGGAATAGTTATATATAAGAAAGAAGAGGTAAATCATGAGTAAACCAATCGTGGCTGTAGTAGGCCGCCCAAATGTTGGGAAATCAACACTCTTTAATGCATTAGCTGGAGAACGTATCTCGATTGTAAAAGATACTCCAGGTGTAACAAGAGACCGTATTTATGCGGATGTATCATGGTTAGATTACAATTTCACAATGATTGATACAGGTGGTATTGAGCCAGATAGCTCGGATATCATTCTTTCGCAGATGCGTGAACAGGCGCAGATAGCGATTGATACAGCAGACGTTATTATGTTTGTCGTAGATGTAAGACAGGGACTTCAGGATGCAGACAGTAAAGTGGCTGATATGCTTCGTCGTTCGCACAAGCCAGTAGTACTGGTTGTAAATAAAGTAGACAGTTTTGAGAAATTTCAGGCAGATGTCTATGAATTTTATAACTTAGGTATCGGTGATCCATTCCCTATTTCTGCAACAGAGAAAACTGGTTTGGGGGATATGTTAGATGAAGTAGTGAAATATTTCCCTGATTCTGCGAAAGAAGAAGTAGAAGATGAACGTCCACGTATTGCTATTATTGGTAAGCCAAACGTAGGAAAGTCTTCACTTATCAATAAGCTGGCGCAGGAAGACCGTGTAATTGTATCAAATATTGCAGGCACTACTCGTGATGCCATTGATACAGCCGTGAAATATAATGGAAAAGAATACATCTTTATTGATACTGCGGGGATTCGTCGTAAAAGTAAGATTACAGAAGAAATCGAGCGTTTTAGTATTATTCGTGCCGTGGCAGCAGTGGAGCGTTGTGATGTAGCAATTATTATGATTGATGCCACAGAAGGTGTCACAGAACAGGATGCAAAGATTGCAGGTATTGCCCATGACAGAGGAAAAGGTGTCATTATTGCTGTTAATAAATGGGATGCCATCGAAAAAGATAATCATACAATGAAAGAACATACACAGGATATCCGTGATGTGCTTAGTTTTATGTCTTATGCAGAAATTCTTTTTATTTCAGCGAAATCAGGACAACGACTTCATAAAATTTTTGAAACCATTGATGTAGTTATCGAAAACAACAGTATGCGTGTGGCAACAGGTGTATTAAATGAAATCGTAGCAGAAGCAGTTGC
>CAZVOY010000158.1:0-2768 GCA_964628865.1 uncultured Lachnobacterium sp. | reverse complement strand
TACTTCCTCCAGTATCTGTTCTTACACCAGAACAGACAAAATACTACTTCCTTTCAGGATTTACAGCAAAACTTGCTGGTACAGAACGTGGTATTACAGAACCTACACCTACATTCTCAGCATGCTTCGGTCAGGCATTCTTAGAATTACATCCAACAAAATATGCTGAAGAATTAGTTAAGAAAATGGAAGAAAATGGTTCAAAAGCATACTTAGTAAATACAGGATGGAATGGTACAGGAAAACGTATCTCTATCAAAGATACTCGTGGTATTATCGATGCTATTCTTAACGGAGATATCGAAAATGCAAATACAAAAACAATTCCTTACTTTAACTTCGAAGTTCCAACAGAACTTCCAGGTGTAGATACAGGAATTCTTGATCCTCGTGATACTTATGCAAATGCTTCTGAGTGGGAAACAAAAGCAAAAGATCTTGCTGGTCGTTTTGTTAAGAACTTTGCAAAATATGAAGGAAATGAAGCTGGTAAAGCTTTAGTACAGGCTGGACCACAGTTATAATTTTCTAATTGTATTTTAGGTAAGATTGGCATATAATAATCTTACCTGGAATGCGCGATAATCCTATATATTTAGAACCTACATCACTTTGAATGGGATTCCTATATGAACTGCCAGATGTCAGGCCGCCTCGTATCAGTGGAAGGCAGAAAGCAGACTGCGGTTACCCACCTAGCATTAGCTAGGCGTCTAAATTGTAGGAACCGGCATTTTGGGTATACATAAAATTCCGTTACAAAGGATAAAATACATAAGAACAAAAGATAAAAGAAGCTGCTGGATTAGCAGCTTCTTTTTTAATATAAAACTATGAAGGTGTATCTTATGAATTATGATCCAAAACACAAAAAAATAACAAGTTTGATTTTGATTATTGTAGCAATTTCTTTAATATGTACGGCTTTAATATTAATGAATTTGGTAGCAAATGCTAATTCACAAACAGAAAATTATTGGTTTTTTCAGGAATCTCGAGAAACGGGGGCTCCTATTGTTCTCGAAAACGCCTATATTTTATCAAATGATGATGGATATCTCGAATTTATGTATGATTTTTGTACTTATATAGTAGAGGGTAACTTAGAAGAAGAATTTCAAGGGGTTGCAAATATAACTATTGATGGAGATAAAGTTTCGAAAATTAGTATTAAACCAAACTATATTCGTGTAATTATAAAAAATGGAAGTAGCATTTTTTATGATAATTTGTATGTAAAAAAACTTTCTGATAATACGATAATTTCAGTAAATGAAACTATGCGTGCTCAAAACATCTCTTCAATGGAAATTACAGATTCCATGGGATTATCCCTTAGTGATTCTAATGGTAATGTGAAAGGAAATGCATACGAAGGCTGTTTTCGTATTATAAAAACCGAAGACGGATTTGTTTTGATAAACGAATTACCTATGGAAACTTATGTAAAATATGTTCTTCCATCTGAAATGCCGATTTATTTTGGAAGGGAAGCCTTAAAAGCGCAGGCAGTATGTGCGAGAACATATGCATATGCACAGATGAAAAATACTTCTTATGCATGCTATGCGGCAAATTTAGATGATAGTACAGATTTTCAGGCATACAACAATGCAGGGAGATATATAGAAACTGATACAGCAGTGGAAGAAACAAAAGGACAGGTAATAACCTGCGATGGCGAGCTTATTAATTGCTATTATTATTCCACAAGTCCAGGTGTGACCAATGATTTAAGTTCATGGGGTATAGAAGATACAGCTTATATTTCCTGTGCTGGTATAGAAAATGCAAATGGCTTGAATTTAGCAGTTGCTTCCGATTTTTCACAGTTTATTAATTCACACGAGCAATGTTATGATTCTGCATCAGCATTTTATCGCTGGGATGCCACACTAGACATTTCGTCAGTAAAAGAGAGCGAAAAAGGCGCATTACAATCCATTTCTATTTTAGAAAGAAATCAAGCTGGATATATAACAGAAATAGAATTAAAGTACGAAAATACTACAGAAATATTGAAAAATGAAAATGAAATAAGAAGAGTGCTTGGTAGATATCTTACAGAAACATGTTTAAATAATGGAGATGTACGAACAAATTTATCAATGATACCAAGTGCTTGTTTTGAGATTGCAGAAGTTTCAGACGGAAAAGTTGTTCTTCGTGGTGGTGGTTTTGGACACGGAATTGGCATGAGCCAATATGGTGCAAAGGCGATGGCAGAAGAAGGTTATAATTATTTAGATATTATTCAATATTATTATGAGAGCGTTGAAATTCCCCTTGAGTTTTATTAGTAATTATGTTAATATATTCAAAGATTTTGAATAAAAAAGGCTATGAATGTGTTAAGTAAGTAATAATTATACTTTCAGAGAGAGGAAATCATCGGCTGAAAATTTCCTTAAGCACTGATTATTGACTGAATTTCCCACAGGAGCTGCTCAGATGAAATCAGTAGTTTGAGACGAGTTGCTGCACGTTACGCAGTCAATGAGAGTCCATGCATTTTGTATGGGAATCAGGGTGGTATCGCGGATACAATAGATAAGATTATTGGTTCGTCCCTAAGTTTTATAGGGACGAACTTTTTTTGTGCCTTAAAACAAATCAAACCAAAATATTTATAGAAAAGGAGATCGCAATGAACGCAAATTTGGAAGCAATCAAACAGGAAATTATTGCGGGTGCGGAAGAATTAAATTCTGCAAAAGAAGTGTATGAATTCAAGAAAAAATTCTTGGATGGAAAGACTGGTAAAATTG
>CAZVOY010000157.1:0-2821 GCA_964628865.1 uncultured Lachnobacterium sp. | reverse complement strand
GCGTTCATTTTGTGACCTCCTATTTACTTTGACGTTCTTAATGCGCACTATGCAACAACAGAGGACCATCACTTTTTATTCACAACATTAGTAATCTACCACATTTTAACAGGTATTGCAAGGTTTTTCTTGCGAAATCAAAAAGTTTTTTAATCAACCCATACAACAGGCGTTTTCGACATGTACATACCAAGAGACTTCTGCAAATTTTCAGAACCTTCATCCCCAATTAAAAATTGTCCATATGGCATAAATCCCAATTCTAGCAATTTATTAATCATATAGGTCTGCATTGCTTTACCAATATGTCTTCCTCGATATTGTTCAAACACGCGAAGCATTCCAATGCTATCATCATGATGAATTCCAATGAAACCTGCCAGTTCGTCCCCTACAAACGCACCATACATACAGCCTTTTTCAATTCGATCTTTGATATAAGTATTATCTTCTACCTTTTGGTAATCCGCATGGTTATATTCTTCTTGCACTACATCAACATATTCCATCGTAAGCTGGCGAATTGTCAATCCCTCTGGTGTTGGTTGTCCATCTCCACGATACAGACCTGTAATTGGGAGTTTTTCTCTAGCAGTATACACAGACTGATAACATACCAAAGAATTGTTTAAATTCAAAAGTTTCTGTACTGGAACTACCATCTCTTCCTGATGAAGAATAATTTTTTCGATAGATAATCGAATTTCTCTTGGCAAGGTAACAAAGAAATCAATATCCGTTCCTGAATGATGGAAATATCCTGTTTCCATATCTTGCAATAGAATGTTATTATTATCTTTTGCAACCAAGATCGCGTGTCCACGAGCAATTAATTCTATCATATCAATATAAAGCATTTTCTGTTGCATTAATTTTTCTTTACATTCATTTAATGCAAAATACCTATCAAACAAGTCTGGGCGACGCTCCATGGTTCTTTTTTTCGATTCCTCTAATCGCCAATCATTAATTTTCTTCTGATTTCCACTTAAAAGTACTTCTGGAACTTCCTTTTCATGCCAAATTTCTGGTCTAGTATACTGAGGGTGTTCCAGTAAATATCCATGGAAAGACTCTGTTTCCGCAGAAACTTCATTATGTAAAACCCCTGGTACAAGTCGAGAAATCGCATCAACCATAATCATAGCTGCCCATTCTCCACCTGTTAAAATATAGTCCCCAATGGAAACATAATCGGTTACAACTTCTTCTAGCACACGTTCATCAATGCCTTCATAATGACCACAAATAAAAATCAAGTCATCGCATTTTGAGAAATCCGATGCCATTTTCTGGTTAAACGTATATCCCTGTGGAGTCACATAAACCACACGTTTTTTGTGTTCTGCTGGAATCGTATCTGCGACACTCTTATATGCGTCATAAACAGGCTGTGCCTGCATAAGCATTCCTGCACCTCCGCCATAAGGATAATCATCTACTTTTTTATGTTTGTCTGTTGAAAAATCACGAATATTTACGGCATCAACAGAAATATAACCATTATCAATCGCTCTACCTGTAATAGAAGTATTTAAAGCGTTCGCTACCATCTCTGGAAATAATGTTAAGATATGAAAATTCATAACTGATCCTTCTTTCTTCTTTTTCGAAGTATATTAATCTCTTAATCCAGGAAGCAAGTGGACAAGCACTGTTCCTTTTTCTAAATCAATTGCTTTTACACAATCAGGAATCTTTGGCACAAGCAAATCTGCTTCCCCCTGCTTTGTAAATACATACACGTCATTTGCACCTGTCTGTATAACATCTGTGAGTTCTCCTAAATCTTCACCTTCATCGGAAACACCTTGTAAGCCAATTAAATCAGCAATAAAGTATTCCCCTGGTTTTAATTTCACAGCATGTTCACGTGTCACTAGCAAATCCGCATTCTTATACTTCTCCACATCATTGATATTGTCAAACTGCTTGAATTTTAGAATCACCAAATTCTTAAAGAACTTCACCGACTGTACATCTAAGTCCAACTGCTCTTTCCCTGTATCTAAGATAACTTTCTTTAACTTTTTAAATCTCTGTGAATCATCTGTGGTAGGAAACACCTTTACCTCTCCACGCACACCATGTGTGGTTGTAATTACACCAACTCGTAATAAATTTTCCATGTACTAACCTCTAAATTTCATTTCTCAATATATTTTAATTATAATTGTGCAAACCATAAAGTCAACTACCAGCATCACAGTCTTTTCATCATCCATTCGGCATCTGCATAGGTTCCATCAGAATATTTCATGCTCCTTGGAAAAGAACCATATTTCTCAAAGCCCAATCCTCTGTACATTTCAATAGCATTCTTATTGTCAGAAATCACCTCTAACTCTGCCTGCTCGTATCCTACATTTTTTGCTACATCAAGAACTGCCTGCAGCATTGCCTTACCAATCCCGTAACCACAATACTCTTGATATAAAGCAATCGCAACCTCACATCGATGTGCATATCTCTTATAAGGAGCAATACTCATAAGCGAACAATTTCCTATATGCTTTCCATCAATTGCCGCAACAAGCATTAACTCTCTTTCTGCATTTATTTTGCTTTCTATAAAACTTTTTTCTTGTTCAAGTGTTATAGTAACTTCCTCTGGTTCCCTAATTAAATACGGTGTTTCACCAGTTGTTATTTTTAGATAATCAACCAGATCCACTGCATCAGATACTTCTGCACTTCGTAAAACAACTACTCGTCCAAGTTTATCCTTAATATGTATAGGTTCAAACTTCATTTATTTTCTCCTGTAAATTGGGATTTGAGAAATTGCATAGCAATTTCTCAACGAGCAAAATCCGTAGGA
>CAZVOY010000156.1:0-2872 GCA_964628865.1 uncultured Lachnobacterium sp. | reverse complement strand
CTTTTCCGTTATTAATTAAGTTTTTGATTTCTTCTTCGTTTGTTACCTGGGCGATGAGGCCGCGGGCAACGAGTTCGTCATATAATGTCATTTTGTGTTCCTCCTAAAACATAAAACTCCCCCGTCCTATAAGGACGAGGGAGATTAACTCGTGTTACCACCTTACTTCGTAGCAAGCTCACACTTACTACCTTTGGGAGTATCCGACAATACCCCAGTTCCTATAACGTGGACTAATCCGTTGCAGCCTACTAGGTAAAACGTTTCGGTGCAAAGCTCGAAGAGGTATTCCCTAAATGCTTCCCATGCGCCTCTCATCAGCCGGCAACTTTCTGTTTGTTTCACAAATAGGTACTTGTTCTTGTCATAGCCTTTGTTTCTACTTCAATTAGACATATTATATCTAGGTCGGGCGAGGATTGTCAAGCACGAAAAACCGTCTAAAGTCAATGTTTTCAGTCAAATTGTTCATATTTTTATGGTAAAATTTGTGAAATATTCCAAAACACTTACGACAAAGGCTTTTGTCGTTGACAATCCTTGTATTTCTCTGCTAAATTTAATTTATAATTAAGAATTAGTTGAGAGTTATTGTGGGGGAGTAATTCGCACATATTGTGTGGTTTGTCAACAATCTCGGTCGTGTTGCGACCTGGCAAATCTTAAAGAGTGAGACTCACGTATGCTTAGAGAGACTAGGCATACGTTTTTTTTGTCCCTTGAAACAATTATTATGGTGTGAATCCACAGCTCTTGATTGATTTTTAGTAAAGAAAATGGAAAAGGAAAAGGAGAAAAAATATGGCAGCATTTTTTCAGACAATTCCAGGAGCAATTATCCTCTTGGTAGTAGGCTTTGTAGGCTTAATTAAGGGTGCAGATTTCTTCGTAGAAGGTGCATCAAACGTAGCAAAGAGATTAAAAGTACCTACACTTATTATCGGTCTTACCATTGTAGCAATGGGTACATCTCTTCCAGAAACAGCGGTTTCTATTTCGGCGTCTATCGCTGGTAGCAACTCCCTTGCGGTTAGTAACGTATCTGGTTCTAACTTCTTCAACTTATTAGTGGTAGTAGGTTTGTGTTGTATTATGCAGAAGGTAGAAGTAGATAAAGATACTATCCGTAGAGATATTCCATATTCTATCCTTGCAGCAGTTCTTTTGATTGTATTAGGTATGGTTGGAACAGAAGGTACTGTACTTGGACGTATCGATGGTGTTATTTTATTAGTATTCTTTGCATTATTCTTATTCCTTATGATTAAATCTGCATTACGTGCTAGAAATAACGAAGGTCTTCAGCCAGGTTCTGAAGAAGAAGAAATCGTAACTCAGTCTGTACTTATGAGTGTTGTTTCTATCATTGGTGGTGCAGTAGCTATCGCTATCGGTGGCGACTGGGTAGTAGATTCAGCATCTACACTTGCTATGGCGTTTGGTATGAGTGAAACTATGGTAGGTCTTACTATCGTAGCTGTAGGTACATCTCTTCCAGAACTTGTGACTTCTATTGTGGCAGCTAGAAAAGGCGAAGTTGACATGGCTCTCGGAAATGCAATTGGTTCTAATGTATTCAATATCTTATTTGTACTTGGTATCGCATCTTCTATTAGCCCAATCCAGTTTGTAATGAGCAATGCTATTGATATTCTAGCAGTAGTAGTAGCTACATTAGTTTGCTGGGTAGTTGCAGCAAAGAAGAAATCCCTTGGAAAAGCTATGGGTGCAATAATGGTGGTTTCTTACTTCATTTATATGGTTTACGTTGTAATGCGTGAGACAGGTATGTTATAAATCTACCCTTGTAGGATCATCATTTTTAGCGTATATTATTTGTAGAAACAAATTTTGTGTACGTTAAAAGGAGAAATAATTATGGCATTCGAATTTGATTTAAACAAAGTAAAAGAAAGTTTAGTAAACGCAGGCAAAGAAGTAGAAAGCATGGCAAAGGATGCTTCTGCTGTTGCAAAAATTAAAATAGACATTCACAATAAAGAAGTTTTTTTAGACAAACAGTATGCATTACTTGGTAAAGCTTACTATGATGCACACAAGGATGAAGAAGTAGAAGAAAATGTATACTTCCCATCTATCAAAGAAGCAGAAGAAGAACTAGCACAGTTAAATGCTGACCTTTTAGCAGCTCAAGGTTCTGTAGAGTGTTCATCCTGTGGAAGTAAGCAGCCAGAAAACAGCGCATTTTGTTCTGATTGTGGTGGCTCATTAAAATAAAATATCGAGAGTGAAAACTTGACGAATAGACAACCCATCTTCTATAATAGAAGATGGGTTTTTTCTATATAATAACAACACGAAAGTGAGGATATAAAATGAGCAAAGGGAAATATTATATTACTACCGCAATTGCCTACACATCAGGCAAACCACATATTGGTAACACATATGAAATTATTTTAGCAGATGCTATTGCTAGATATAAAAGAGCAGAAGGCTATGATGTGTGGTTCCAGACAGGAACAGACGAACATGGGCAGAAGATTCAGGAAAAAGCGGAAGCTGTAGGTATCACTCCAAAGGAATATGTAGATGAAGTTGCAGGAACAGTTAAAGAAATATGGGATTTGGTAGACTCTTCTTATGACAGCTTTGTACGTACTACAGATGATGATCACGAAGCTTGTGTAAAGAAAATCTTTAAGAAATTATATGACAAAGGTGATATTTATAAAGGTGCATACGAGGGTATGTACTGTACACCTTGTGAATCTTTTTGGACAGAATCACAGCTTGTAGATGGAAAATGTCCTGACTGTGGACGTGACGTAAAACCTGCAAAAGAAGAAGCATATTTCTTTAAAATGAGCAAGTATGCAGACCGATTAATCGAGCATATTAATACACATCC
>CAZVOY010000155.1:0-2879 GCA_964628865.1 uncultured Lachnobacterium sp. | reverse complement strand
CACTTATCACAACTGGCGCACTTGGAGCTGGATTTGTACCTGGACTTATCGCAGTAGCAGTTATGGTAGCTATCCTTGTTTACATCATTAAGAGAAACAACAAAGCTATGGCAGCTGAATATGCGCGATAGTAAAAGTGAACGTGAATAACATGAAGTATTAACGCTTATAAAAACAAAGGAGTTATCAGAATGACAGACATTATCATTATTGTAGTTCTCGCCGTGATACTTGGCGTAGCGCTTCTTTATATGAAAAAAGAAAAAGAGAAAGGTGTGACCTGTGTTGGTTGCCCTGACGCAGACGTATGTGCGAAGAGACGCAATGGTGAAGCTTGTGGAAGTGCTGATAACAAAAAATAACTTATAAAAATAATGATCATTTGAAAGGGACGCCCTTAGGGGCGTCCCTTTTGGTTCTGTTAGTCTTCAATTACTGGAACAGTAAAATTCTGCAAAGCATTTATCAAACGTGGATGTTTTATTACGAAATGTATAGAAGGAGATTTTACTTTAGAAATAACAACGTACTCATCCTCCATAATTTCGATTTGAATATTTCTGAAAGCAGTTAGCTCATTCGTGTTTAATACATAATTTCGGTTTGATTTAGCAAATTCCTGAGTTTCCTTTAAGTGAGCAAGTAGCTGTTTATAGTCATATGCAATAGGTTGCTCATAAAAACATCCAGATACGGACAGAAGCATAGGATTCTCTTGGTAAGCGGCTTCTGATGGAATATGTATGTTTTCGGTAATGGTGCTGTGCGTCAGTTTTTGGTTTATGCGTTCTATTTCAGACTTTCTATAATTTTTAATTGTCTCTGCATCAGAATCAGCGATATGATTTGACCTCAAAATGTCATCAAGCAGTACCTCGCTGATTGTATAAATTGGCAAGGAAGAAAGAATATTACGTCTATGACCCACAGTAGAAGCATCTGTTTTCAAAAATTTATGAAACGCATCTACATTTTGATTGTTATAGATTTCAATTAAGGGTTTAGCGTGGGATAGCAGTCTTTTTCTTCGTTTTTGATAATAGGCAAGTTCCTCTTTGTTATTAGTTAATATGTATCTGCCTTCATCGTGACCACCAGAAATACACTCACCATGGAGAGCAGCAGTCTCAGAGATATAATCCAGATTATGATAAATTTGAGCAACATAATCTGGCAGGTAGTATGGAGAAACCTGACCTGTCATATAAATTGGAATCCAGGCCTCTAAGCCCAATAGTAATTCTTCAAAAGGACGCTCCAAATAGTGAATCATATCTATATGTAAGCCTCTTTTAAGAGAGCAGGCAATGGCAAACATCCACTTTTTGTTAAAATCCAAATCTTCTGCCATATCAAGCATTGGCATATTTGCACACATAAGAATAGATTTTGATGATTTTGAAGTAACGGTTGCCTTAAAAAAGTCAAGTTCTCCTTCACGCATCTGTTGAACACCATTATATATTTTGGTTGAAGGCAGATGCACTGGAATCGTTGGAACTTTTAACTCATCAAAATGAATCACCTTAATATAATCGTCCAAGTTAAACTCATCCATTTTTATTAAAAAAGAAGATATATTCGCCACATGTTTTGGAGTGTGGTTAGGTGCAGGTATCTCATTAGTACCTGCCAAAAGCCAGTAGTAAATAGCATCGTGATAATCGGATGCATCGGATATATCATGGCTAGAAACTCCCATTAGTCTCGCAATAATTTCTTTGTTTTCATAAGAAGAAAACTCATCTACAAGATAGGAAGCAAATTTATTTGAAAAATCAATGGGATCGGATATTTTTCGTTCGCTTGATTTTATACGATATAAAAAGGAAGCATCATAATTGGTATATGAGGAAATGCTTTTCATGCTTAAATTAAGTGTATTATACAGGATGTTAAATTTATCGATGAAATGAGTGTAGTCCACAGTATTAGAAAGAAGCGTTTCTAAGAAACGTGACATAATCACTTCTTCTGACATATCCTCAATCTGTTTTGATTCTGCAATCGTAGATAATGCTTTGACCAGTACAACCAAAGTTTCTGAGTTCGGAGCAGGTTCGCGTTCTCCAGTTTTATATCGGCTGATGACAGAAGAAGAAATACCGGACAACTCGGAAAGCTCTTTTCCAGTACAATCAAGTGTCTTCATATAGTGCTCTAATAGTTGAAAAAATTTCATAGGTAGTCTCCTTTTGTGTAATACGTAAATTATTGTATCACATTTTTTAGGAGAGTATATACTTTCGCCCGAAATGGCAACTGTCATTTTTGGCAATCTACTTTACATAAGTTTGAGGTCTATATACTATAACAATATGGGGAAAGACTAACTTTGAGTCGAAAAAACTGTGTTTATAACAGGAATTGATATAAAAGAGGAGGCTATATGAAAAAGATAAGATATGTGCTGATAATATGTATCATACTGTCATTCTTATTGTGTGCATGTGGTAAAGTAAAAAATGTGGAAGAGAGACAATCTCCGGAAATTTCTACGGAAACGGAGAACCAAACAATTGTTGAAGACATAATTCCGAAAGATTATGCGGCATCTGTAATTGTGACAATCAATCCACAGGTTAAACTATATTTGGATAAGGACAATGTAGTTATAGGCGTGGAGTATTTGAATGAGGATGCGAAAGTTGCTTTTGCAAATGTAAACTTTAGTGATGTAACGATTGAAATATGTATGGATGAGATGATATGTGCTGCTGTTGAAAATGAATTTTTGACAGATGGAAAGGATGTAAGTATTGAAATCTCAGAAATCAAAGATGGAAACATTGATAGCGAGAAACTTTGTGAACAGGTTGAAACAGTAGTGCTTGCTGCTGTAGAAGAAAATAAAGTGGAAGCCAATGTTTCTGCAAAAG
>CAZVOY010000154.1:0-2926 GCA_964628865.1 uncultured Lachnobacterium sp. | reverse complement strand
TTTGATTTAATTGAGACTGCAGCAGAACAGGTTGTACAGGCTGTGTTTGGTGCATTTCCGACAATTCAGGCAATAGAATTGGAAGTAAGAAAACCACATGCTCCGATTACACACATGCCAGAAGATGTGTCTGTTACCATTTATAGAGAATGGCATAAGGTTTATGTCTCGTTTGGTGGTAACCACGAACCAGATCCAAGGAAAACAATTGAGGATGGGTTGGATAGGCTAAAAGCAACAAAGGGAATCAGAAATGTGGTGCGTTCAGGATTGATTCAGACAAAGCCATATGGTCCAGTACCACAACCTGATTTTATCAATGGATGTTTGCAGCTAGAAACCTATATGGAGCCAGAGGAATTAATGACGGTATTCCGTGGTATCGAAGATGGTTTAAAACGAGACAGAAGTATCAAATGGGGACCTAGACCGATTGATTTAGATATCTTGTTTTTTGATGACTATATTTATCATAGTGATTTGGTGTCTATTCCGCATGTGGATATGGAAAATCGCATGTTTGTATTAGAGCCACTATCAGAACTTTGTCCTTTGTATAGACATCCTGTATTTGGAAAAACAGTAGTTCAAATGCGACAGGCTGTGATGGATAAGGGTGGAATGGAAGATATCGTAAAGAAAGTTGAATAGAAGAGGAAGATAGAGTGAATAAAAAAACAAATTTAGCAACTAAGATATGGGAAATTGTATATCCTGTAGCGATGTATTACGCAGCTATCAGTATCGGTATTTTTTTGGCGCAGATGGTTTTGGGTACAGATAATGAAACTTATATGTTATGTAAAATTATCGGAAGCCTCGTAGCCATTCCTGTGGTTTGGGCAGATTATAAGCGTGACTTGATGTTAACAGGGAGATATGGTTTAAAAGAACCTATTACGCATTCTACAATTTTAAATGTATTGGCAGTAAGTGGAATTATTGTGTGTTTATCCATTTCATTAAACAATATTATTTCCATGTCACCACTTGTACCAATGTCTACAGAATACGAAATTGCTAGTAATGCTTTTTATGGAAGTACCATTTGGCTAGAAATTTTGGGTTCTGCATTGGTGACACCATTCTTAGAAGAACTCCTTCATCGAGGAGTTGTTTATGGACGACTTCGTCGCATGATGGGCATGTGGCCATCGGTGCTTGTTTCCGCATTGATATTTGCAGCTTTGCACTTTAATATTGTGCAGTTTGTTTATGCATTTTTATTAGGTATCGTATTCGCGTTGTTTGTGGAAAAGACAGGTCATATTTATCCAGCGGTGATTGCACATATCGTAGCAAATGGAATTGCTGTCATTCGAACAGAAACTGGATTTTTAAATGGAACTGTGGATGGAAGCGTGAGTGCATGGTTGGTATCGGTAGGAGTATTGCTCATAGGGTTAGGATTTTTGATTATATATATAGGGAAAAAGAAAAATGAGTAAATATGTATTTTTTGACATAGATGGAACCTTGTGGGATGAGAAAATGATTGTTCCTGAAAGTACAAAGCTTGCGATTAAAGGATTACAAGAAAATGGACATAAGGCCTTTGTATGTACAGGTCGCGCAATGGGAAATGTAAAGGATCCTCAATTCGATGAAATAGGATTTGACGGTTATATAGCTTCCTGTGGAAATCATGTACAAATGGATGGTGTGATTCTTTACGAGAATAATATGCCTTATGAAGTAGTAAAAAAGATTTATGACATTTCTCGTGCTTGTCATATGCCGATTATCTATGAAGGAACAGATTTTCAGTGGTTGGATCGAGAAGGCTTTGAAGGGGATCCTTACATTGAATATATTATTGAGAATTTAAGAGACTCCATGATGTTTTTGGATGAATGTGAATTGTCTGATATTCATGCAAATAAATTCTCTGCATTAGTAAACGAAGATACAGACTATAAAGGTGTAGAAGAAACATTGGGTAATGAATTTGTATTACTCGACCATGGGGATGGGATAATTGAAGCAGTACCAGTAGGCACTTCAAAAGCAACTGGTATTGAATGGTTGTGTAATCATTTGAATATATCCAAGGATGACACATATGCCATTGGAGATAGTATCAACGATTTAGAAATGCTGGAATTTGTTGGACATAGTATAGCAATGGGAAATGCAACTGAGGAGGCAAAAGCTTCTGCAGAATATGTAACTACACATATTCATAAAGATGGCATATTAAATGCCTTAAAACACTATGAATTAATCTGATATTTAGAAGTTTATAAACATTTAAGAAATCTGCAATCGCTTGATTTTACTGGGGTTTTTTAATGTTATTAGCACTCTTTAAAAAAGAGTGCTAATTTTGTATTGACTTTTATTTTTTCTAGTAATATTATCTTTACTAGAGAATATTTATAGAAAAAGGGACGCAAGTCTATTCATATTAAGGAGGAATTATAAAATGAAATTATCACCATTAACCGATCGTGTTGTTTTAAAACAGCTTGAAGCTGAAGAGACTACAAAGTCTGGTATCATTTTAACTGCATCTGCACAGGAAAAACCACAGGAAGCAGAAGTTGTTGCTGTAGGTCCTGGCGGAATTGTTGATGGCAAAGAAGTTGTTATGCAGGTAAAAGAAGGACAGAAAGTTATTTATTCTAAATATGCTGGTACAGAAGTAAAATTAGACGGTCAGGAATATATCATCGTTCGCCAGAACGACATCCTTGCCATCGTTGAAGCATAGCTTCACCGATGACACGCTCCGCGGGATGCGCAGCTCGCGGAATAGAAGTTAATTGCTACGCAATACCGCTACGGTGTACGCTATTTCGCTAGGCTCGAGAACACCTCGCCAAGTGAAATATGTGTCGCGCGCGAATAAATTTGAAGGAGATTTGAAACATGGCAAAAGAAATTAAATATGGCTCAGAAGCCAGAGCAGCACTTGGTGCTGGCG
>CAZVOY010000153.1:0-2974 GCA_964628865.1 uncultured Lachnobacterium sp. | reverse complement strand
CCATGTCATCTGTAGTACAGCAGGGACTTATTTTTAGAGATCGTATCTTTACAGTTTCCGTATTGTTGCCTGATAAGCCAGGTCAGTTATCCATGGTCGCAGATGTTATTGCTAAAGAACAAGGTAACGTTATTAAGCTTGAACACAACCAGTTTGTATCTACAAACCGTAATGATGCGGTAGAACTTCGTATCACAATGGAAAGTTTTGGAACGGATCATAAAAAACAGATTCTTAAAAAACTCGAAGCTGGTGGATACCAACCTAAAGTAGTGCGTACGGCAATATAATATTTCGTTTTATTTCATTGTCAAAAAGCATAAAATTGTGATAAGATAATTAAAAGAAATATTCTTATTTTCGTGGTGGAGGATTTGAAATGAAAAAAAGAAATATATTACTTTCATTACTGTTAGTACTTACAATGATGTTTACAGCATGTGGTTCTGGTGATCCATTTGAAGGAAAATGGATTGGGACACTTGATGTTACAAAGCAGTTTAATGATGGTATTATTGAACATTATCCAGGATTAGCAGAATATGCTGCTTTCGAAGATTTAGTTTTTGTGATTGATATTGAATTTGCTGATGGCATGATGACTATGTCTGTTGATCAGGATTCTATTGATGCATTTAACGAAAATTTTGAAGCAGGAATGGAAATTCTTGCAAGAGGAGCCGTTATAGTTGAGGCAGAATCTACAGGATTAACTTTGGAAGAAGCAGTTTTAGAATCAGGTTTGTCTGAGGAAGAATATATCGAAGCAAGACTTGCTGAAATGGAAATGGAAAAAATGAAAGAAGCTATGCAGAATGTGACAAACGAATCAGTAGCAGCTATTTCATCCATCAATGGTCCATATACTTATAATACAGATGATGTAAACCTTCGATATGAAGATGACTATTATGAAGCAATCGAATATGAATTTGAAGGCAATCAGTTAATCCTTACATTTAGGGGTGAAAGCTATTCACTTCGTGTTGAATGTGAAAAACAGTAACGAATTGTATAAAAATAAAAACAAAGGGTGTCGAGTAAAAATACTTGACACCCTTATTTATTTATGTTACTCTGACAAAGGTGCGCAAGTAGGTGCGCATATCAGAATAAGGAAAATGATATGGAAACAAAAATTGAACTTGCGTATTTATATGACTTTTATGGCGAACTTTTAAATGAACATCAGAGAGAAATCTATGAAGAGTATGTTTTAAATGATTTGTCTTTGGGCGAAATTGCTTCGGTAGAGGGAACCAGCCGTCAGGCAGTACATGATATGGTAAAGCGAACTAGCAAAAAACTCATGGCCTACGAAGAAAAACTTCATTTAGTAGAAAAATTCTTAAAAGTCAAAGATAATGTAGAACAGATTCATGAGCTTGCAAAACAGTTCAAGGAATCAAAGGATGAAAATATCTTAAATGATATTGAAACAATTTCTAATCAGATATTAGAGGAATTATAATATGGCATTTGACAGTTTATCAGAAAAACTGCAGAACGTATTTAAAAACCTGCGTAGCAAGGGCCGTCTGACAGAAGATGATGTAAAGGCTGCGATGAAAGAAGTTAAGCTGGCACTTTTAGAGGCTGACGTAAACTTCAAGGTGGTAAAACAGTTCATTAAAGATGTTCAGGAGCGAGCAATCGGTCAGGATGTTATGAACGGTTTAAACCCAGGACAGATGGTAATCAAGATTGTAAATGAAGAAATGGTAAAACTGATGGGCTCTGAAACAACAGAGATTAAGTTTGAACCAGGAAAATCACTTACGGTAATCATGATGGTAGGTCTTCAGGGTGCTGGTAAAACCACTACCACAGCAAAGCTTGCAGGAAAGTTCAAAACAAAGGGTAAAAAGAGCCTCTTGGCAGCCTGTGACGTTTACCGTCCAGCTGCGATTGAACAGTTGAAAATCAATGGCGAGAAAATGGGCGTAGAAGTTTTCGAAATGGGAGACAAAGAAAAGCCTGCAAATATCGCCAAAGCTGCAGTGGAATATGCAAAGAAAAATGAATTTAATGTGTTATTCATCGATACTGCTGGTCGTCTTCATGTAGATGAGGAAATGATGGCAGAATTGGTTGAAATAAAAGAAGTTACAGGAGCTACACAGACCATCTTGGTAGTAGATGCCATGACAGGTCAGGATGCAGTAAATGTAGCACAGACCTTTGATGAAAAGATTGGTTTGGATGGCGTGGTACTCACCAAATTAGACGGCGATACCCGAGGCGGTGCGGCTCTTTCAATCAGAGCAGTAACAGGAAAACCTATTCTTTATGCAGGTATGGGAGAAAAGCTTTCTGATTTAGAACAGTTTTATCCAGACCGTATGGCTTCGCGAATTCTCGGTATGGGCGATGTGCTTACGATGATTGAGAAAGCACAGGAAAGCATTGATGAGGATGCGGCAAAGAAGCTTGAACAGAAAATGCGTAAAAATCAGTTTGACTACGAGATGTATTTGGAATCCATGAGTCAAATGAAAAAAATGGGTGGTATGTCGGCGATGATGAGCATGATGCCAGGTATGGGAATGGGCAAGGCTCCAGATATCGATACCGAAGCGGCAGAAAAGCAGATGGCTCGTACAGAAGCAATCATCCAGTCAATGACCATCAAAGAAAGACAAAATCCAAAGTTGATGAATCCAAGCCGTAAACACCGTATTGCAAAAGGTGCTGGTGTGGATATTGCTGAAGTAAACAGACTGGTGAAACAGTTTGAACAGATGCAGAAAATGATGAAGAAAATGCCTGGTATGATGGGCGGAAGAAGAGGAAGAAGAGGCGGTAATCCATTTGGAAATGGTTTCCGATTCTAAAAATGTTAAAATCTGTTGTAGACAAATGACAACGGTTTTAAATAAATATGTTAACAAATTTATTATTTAATCCTAGGAGGAAACAAAAAATGGCAGTTAAAATCAGATTAAGAAGAATGGGACAGAAAAAAGCACCTTTC
>CAZVOY010000152.1:0-3009 GCA_964628865.1 uncultured Lachnobacterium sp. | reverse complement strand
CATCTAACATTTATATTCCAACTTTCATAATTATTGCATCCTCTACTGGATGCTGATAGAAATTCTTTCGAATACCTAATTTTTCAAAATTCATTTTCTTATATAAGGAAACCGCAGCTTCATTTGAAACACGAACTTCTAAGAAAATAGAGTCTACTCGTGCTTCTTTTGCCGCTTTTTTCGCTGCACAAACAAGCTGCTCACCATAGCCTTTTTTTCTATATGCAGGAGAAACGGCTACGTTGGTAATACTAGCTTCATCGAAACTGACATACATACCTATATAACCTGTGATAATTTCATCCTCTTGGCATACCAGAAAAATAGTGTCCTCTCGCTCAATGGAATCCTGAAAACTCTTTTCACTCCAAGGCTGAGAAAAGCACTGAGCTTCAATGGCTTCAACTGCTTTTATATCTGCCATGGCCATTTTTCGGATTAACATATTTTGAAATCCCGTTCCTTTTCTTTTAATTCACGCTCTGCCTGAGACAAGCGCAAGTAATCAGGTTTGTGTTCTCTGGCTGTTTCCACCACACCTTGCTGATAAAGCACTTCTCCTAAAGCCGCTACACTGGTCGCTCTTTGAATATGACAAGTTGCTGGAGCAAATTCATATGGTACCCTCACATTTTCTGCAAGATACTCTTTAAACACCGGAACGCCATCTCCTAAAAAGACAACCTCTTTTCCAGTCTTATTTATCTCGGCAACAATTTCACTAATATCTACTGCACACTGTGAAAGCACTGTATTAAGCTGTCCCTTTTCAAAAGTATATAAACCTGTATACGCCTGTTGTCTACGCGCATCCATAAGAGGACAAACCAATTTATCTGTCCCCCAAAGGTTGTAAGCCAAAGCATCTACCGTTGGTACAGGAATGATTGGCTTGTCTAATGCCAAGCCCAATCCTTTTGCCGTGGCAGAACCAATACGCAATCCCGTAAACGAACCCGGACCCATAGAGACTGCTATGGCATCTATCGTGTTTAAATCCAATTCTAATCTTTTTGTCAATTCATCTAACATTGGCAAAAGCGTCTGGGAATGTGTCTTCTTTTGATTTGTGGTATATTCGCCCACAAGGGTATTGTTTTCTGTAACAGCTACACTTGCAACTAGTCCAGAACTTTCAATTGCTAATATCTTCATGATTTTAGTCAACCTCTTTAATAGTTATTTTTCTATAATCGAAACCTTTTTCTAAATCTTTTTCGATGGTAATTTCTTTGCGCTTTGATGGCAAAATCTCTTCGATTAGATTTGCCCATTCAATCATGCAAAGGCCATCTCCATAAAAATAGTCTTCATATCCGATTTCATCCATCTCTTCAACATCGCCAATGCGATATACGTCAAAGTGATAAAATGGCATGCGTCCCTCTTCATATACCTGAACAATAGTAAATGTAGGACTGCAAATGGACTCTTCAATTTCTAACCCCTCGGCAATCCCTTGGGTAAAAACAGTTTTTCCAACACCTAAATCACCTATCAAAGTATAAACATCACCTGGCTGCGCTTCACGACCCATCTTGCGTCCCAGCGCAAGAGTATCTTCTGGCGAAAAGCTTTCTATTACTTTTATTTTTTCCATATGCTACTCCTAGCAGTTATTTCATTTTAATACGATATTTTTCTAATTTTGCATGCGCTAATTCTGACAGCTGATTATATTTATCTCCAAGCTGTTCCATTGGCAAGATATATGCATTGACACGATTGGTGTAAATCAAAAGCAAATCAGATGACTTCTTCATCATATAAATATTTTCCCATTTGAATTCTACACTTTCTTCTCCCACAGAAACCTTAATCTCTTCTTCCGTAAACTCATAGTGAAGAACTTTTGAAAGTGCATTATTTTCATCATTCACAACTGCGTTTGCCTTTTTCCATAATGAGAATGGAACATATCCTAAAAGCACAACGCCTACAACAATATATAATACGGTATACAATATATCCACTTTTCCCCAACTAGTTGCTGCATAGGCAAACACTAACAGTGGTAAGAAAATAGACAGAAAGCCCTGTAACCCTTTGTAGGCCTGTCCAATATTAAATCGGAATAAATCTTTTGCTGTAATTTTAATATCAAAACTAATATTCATATTTCTCTCCGTAAATCCTTTTTCTATGAAACCACATAGGTTTCCACTTTGAAGTATTATATCATTTCTCTACAAAAAAAGAAAGACGGAAGGTCCGTCTTTCTTCTAAAGCTTTTATTAATTTTTCCCTTTTAAAATCGGTGATAAATGTTTATATACCAAAAGCGAAATCGCTACCGATACCAAGCCCTTTACCGTAGTAAATGGGAAGTTAAAGCAAACAAGACACTGCAATATAGATTTCATAGATGGTACAATCAGCTGGTACGCCTGAAGAATTGCTTCCTTTGGCATAAAGTTATAATAAAATGGGTAAGTCAGAAAATAGTTTACTGGAACACTTGCAATACCCATAAGAATCGCACCTATCACCGCTGCTATCATTGCATTCTTTTTTGACTTTTTCTTTTTGTAGATAAGGCCTGCTGTACCCACAAAAATAGAACCTAATAAGAAGTTGGCAATCTCTCCTACACAGGCTGTTGTAGAAACTGGCATGTGTAATAGATTTTTAATCAGGCAAACTAAAATTCCACACCATGGTCCATATGCAAAGGAACCAATCAGTGCTGGTAATTCCGATAAATCTGCTTTGATAAATGGTGGCATAAATGGAACGCTGATTTCAATATACATCAGAATAAATCCGATGGCTGAAAGCATTCCTGTTACGGCAACGTAACGTGCATTAAATTTGTTCTTCATAGTTTTGTTCTCCTCTCTCATCCAGACTATACTGTCGGTTCTGGAATCGCACCAGATCGGCCACCTTTGGTGGTTCACGGACTTTCATGTTAAAAACAATCTCACCGTCGGTCGGGAATTCGCAAAAGTTTCTGCGGCACCCTGCCCCGAAGAGCTAATATTTAGTTTTACATTAATTATTGTATGC
>CAZVOY010000151.1:0-3022 GCA_964628865.1 uncultured Lachnobacterium sp. | reverse complement strand
AACCGACAACTCTCTGAAAAACATAGGCTTTTACTATTCCTCTTCAAAGTCTTTTTCAAATATAATCAACAGTTCAATTTTACTCATTCAATAGTAATTTGTCAATTTCTTTTTTTGCAGCTAATCCATAAGAAAATGCTGTAGCACTACCCGCACAAACACCTAACTTTAACGCATACTCAAAATCATTTGTCTCTAAGTAACCTGCCAAAAATCCTGCTACCATAGAATCACCTGCACCTACTGAGTTAAGGACTTCTCCCTGTGGAGCTTCCATTTCATATACTTTACTATCTTCTGCGACTAAAACTGCTCCTTTTGCACCAATAGAAACCAAGACATTCTTTGCTCCTCGATTTTGTAATTCCTTAGCATAAAATACGACTTCCTCGTAGCTTTGTATTTCACGGTTAAAAATATCCCCTAGCTCATAGTGATTTGGTTTGATAAGAAATGGCTCATACTCCAATGTGTTCCATAACAACGCGCTAGATGCATCTACTACAACTTTTATTTCTTTCTCATTACATAGCTTTACAATTTCTGCATAGATGTTTTGCGGAACCCCTTTCGATACACTACCAGATACCACAAGAATATCCTTTTTGGTAAGGGTACTTATTTTATCCATGAGTTTCGATACCGCATCATCTGTTACAAGTGGACCTTGTCCGTTAATTTCTGTTTCTTCTATTTTCTCAGACTTTAGTTTTATATTTATTCTAGTTAACCCATCTGTGACTTGAATAAAATCAGTGATAATACCTTTATCATGCAGACGTTTTTTTAGTTCCATGCCTGTAAAGCCAGCCACAAATCCTAATGCTGTATTATCAACGCCTAAATTGGAAAGCACCATAGAAACATTAATACCTTTTCCGCCAGGATAAATATTTTCCTCTGTCGTTCTATTTATTTTACCTGATAAAAACGTTTCAATAGAAACCACATAATCCAAAGACGGATTAAATGTAACAGTATAAACCATAGTATATCTCCTTTAAAAAACCGCACAGTGTTAACCGTGCGGTTTTTATTACAGAATTATTTTAATCTCTTAACTGGAACTTAGATACTAAATCATTCATAGACATAGCCTGTGCAGATAATTCTTCACTGGTTGCAGAAGATTCTTCTGAAGCAGCTGAGTTTGACTGAACTACTTCTGAAATACGAGTAATACCAGCATCCGCCTGTTCCATAGCTTCTGCCTGTTGAACAGCAATCTCACTTAAAAGTTTAGATTGATCTGCAATACTCTTAATAGATTCTACTACTTCATCCAATACTTCTGAGGTACGTGTTGCAGCTTTATTACCTTCTTCAATTTCAAATAATGTATCTGCAACAAGAGCTCTTGTATCCACTGCTGATTTCGCACTCTGGTCTGCCAAATCACGAATTTCATCAGCTACAACGGCAAATCCACGACCAGCTTCACCTGCTCTTGCCGCTTCAATAGATGCGTTTAATGACAAGAGATTCGTCTGACTAGCAATGCTTTCAATCTGCGAAATAATGTCTTCTATCTTCTTAGAGGTTTCACTAATACGATTCATAGATTCAACCATGTTAGACATTTCTTCACGACTCAACTGTGCTTTTTCTGCACACTCTTTTGCTTCTACATATGCTCCATCCATCTTTCCAGCGGATTCATGGATACCATCTGAAATAGTTTCCATTGTAGCTAACATTTCCTGAACAGATGCAGCCTGATCTGTAGCACCTTCTGCTAAGTCCTGTGAAGCCTGTGCTAAATTATCTGAACCAGCAGATACCTGTTCTGCAGCCTCTCCTACTTCACGAAGTGCTGAACTCATATTTCTGTTCATGCTACGAATTGACATTAAAATTTGATTAAATTCTCCGACATATGCCTCTTCGCAGGTGGTAGTAATACAGAAATTACCATTTGACATTTCACCACACAAGTAAGCCAAATCGTTTACGATTAAGTTTAATTTTTCTGCCATACCAGCAGCTTCAACCATCATCTCGGATATTTCATCCTTAGTAGCTACTTCTGGGAATTCAGAAGAAATATCACCAGCTGCAAATTCTTTAAAACGTGTTCCCAGTGCATTTAAAGGAACTGCAATGCCATCTGAAATCTGTTTGCTAATTCTAAGTGAAATAATAGATGCAAGCACAATTACTAGAACAATCAATGCTATCATTACAATTTCCATAATCAATAACATAGATTCCATTTCATCTGCTTTTTGTATATTTATTTCCATCAGATTATTTAAAGCATTGTAAACCTCTGTATAAGCAGGTCCCATTTCATTAATAGCAAGTTCTTGCGCTTCTAGATAATTTGCGCCACCATTCTCTGTTCCTAAAGCAATAACCCGATCTTCTATCTCATAATATGCCTCAATCGCACTTTCGATTTCAGCCATTGCGGCTTTGCCTTCTTCCGTAATCATTGTAGGCTTAATATTATTTATTCTATTCTGAGCATATCCTCTATACTCTTCATTCTGTGCGACAAGTTTTTGAATCTGCTCCTGATCATCATAGCCAATAATCCCTCGTGTAGCGGAACGACATTGCGAAACCGCTTCCATCAACTGTCCAATTTCACCCTGTGGTAACGCATAATTATCCATTACCTTTTTGAAGTTAAGCGAAATTACGAAGAGAGAAACAACCCCTAAAATTGCTGCGACGGTTGCAATTGCAAGAACCATAATATAAGATTTCTGCAATCTCTCCTGAATTCTCATTTTACCAAAATCAAAAAATCCATTTGTGCTTTTTTTCTTCTCTTTTTTACCTTTTCCCATACTAGGAACTCCCCTTTCGTACATTATGACATTATTTTAACATTGTATTAAATTTAATACAATGAAAATTCTTTATATTTTTCCTATTTTGTGAACCATTACAAAAAAATCCCCACAGAAATCTCTGTGGGGATATAAAACTTATTAGTTATTGATAAATTTATCTTCTTCGTTATTCCAGCTGTAAAGGCTACGAACTTCTTCACCAACTTTTTCTACTGGATGTT
>CAZVOY010000150.1:0-3059 GCA_964628865.1 uncultured Lachnobacterium sp. | reverse complement strand
TGTTCGATACCCATTTCACCTACATCAAAATAATTTGTTATATCATTCTTGCATGCAAATTCGCGAACACATTTACAATGCTGTGCAGACTTGATATCTTTATTTGGAGTAAAGTGATCCATTACCAATGCAATTTTATCTTTATGGAAAACTCCATCTACTTTCATTTTCTCAATTTCATGGATAGCGACTGGAGATGTAATGTCATTACCTAATACTAAATCCAGATCTGCCTCTATCAATTGACCTGCTACTACAGATTCCAACCCTGCATGAGCAGCTAGAATTTTTTGCGTCATTGTCATTCCCATGGAAATAACCTCCTAGTTTTCATTCTTGTTCAAATATTTTATATCTGAACTACTAGCATGATTTTAACATAGGTAAATCCATAATGAAAATACATAATATAAATATTTACCATAACCTTATCTTATGATATACTATTGAATATCCATTAATAAAGTTATATCTTTTTTAGGTGAAACGGAGGAAAAATATGAATCAAAATCTATCATCATATTGGATTTTCTATACGGTAGCAAACGCAGGAAATATTTCAAGAGCAGCAAAAGAACTTTACATAAGTCAGCCTGCGATTAGTAAATCCATTCAGAAATTAGAAGAAAGCTTAAACTGTAAGCTTTTCTCACGTAGTTCTCGTGGTGTTATCCTCACCGACGAAGGCACTCTTCTTTACGATCACGTAAAAGAAGCTTTTGAAACCTTATCGACAGGTGAAGACAAATTAAAACGCTCTATTGAATTAGGTGTAGGACATATTTCCATCGGTGTAAGTTCAACTTTATGTAAATACATGCTTTTACCATATCTAAACGAATTTATTCACCAGAATCCACACATCAGCATTTCTATCAGTTGTCAGTCGACTAATGAAACACTTCGTTTAATAGATGAAAATAAAGTTGATATTGGATTAATAGGAAAGAAAGATAATTTAAAAGGTATACATTTTGACTACTTAGATAATATCGAGGATGCCTTTGTAGCAACTCCTGAATACTTATCAAACCTAGAAAAACGTGGTGTCAAAAAATCAGAAGTCTTAGAACATGCCACTCTCATGCTTTTAGACAAAAACAATGTAACTCGTAGATATATTGATGACTATTTAGAAACAAATCATATTTCTGTTTCTGATACCATTGATATTTCAGACATGGGACTCCTCATCGACTTCGCAAAAATCGGTGTTGGTGTTGCTTGTGTTATTAAGAGTTTTGTTTCAAAGGAATTAGCAAAAGGAAAGTTAGTAGAAATTCCATTAGAACTTCCTATTCCAAAACGTGAAGTTGGTTTTGCTTACAAAGAAAATGTAAAATTATCTAAAGCATTAGAAAGCTTTATTGATTTCTATAAAAATTTCGAACCTTCCGAGGAGTAAAATTTAAAATCCAGTCTATCTTTCGATAGACTGGATTTTAATATAAAATGATATATTTATCGCATACAAAACTGCCGCAAATATAGCAAATGCGGCAGCTATTGATTTCTTATTCACGTTTCAACTCCCAGCTTGCAATCACTCGAAATGGATTCTTCTTTGCAAGTTCAATTCGTACTACCTCTCCTTCAAATACACCAAAGTTTTTTTGAATTACATCAAATGCAATACGCATTTCCTCCTCTGACAACTGCTTTGCTACGGTTGCATGAGGAAGCCAGCTAAATGGTTTATAGTATTCGCTTACCTTTGTATCTGGTACGCTTGTGATAGCTTCATAAATGATACTGGATAAATTGTGTAGATACTCATTTAAAACAGGCTGAATAAATAAGGTAGATATTTTAAAAACACCAATGCCAATCCACTGTAAGAAACTACTTTTCCTATCATCTACTGCATTATCTAGTGATTTAACAATCAACTCTTCATTGCATGATTCAAAAGCGGAAATAGTGATATGTGGTGGAACGTTATGCTCCACCATATATCCATTTCCGCTTTTTTCTGCAATATTTTGCATGTATCCTAGTATTCTTTTATTTGTTTTTTCATCAAAATATAAGGAAACAAGATACATAAAAACTCCTCTTATTTTTTCTTCTTAGGCAATGGAATCTTGTTAAGCTTTGCATTCATATCAAGAAGCTGTTCTTTGGTAAATTCGATACCTACCATGCCACCCATAGAAGAGATACGAAGAATTGTAAAACTTCCAATCATCTGCATCATGCCTTCGTTAATAGTGAATCCGCCGCCTTTGTTTTCACCAGATTCTTTATTTTCTTTCATCTGTTTCATCAGCGATTTTGTCATGCTTGCGACGAACATTTTACCACGAAGTGTTCCCATGATGTCATTAATTGTTGTATTTAATGAGCAGTATCCTTCTCTTTCTGTAATGTCGAACCAGTTAAGAACTGCGTTCTTTTCTACAAGACGATAGCTTTCATCAAAAGTATCTACTTTGTTGATTAAGCTTTCATCTCTATAATCACCAGCAACTGCTTCTAATTTTGTTTCACCAGCATTTGGCACGTCAAAATAGAAGAAATGATCTTCTGCTGTCTTTTTACCAAGCGATACACCATTTGCGAAAAGTTCAACTTCTGGCAAGTTAGAGTAAACAGTTACTTTTGTAACATCTTCTACTCTGTTTACATAGCGTTTGCCACAAAGGTGTACAAATGGGTCATCTGATAACCATGCTTTGTAAGCATAGAATGAGTCTTTTTTGTATTTTCTATCAATTGTAACAAGGCCCTTGTGGTTCTGTCCGTTTTCGCCACCTTCACCACGAGCGTCAGCACCGAAGTCAAACATGTTCCATACATGAGTAGCCCAGAGATATTTTCTAGTGAAAAGCTGTTTGATAAGTTCTTCATGGTAATATGCCTGGTATTCTTCTGTATAGTCACCCTGTTTTGGATCAGATGTATGCCAGTTAAGAGCTTCACATCCGTATTCAGAACAACCTACTGGAATGTTTGGATACATAGCGTGGAATTTATCGAACCAAGGTCCGTTCATTTCTGTTGTACCGCCGTACCATCCGAAGTAATGATTCCAAGAAACTGTATCTGGAATCTGTATA
>CAZVOY010000149.1:0-3059 GCA_964628865.1 uncultured Lachnobacterium sp. | reverse complement strand
TCACTGTAACCGATATTGTTAAAAAAGCAGACATCAACCGAGGCACCTTTTATGCTCATTATGATAATGTTTCCGATGTCATTACCAGTATTTTTGAAAATGCATTTGAAATCATAAAAGGCTCTATCAGAGATATTCATAACAATGCGGACTTTGATATGGGAATCATGCTGAAAGAATTGCAATCTGTTATGGAAAAAGATTTTGAATTTTATATGAAGATTTATGCTTCTGATATTAACATGAAAGTATATGAAGGAATCTGTAATGCACTAATTTCCTATATATATGACCATGAAGACGAAGTATCAAATATTTCTCATGAAGATTTCGTGTTTTACACCAGTTTCTATTCTGGTGGTATTATAAAGCTCTATCGAGATTGGTTTATTGGTGAACTTCCGATGTCCTTCGACGAATTAACAGAACGTGCCTCTGCGTTGTTGCGTGATTTACACGACCATGTAACAGCTAAAAAATCCCCCTCTGCATGAGGGGGATTCGTCCGTTTATTTTCAATTTTCTTACAAAGCTTCACACTTTCTTCTATTTTATCGCATCTGCTACCATTTCTGCAATCGCTTTTGCTCCATCGTTACTTGGATGAATACCATCTGCTTCAAACCACTCTGCATGTTCTTCCGTCAGAGTATGTATATCTATAATATGCACGACTGTCTCGTGCTCTTCAAGGTATGCTGTCATCTCGGCAACCATTTCGTCAACAATGGCTGGTTGAATATCATAATTTGCAATCCCTGTAGATTGGTCAGCATCTTCTATATAATATGCTTCTGCACATAATCCAATGTAAACTTCTGGTGGATTTTCTCCTTCCAAATAGCTTTCCAATAATGTCATGTAGTCTTCCATAAAGCCTTCCACATCGGTCCAGTTTTCTGGTTTGGAATCATTTGTTCCCAGCATAATAACGAGAATATCTGCATCATAATCCAGGCTATTCTGATATACTTCTCTACTTATATATGGCTGGTCTCCCTCTGGATTGATACATGCTCCGCTAGAACCAAAATTTGCTACATGATACTCATCGCCTAAAAGCGTCTGTAACACGGCTGGATAATTATTTTCTGACCATCCTTTAATTCCGTGACCATACGTAATACTATCGCCTACACAGGCCACTTTAATCTGACCTTCCTTTGGTTCTGTGTTTGCATACTGTCCCGATAACCCATTGTTATAAAGATACGAAAACCCAGCACCAATTATAATAGCTACAATAAAAATAATTATAAAAACAACCTTCATCACTTTTTTCATCTTTTGTCTCCTTTTTTATATAATTTCACTTAATTCCTTTTTTACTTCTTTCGCCATATCACACATCTCTTTTGTCACCGTCAGCTCCTGACTAAATACCATATAGCTATAGTATTGCCCAACGATTGACAATTTTCTCAGTAACGGATCACTTACCAACTTTCGGATTTCAATTTTTTCTTTTCCATTTAAATGCTTCAACGCCTTCCATGGATTTGTTCCAATCTGAGATACCGCTAGACCTTCGGATTTGGCTATAAGTAGCTGCTCGATATCCTCGTAATCCTGCAAAAATTCCTGCAAACTACCTAACTCGGTATCGCTATTACTAAGTTTCTGTTTGTATTGCAAACTGGCACGTGGAATTTTATCTGGATCGACCACAGTAATTATAAAATATATATTAAACAATAACGTTATGTATACTAATAATAGTGTTTCATAACCCCAAAAATAATATGCCTGAATTGGAAGTATGTTACTCTCTGGCTGATAGATAATAAAAGTAAATGCCAACAAAATTACAACAAAACAACTACCAGATAAAATTAACACCATATTATGATAACGCTTTTTTAAAAGTGCGATGATATCCTCTAAGAGTTCATCATCATCCGCTTTTTGCTGTAATCGGTCTATGAAAAAAATGTATCCTGTAAGCGTAAGTCCATATAATCCTGCAATTACCTCTGCACTGGTTGTCAGAACCTGCGCAATAGATTCCATAGAAAAAAACTCCACAGGTGAAAAAGTCAGACCAATAATATAATTTTCTGCAATTACAAAAATCGTTGCAATTGCCAGCCATGTTAAAATACTTGGATGCTGTTTAATCCAATTTATAATTTTATTTATATATCCCTTTATATTTTCCTTTTTTTTATCCATATCTTCCTATTCCTTTTTTAAACCTTCACTTGTTCGAATATATACATCATTTTCTCTACATATTTTCCTTTTCTAAATTTTTTATCCTACTTCATTATAATATCAAACACACGTCGGATTTTCAACTTTACTACCATCAATTTTGTTCAATGTGTTGGATTTTGAACAAATCCATTTGAATTGCATATTGAGTTGAGTTTCCTTTCCTCCTACTATATTATTATGCAAGGTAACTAAACTCCGACCTTAGCAATATAAAAAGCCCCTGGATGTTCCCTCATTTCATCCAGGGGTTTTCCCTATTCATCTCAATTTGTAATATAAATCTAAATATGCTTTCTCCTCTTCTGTCAGCACACTTCCTAAAAACTTTATATATATCATATCTACAGCATCCATTTCTGGCTGCATCGTATCAAAACATTTACCCGTATATGTTGTGATATGTCCCATATTCTCCTCCTGAAAAAAGGAACCTTGTTACCACAAAGTTCCTTTTGTATTAATAAGAAATGAATCCAAACTGTGCCAATGAATAAAAAATCAAAATAACTACAAGACAAACCGGTGCGATATATTTAATCATAACACGGAAGATGCCTTTTCGGGAGAAGTTTTCACCATTTTTCGTAACTTCATCTTCAATTTCTTTGGTTCCAACTCCCCAGCCAATCATGATACAAGTAAACAACGCTACAATTGGCATTAAAATACTATTAGAAACATAATCAAAGAATGTCAGAAAATCCATGCCTAGTGGCATGACTTCTCCAAGCACACCGAATCCCAGTGCAGATGGAATACCTAGGAAGAAACTAAAGATTCCCACCAGAATACCAGCTTTTTTTCTATCCATTTTAAACTTGTCAATAATATTAGAAACAATC
>CAZVOY010000148.1:0-3063 GCA_964628865.1 uncultured Lachnobacterium sp. | reverse complement strand
GTTACAAACGAGTACGTCCGTAATACATGTACATATAGTTCATTGTAAAATGTAAATTCTGCATTGTATGACTCTCCTTAATTTTTTATGTATTATAGTACTGGCTAACTTTTTTGTCAACACCATTTATATTTTCAAAAAATACCGCAAAATATCAAATCTCAATCCAGTATCTTTTCATCTGGCTTCCATCTACATCTATGGTGTTCTCATAAACTCCACCATTGGCAAGAATAGTTTTTTCACTGGCTTTATTATTAACATCACAAGTAACAAGAAGTCTCTCTATTCCCATTGTTTTCGCATTCTGTATATTTAACCGAAGCATTTCCTTTGCATAGCCTTTGCCACGTTCAGAAGGTCGCACAGTATAACCACAATGACCTCCCCACGTACCTAATATAGGATGATTAATATGATGTCGTAAATCTATTACACCTACAACTTTGTCATCCGCCTTTCGTACCGCAATGTACATATGCGAAGGAACTGCAGCTCCAACTTCATTGCAAGTTTTTTCACTCTTTCTAAATTCACATATTTTTATCCATTCTTCTACTGACTTACTTGTGTCAAGCGACATACATCCTGCAAACTGATCTTCACTTTCGGCATCACATTCTAATATTTCTTGGCGAAATTTCCATATATCGTCTGCGTATTTAGAATTGACTTCTATCAATTTAATTTGTTCCATTACAAACACCTCTTCTCACCTATAGTTTCTTATTTCCCTTTTCTAACAAGACTAAATCCCCATCATATGTATTGATGTAAAACATTTCCTATTCATTCACTTCCACTAACTCAACTGTTTCCTTTAAGTTTTTACCATTAAACAAATATGGATGTGCAATGAACAACTGAATTATATTAATTACTTTTTTTCGAGAATTTACATCCAACGAACAAATTGCAGAAATATCTGTAAATCTAAACCATTGCTCATTTATTGTAGAACTATATTGATGTATAAAAATAGAAAATAACGTTTTTTCTCCTCTACTTAACCCATTATATTTTTTCTTTGCGCTTTCAAAATCTTTTATATGAATTACGCCTTCATCAATACTCCAAACATCATCAAACTTCAATAATGGTGTACTAAATGTCTCTTCCCAAATTGTTCTACATACTTTTTCAAAAGTATAATGATTGTACTTATTCTGAATTTGTTTTGCAATTTCGACCAGCAATTCCTTTAAATACTTTACGCCCTCTTCTAGTTCGGCATTTTTTATATCCATACGATTTTCCAAACCTATATGCTTATGATTGGTGACAAGACTGAAGCTATCATGAACGATTATATTTCTTCTCTTTGCGATTTGCTGAATCTTGTCATCGTTCACATTTACTGATATTGCTAATGTCTTCGTAAAAAATGAGATATAACTTACTAATGTATCACTCGAATATCCCCTTATAAACGATTGAATAATATCAAGAGTCACATCACTTGTTAAAGGACTCGCAAAAAGTTGTTCTTTAGATATAGTTATATTCTTTTCAATCTTTTCTGGAAAAGCCAATAGATAATAACGTAGTATTTCTGTCAGAGTACTTTCAAAAACTGAATATGTATATATATACCATGCTTTCATAAATTCCTCATCAAATTCGTTAGTATCTTTATTTACTACCTCGATACTTTTGTTGATTGTTTTAATAACTTCTGAACAAACAAATACCCTTGCCATTTTCATTTATCCTCTTTCTATTTACTTCTCAAATCTATTTAATTGTTAGATTCACTCTTCTCCTGTAATAAATTTCATGTTCTTTATTATACCAAAAACACTTCCGATTTTCTACCGGAAGTGTCCCTGTCTTTCTTCTATTCAATTGCCCAAACCAATTTACCTTTCCATCGTTCCCTATTGTTACAACCACATGTACCGTACTTTTACTAATGCCAAAATGTTTGGCTGCCTGCCTTACTGTAGCGTTGTTTTCGATAATGTAATTGGCAATTTCCACTGCTCTTTCTTCAATATATTTTTTCATGAGAAAACCCCTGCAATACGTTTTTTATATTGTATGCAGGGGTTGGGCTAAAATATGACATTTACTCTATATAAAGTGTCTGCGGAATTTTGTGACTCCTGTCTTACTGCTGTATTCATTCGAATTCATTACGAATGTCCTGTATTACTATTGTGCCCTATAGGTTCAATTAACATTCTTTCATCTATTCCCATAACATTCTTATCACTTGTCAATAGTTGCAACTGTTTTCTTGCAATTGTATTTAATTTTTCCAATCGTTCTTTTTGACAGATTCCTTCTTCTATCATATTCGCATTTAATACTTCAAGATTGCTTAGAACAATCAAATGCAATATATTTGCCGAATCACGTATATTACCATCTTTCCCTGGATTACACTCTCTCCACTCTTTCGCAGTCATTCCAAATAATGCCACATTTATGATATCTGCTTCACTTGCATACACAAATGATTTTTGTTTATCAGTTAGACTTGGGACAATATATTCCTTAATACTTTCTGTATGTATCCTATAATTCGTTTTTGCCAAACTCCTTCTTACAGACCATTCTACTTTTTCTCGAATACTTTCTTTATATTTTAATCGTTCGAACTCTTTAATCAGATACAACTTAAATGCAGGATCTATCCATGAAGCAAATTCTAACGCTATGTCCGGATGTGCAAATGTACCTCCACCATACTTTCCTCTTTTACTAATAATCCCCTTTGCATTTGTTGCCTTTATCCATCTTGATGGACTCATTGTAAACGACTGTGTTGATGAGTCCACTTTAAACTCGCGGAATTCCGCGAGTTTAAAATCTTCATTCGATAACTCTTCCCACAACGAATAAAAATCAAATGAACTCTTATTACTCATCCATTTAATTATTACATCACCAGGATTATCCGAATTCTTATAACGAGCTAAATCTGTCAACGATATATAATCTACACCCCCAACATTCAGTATCCCGACTATATTATTATTAACATTCATAGTAGCTATAATATTAGTTTTCATATATATCCTCACGCATCTTCTTTTCAAATTTCATTGCTTTTGCATA
>CAZVOY010000147.1:0-3086 GCA_964628865.1 uncultured Lachnobacterium sp. | reverse complement strand
ACGAGCAAGAGCGTTCGCGCTTTTCATATATAGACAGGCTCATTTCGTAGTATCTAAAAAAAATATAATTTCCTGCATTAAAGAGTGATTTAAATCGCTATCGCATAAATCGCTGCCATTGAGACGATAATTTGAATAATCGCAAAACGGAATACTACTTGCGCATTTGACCAATCTTTTTTCTTTCTTACATGGTCATGAAGCGGTGTCGTCGTGTTCTTCAAGATATGTATCTTCAAGAAACGAAGCAACGCTACTTTAACAAGTCCCAATCCACCATCAAGGATAATTACAATTGCAAACAACAAGAACATAAGTGGACTTCCTGATTTCAACGCAACAATTGCGAGAAAGATACCCATTGCTCTTGAACCCGCGTCACCCATAAGAAGCTTACTAGGTGTGGCATTGTACCATAAGTAACCTAAAAGTGATACTGCAAATAAAAGGATAAGATAATTAAAGTTATCCTCTACTCCAAGCATACTGTTCATTACAAAGAAAGACATCATGCTGATAATTGCAAGTGTGCCTGATAATCCATCTACGCCATCTGTACAATTGGTTACATTAATCGATGCCCATACCAAAACGACGGTAAGAATTCCGAAAATAATAGGTGGAATGGTAATTGTAACGCCAAGTAGTGCAATTACGATTTCGCTTGTGTTGTAGTGTAGGAATACAAGCGCTACCACTACTGCTACTGCCAAATCCAAAATTCCTTTTAAAAATTCGCCCCATGGTTTTTCTGCTGCATCATCGAAATATCCTGTCAGCATTTCCACAATAACAAGGATAAGATAGATTGCCATTTCTGCATTCATTTGTGCAAATAAAACCGCTGAAATAGCAAAGGTAAACACAAAGATAATCCCTGCGCCTCTAGGTTTTCCAGCAGATAATTTTCCATCATGCGCAAACTCACGACCTAAGTCTCTTGGAAGATATTTATGCATTTTTGCAATAGCTATACATGTAAATGCAAATGCGAAAATAATTCCAAGGAACGCAACAATAGAAAAATCCAATCCATTTATCAAATTAATCATTTCTTTTCTCCTCAAACAACGTATTGTCCGAAAAAACAGACTATAAAAATATTATATTCGCGTCCTCTGAAAAAGTAAAGTTCTACTTAATCCATATAAAGCACAATTTCTCCTGTACGGAGAGTTTCTTTCATGTCCATCACCCTCTGATTGCGACTTCCACGGAACTTAAGTGTCAAATCCTTTTGTTCTGCGATAAACGGACCATCCACCAAGACATCCAACATAGACAACAATTCATCTGTAGCTTCACAGTATTTTCTACCACCTTCTACTAAATCCACATCATAGACATATCCTGTAAACGCCCAGATATCTTTGTTTGGATATTGCGCTTTCACCTTTTTCACAAACTTCACCAATTCTCTCTGATTTTCAGGTTCAAACGGTTCTCCACCGAGAAGAGTGAGGCCTTGTACATAGTCAGGCTTTAGAGAATCTAAAATATCCTGTTGAATTTTATCGTCAAAAGGTTCTCCGTAATTAAAATCCCATGTATGTGGTTGGAAGCAATCCTTGCAGTGATTGCGACAGCCTGAAACAAATAAAACTGTACGGCAACCAAGACCATTTGCAATATCTGTATACTTTATTCCCGCGTAATTCATCGTTTTATATTTCTCCCATACAAAAATCTATTAAATTTATGTGCTTAATTCCATCTCTTGAGACTGTAACTTTATCCATTGAGACTACATATTTGGGATAATTATCTGGAATATCCTTGTATGCACCAAATTCTCGTTCTACTACACTTTCATCCGCCATAAGATATGTTGCTTGAACATATATCTTTTCTTCCCCTCTCGTTGCAATAAAGTCTACCTCTCCTTTATAGGTTTTACCAATATACACCTGATATCCCCTTGAAACAAGTTCATTATAGCATATTGTCTCAATGATGTAGTTATATTCATCCTTCACTCGATTCTTTTTCAAATGAAAGAAACCTAAATCGCAGACGTATGTCTTTTCCTCAAAAGAAAGAAGTTTCTTTCCACGAATATCATATCTTGAAACCTTATCACATACACATGCATCTGTAATATATCTCAAATAATCGTATACAACTGGTGCAGAAACCGTTGCTCCACTCTCTGTTAAAGATGTTGCGATAGCATTTCCTGAAATAGTTGTAGAAGAATTAGCAATTAAATACTCCAACACCTTTTCCAATGTAACAGGTGATGCCACCTTATTTCTCATGACAATATCTTTCAATACTACAGAATCAAATATATTGGACAATACTACCAACTTACTATTCTCATCCGTTTCTTTGCACACAAGCGGAAAGCCTCCCCATGTCAAGTATTCCTTCATATATTCATCAAGATTTAATTCTATACCTTCACTTTTTTTAAATTGACAAAATTCCTTAAAGTTAAACGGTAAAACTCTAAATGATAATGTTCTTCCGCTCAAATGTGTTGCTAATTCTCCAGATAATAATTTCGAATTAGAACCTGTAATAAATATACTTGATTCATGTGTAGAGCGAAAAGAATTAATTACCAATTCAAAATCATCTACATTTTGAATCTCATCAAAAAACAAATAATATTTTCTCTTATCTATAATTTTTTCTTCTACATATTGGTACAAAGCATCTGCATTACTTATCTTGCGATATTTATAATCTTCAAAATTAACATAAATAATATGTGCTTCATCTATGCCTTTTTCTTTTATCTCATCTATGATTTGCCGCATAATCGTCGATTTACCACAACGACGAATTCCAGTAATAACCTTTATCATTTCTGATTCATAAAACGGTCTAATTCTACTTAAATATATCTCTCGTCTTATCATGACATCACCTTCCTCTCGACTATCATATCATGCTACAACGTCATTTTCAATAGTATTAATTATTTTTAACACTATTTCAGTTTTTATTCTTCACATAAACTTTTCTTAATTCTAAAACGCAGATATACCCCATCTAACGATGGGGTATATCAATTACAGATGTAATACTCTTTCTTTAATTTCCTGTGTACGTCCCTGGTTCCAGAACTGTGTTCCAAT
>CAZVOY010000146.1:0-3102 GCA_964628865.1 uncultured Lachnobacterium sp. | reverse complement strand
AGCGCATAAAAATACCCTCCTTACTGGATTGTCCAGTAAAGAGGGTACATATCATCTTAATAAGAGGTCTTTAAAATTTAATCATTTAAGTTTGTTAAAAGTTTTGTAATTGTAATATCAATATGTTCTAGCAAATCTATGATAGCTCCCCCTTCCGTACGAACAATCGGACGGCTGAGCATTGATCTATTATTTTTAACTACCATTGCCTTGTGTCCAGTAGACAACTCGACCTGAACACCCAATGGATATGGCGCAACATATTCCATGAACGTCGAAACCAAATCTTTATCAAACATACTTCCAGTCTGTGACATCAAATATTCCAAAGCATCTGCTGGATTCATCGCATCCTTATATACACGTTTTGTAGTTAAAGCATCATACACATCCGCAATATGAATAATTTTTGCAAACAAATGTATATTTTCAGATGTTAAGTTTCTAGGATATCCACTTCCATCTTCGTTTTCATGATGGGAAAGAATAGCATTACGAGTCACAGATGAAATATCGTAATTATCTTTCAGCATATTATAACCGTAACGAGGATGATTTTTCACTTCTGCAAATTCTTCTTCTGTCAATCTACCAGGTTTATTGATAATCTCAATTGGCACACAAGTTTTACCGATATCGTGCAAAAGCGCAGCCTGTGAAAGTTTTTTTAAATCGTCATCTGTCATCCCACATGCAACACCCAAAATAACAGATAAAATATCAACATTGACACTATGCGTGTATGTATAGTTATCGTAGGTAGAAAGATTAATCGTTTCTACAATCATGGATTCACTTTCTCGAATTTCTTCTACGATATTATTTGCAATATAAATACAATCATCAATATTAAGTCGTTTTAAACTCTTAATCGCTTTAAGACGAGTTTGTTCAGAAATCGTAGGAGTATGTTCGGTAATCTCATCATCTTCAAATACATACAATCCCATGATATCCAACTGTTGGATACGATTAATATAAGCTTGCGTTAATTTTCTGTTCGCCTTCAGCAAAATCTTTTCATTGTTATCATATAAGGTATAAACAAGCACCATGCCTTTTTCCAAATGTTCACTTCTTACGTATCTCATAAAATTTTTTGTTCCCATGTAAAATATTTATTTTTTTATGATACAAAAAAAACCTCTATGCTGTCAAGCATAGAGGCTCATTCATAATTCAGATTAAATTCTATTCTGTTTTCTCAAAACTACAAGATTTCCAACTCCACAAACGAATAACGTTACATACATAGCAATATTTGTTGTATCTCCTGTCTTTGGCACTGTCTCTACTGCAGTATCTTCGTAAACTATTGCATAAGTAGAGAATTTATCTGTTTCAAATGTAATAGTATCGTTTTCTTCATCGTAGTTTGTATTTAAAACATCAACTTTTCCGTCATGATATCTCATAACGCTATAAGTTCTGTTTACTTTTGTATCAGTATTCCTTAATTCAGCTGGAAGTTTGAATGTGATTTCAATTAATCCCGTTGTTTCCGAAATTTTTGCTTCATATGTACCGATTTTCTTTGTTAAAACAATATCCAGGAATGTACCGATTTTCTTGTTTCCAAGTTCTTTTTCAATAGCTTTCTGTTCATCTGTTGTAGCTGTTGCACCCACTTCATTAAATTGAAGTTCAACTTCTAACTTGGCACCATTTGCAATCGCTTCTTTTTCAGCATCAGTTAATTCAATTTTACTAGCAACATCAGCTTCATTGTTCAGCTTTGCCGAATAATCGTTCTTACCTTCCTCTTCAACTGGTGGTGTTACAGATTCTTTGTCTCCTTCTCCAGATGTTGGTGGCATGGTAGCATCTTTGGCATTCTTCACTCTTTCTACCATCTCTGCACCAGTTCCAAGATCGATTGGAACTACGATGCGAGTAGTCCAATAGTGAGACTGTCCAGTATATGGTTCTGCTGCCCCATCTTTTACAGTTTCATCATTTACAACTACCTCATCGTTAACTTCCACATAATATCCATCTTTAAGGATAAAGATAGCATTAACTTTATAACTATCTGTTTCATTTATTGTGACATCATCCCCACCGTAATAAGATTCTTCTGTTCCATCCGGTGAAACAACAATGATTTCACCAAGATTGAATCCAACTTTAGAGGTAAACTTATCATTTTTTATAAATCCTTCTTTAAAATTTTCAGTATCAAGTAATCCACCAATCTCTGCCTCAAATTTAGACCAATCTAAATCAATTACAACATTTTCTAATTTCTCAAGGCCCTCATTTGCATACACTGAAATCTCGATAATCGAATTCTCTTCCCAGTCAGAAGTATCAACCTTTGCAACAGTAAATCCTGTTTCACCAGTTCCCAAATATGTTTCCATTTCTGAAACCTGTTTCTGCTCGCCTCTACGTATACTATATATATTATAACCATAAGCATCTTCCGTTATTTCTTCTTTAAGAACATGCACATTTAATCTAATTTTTGCATTATCTGATAAATTATCTCCAGCCTTAATTACATCTTCCGGACTTAATACCGTTCCTACCTCAGGCGCACCTACTACTTTGCCTGTTTCAGCATCGTAATATGGCTCATAGATTTTTCCAGTATCCGCTTTCGCTTCAACAGCACCTGAAAACATGGTAGATGCTACCATCAGAACTGCTAACATAAAATATAAAACTTTTTTTGTTGTCCTTTTCAAACTTTTCACTTATGTTTCCTCTCTTTCTTCCATTTTATCATTATTCCAAACATTTAATGCTAAAAATATTTTATTAATATTATAAAAAAAAGTCAAATGTTAAAATCTAATGAAAGGGTGAGATAAAAAGGATATTCTAACAGACAAAAATAAAACGCCCAAAAACCTTGATATTTCAAGATTTCTAAGCGTTTAACATTTAGCAGGGGTGGTAGGAATCGAACCCACCTCTGGAGTTTTGGAGACTCTTATTCTACCGATGAACTACACCCCTATATTTACTTCCTATGAAGTCAACAAAGGTATTATAACTGATAAATAAAAAAGACGCAATACTAATTACGTCTTTTGTTAGGTATATACCTTCAAAACTTCACACAGATTCTATAACAAATATGTTCTAATTCACAAG
>CAZVOY010000145.1:0-3166 GCA_964628865.1 uncultured Lachnobacterium sp. | reverse complement strand
GTTAGTGAACATCAGATTATGCAGCAAGCATATGCGCAGGCAAATGAAGTAGTTATGATTGCTACAAAACAGGCGCAGGAAATTTTAGACAATGCTACAAATGAAGCAAATAGCATTCGTATGTATGCTATGACTTATACAGATGATAAATTAAAAGGATTAGAAGATATCTTAACAAATTCTATTGATACTTCTAAGATGCGTTATGATAACTTAATCAACTCACTTCAGGGCTTCTTAGATGTGGTATCTGCTAACCGTGCGGAATTATTCCCATCTACAGAACCTGTAGTAGAAAAGAAACCTGAAAAATCAAAAGAAAAAGATCCAGATGGGCTTGAACCAATTGATTTATCAGTTGTAAATATCAAATCAAATGATTAATAATACATAAATTACACAAAGTAATGTTAAAAATAGGGAAAGTGCTACTTTCCCTATTATGTATTTATGAGTAGAAAGTCCTGAATCTGCTAAAATGGAGCATGTCTGTGCGATACCTGAGATTCCACCAAAGGAAAGCAGTTGGATAGCAGATATATATTTTATGTTTTCTGAAATATTCCATTCGGAAAGAAGATGGATTCCATTGCTTATTTCCAGGTTCCCTAGAAATAGTATCCATGCCACAGAAGGATTTTTCCAAACGTTGACGAGTATTTGCGATAGAATAGAAAATATCATAATATAACCACATATTTTGATGAGCGATTCAAAACCGTTAATAATACTGGCATCCATGATTTGCATATTCAAATGAAATCTTGATGTCGTTTTTTTATGTTTTTTTGAGGTTAAAGTGGTTTTATCCAAAAGGAGAAAAATAAAACCAATAATCAATGGTAGTAAGTAAAGAAAAATATAGGTTCGTTGATTATATGCTACGGAGCTAAATAAATATGGAAGAGCAAAACCACACACATACATGGGACTGAAATTATTTGTAACAATAGCTAGATAGGTAGCTTGTTTTTCGGTTAATAAGTTTTGTTTATAAAAATCCGCAGATAGCTTGGCTCCAATAGGAAAACCAAAGACAAATCCGCAAATCATGGTTATAATAATAGAGACAAGATTTTCGTTTCCATGGAAAGTTTTAAGGAAGTTACTTTTTACCAATAAATTTGATAAAATAGTAAATGGAAGAAGAGTAGGAAGAATCTGATTAAACCAGATTTGTAATCCATTTTTTGCTGCTTCTATGATGATTTCAGGGCGAAGAAAGGAATATATAATTAAAACAATAAAAAATAATGTTAGTAATAGTTTTTTCATACTATTATTTATGAATATAGGGAGGCATTTATGAGAGTTTTAGAAAATTTACAACCAGCAAGAGTGTTTTATTATTTTGAGGAAATCGCAAAAATTCCGCATGGTTCTGGCAATACAAAGCAGATTAGCGACTATTTGGTTTCTTTTGCAAAAGAACATAATTTAGAATATTATCAGGACGAAATCAACAATGTCATTATGATAAAGGAAGCTACCACAGGTTACGAAAACGCAGAACCAGTTATCATCCAGGGCCATATGGACATGGTTTGTGAAAAAGATAGTGACTGTAATATCGACTTTGAAAAAGATGGTTTAGACCTCTATGTAGAAGACGGTTTTGTTAAAGCCAGAGGTACAACTCTTGGTGGCGATGATGGTATCGCAGTTGCATACGGCTTGGCATTATTAGAAGCAACGGATATTGCACATCCACGTTTAGAAGTAGTAATTACAGTCGATGAAGAAACGGGTATGGATGGTGCTTATGGCATTGATTTATCTATGTTAAAGGGTAAAAAAATGCTTAACATTGATAGTGATGAAGAAGGTATTTTCCTTACTAGTTGCGCAGGTGGAACAAGTGTAGAAGCTACTATTCCAGTAAAGCGTAATACAGAAACAGGTATCGTATTAAACGTAAAAGTAGATGGACTTTTTGGTGGACATTCTGGAGCTGAAATCCACAAAGAACATGGAAATGCATCTATCCTTATGGGTAGAGTGTTAAATAATATTGCAAAAGAAGTACCATTTGGTATCATTTCTTTAGCAGGTGGTTTGAAAAATAATGCGATTCCAAGAGAATGTAACGCATCTCTTTTGGTTCCAGAAGAATGTGTTACAGTAGTAGAGCGTATTGTTACAGAGCAGTCGGAAATCTTCAAGAAGGAGTTCTTTGTATCCGATGCAAATGTACAGGTGACATCTGTTCGTGGAGATGTGACTTCTGCAGACATTTTGGATTTTGTATCCTTAAATAAAATTTTATGTTACTTACGTATGGTTCCAAACGGCGTACAGCATATGAGCCAAGCGATTCCAGGTCTTGTAGAGACATCATTGAACCTAGGTATTATGGAGTTAAAAGAAGATGTATTTGTAACAGATACCTCTATCCGTAGCTCTGTTAGTTCTCGTAAAGATGACTTGCGAGATAAACTTGTAAATATCATCGAATTTGTTGGTGGCGAAGCAGATGTAGTCGGAGATTATCCAGCTTGGGAATACAAAGCAGAATCCAAACTTCGCGAAGAGATTGCAACTTCTTACAAAGCGGTTTACGGAAAAGAACCAGAATTCACAGCTATCCATGCAGGACTTGAATGTGGTATTCTTTCTGAAAAAATTGAGGACTTAGACTGTGTATCTTTTGGACCAGAAAACTTCGATATCCATACACCACAAGAAAGACTAAACATCGAATCAACGGAACGTGTTTGGAATTTCTTGGTAGAATATTTAAAACAGGCGAGATAGGAACGGTTTATATAAATCGAGATTTGCTGGTGCGAATATAGGCTTTTACGGACTATTTATATGCAATATACCCTGTAGTCCGTAAAGGTTTGATTAGTTTACGGACAAAATAGCTATTCTTGTACATATAAGCTGTAAATTTATTGAGTATTTACGGATTATTATAGCAATCATATTGATATAGTCCGTAAGTCTTGTTTAATTATTACGGACATACATAAAAAAATGGATAAATAGTCCGTAAATGACTATTTATTTTACGGACAAAATTAGAAAAAAAAACAATATAATCCGTATGCGTTAAAAAACATATACACAAAGCTCAATTTACTGTAAAAAGGAGTCAAAAATGGAATCTCCAATTTGTAAGAATGAAATGATAGCAGGTAAAGTTCAGATATATGAAATGGGG
>CAZVOY010000144.1:0-3220 GCA_964628865.1 uncultured Lachnobacterium sp. | reverse complement strand
AGACTTGCGAAATCCTACGGATTTTGCTCGTTATCTTAATAGACTCTATGTGCAATTTGTCATCAAAACACCATATTTGAAATGAGAACCACTAACCAGTGGTTCTCTGAATTTCAATCACATTTTCAATTTGACGAAGTCTCTCAATCAGACTGCTAATCTGTTGTCTGCCTTTCGTATTGAAAGATACTTCAATCGTTGCAACTCCCTGCTTACTTGCTCTAGAATGAATTCCTAAAATGTTGATATCTCGTTCTGCAAACACTCTGGAAACTTCCACAAGGATACCAGGTTTGTCATTACAAAAGATTTTGATTTCTGTAAAATATTCACCTAAATCTTCTGTTTCTGCTCCAGCCTGCCATTCTGCCTCAATAAGACGCACACGTTCTGCATCTGTAAGATTGAGCATATTGACACAGTCTGTTCTATGAATCGAAACCCCACGCCCTCTGGTTACGAAACCGATGATTTCATCTCCCGGAACTGGACTACAACATTTCGAAAAATGTACTGCCATATCATAGAGCCCTTTTACGACAATACCGCTATGAGATTTCTGCTTATATGCAGATGGCTTGCTTTCTGCTACAGCATCTAATACATCCTCATCTGTTATCTGGGTTACGTGATCCTTTTTGTACTCTTCATACATTCGGTTCACAACCTGACCTTCTTTGATACCGCCATGTCCAACGGTTGCTAAACAGTCTTCCCAGCTGCGGAAACCATATTTACGCTGTACTTTTGCCTGATACTCAGGCTTATAGATATCAGAGAAAGGAATGCCTTTGGCTTTTGCATAAGCCGCCATCATTTCTTTTCCCTTTATAATATTCTCATCTTTTAACTGACTCTTGAACCACTGATTAATCTTGGTTTTTGCCTGTGAGCTCTTTACAATATTTAACCAGTCGCGACTAGGTCCTCTCGAGTTCTGCGAGGTAATAATTTCAATACGATCACCATTTTGAATCTGATAATCAATATTTACCAGCTTGCCATTTACTCTGGCTCCGACCATCTTGTTACCTACAGCTGAGTGAATACTATACGCAAAGTCAATTGGCGTAGAACCATTTGGCAGGTTCTTTACTTCACCATTTGGTGTGAAACAAAATACTGCATCCGAGAACAAATCTAAATCACTTTTCAATAAGCTCATAAATTCGCGGTTGTCTGACATGTCTTGCTGCCATTCCAAAATCTGTTTCAACCAGCTTAACTTTTCTTCTTCTGACTGTGCCATTGAGGTAGCACTGCCGTTGTTTGTTTCTTTATATTTCCAATGTGCCGCAATACCATATTCTGCAGTACGGTGCATCTCAACTGTACGAATCTGTACTTCAAACGGCGTACCGCTTGGTCCAATCAACGTGGTATGAAGAGACTGGTACATATTTGGTTTTGGCATAGCAATATAATCCTTGAATCTACCTGGTAGTGGAATATATTTTTCATGCATAATACCAAGTACGGTATAGCAGTCCTTCACAGAATCTACAATTACACGAATTGCAAAAAGGTCATAAATCTGGTCAATGGTTTTATCCTGATTAACCATCTTTTTATAAATACTAAAGAAGTGTTTTGCACGACCAGAAATTTCTGCTTTAACGCCAGCTTCTTCTACCTGCTCACGAACCATTTCTACCAGACTATTAATATACTCTTCTCGGGTATCCTTACGCACTGCTACTTTTTCTACCAAATCGTAGTAGGCTTCTGGATTTAAATACTTCAAAGACAAATCGTCTAATTCAATCTTAATACGGCTGATACCTAGACGTTGTGCGATAGGACAGTAAATCTCCTGTGTTTCGCGTGCAATACGCTGCTGTCCTTCTGGAGACTGATGCTGCAATGTACGCATGTTGTGTAGCCTATCCGCTAATTTAATCATAATAACGCGGATATCCTTTGCCATTGCAAGAAACATCTTACGAAGGTTCTCTGCCTGCATTTCCAAACGGTCTGCATTTTTATCCTTTGGATTTTTGATGTTATCTGTGAAATGTAAATGCTGTAATTTGGTTACACCATCTACTAATAGAACAACTTCTTTTCCAAACTGTTCTTCCATCTCCTGCTCTGTCATAACGGTATCTTCCAATACGTCATGCAAAAGACCTGCTGCAATCGTTTCTTTATCCAATTCCAGTTCCGCCAAAATAATCGCTACACTGAGTGGATGAATAATATATGGTTCTCCTGATTTTCGCATCTGTCCATCATGAGAATCATAGGCAACCCTGTACGCTTTTTCCACCAATGAAATGTCAGCAGATGGATGGTATTTACGAATGCTGGCAATCAGTTCTTCGTACAATTCATCTGGAGTTGTAAATTCTTTGATGTTTTTAATATGATTACTGCCTACTCGGAATTCTTTTTCCAATCGTTCCAGTTCTTCCATTGAATAATCAGCCACAGGATTCACCTCCCTTTTTACAAGCTTTTAATAATACTTTATTATATTTTAAATTCTGACAAAATGCAATATTTTACGCCATTTCTCGAACAAATCTATACATAATTTTTCCATCTAAATCAAAGCTTTCTTTCAAAGAAAATCCTAATTTTTCTATCATATGAATTGACGCTTTATTTTCATTCTGAATAACGCAATTTATTTGTTCAAATCCCGTATTTTCTTTTGCATATTCTATAATGGCTTTGCAGACTTCCGTCGCATACCCTTTTCTTTGGTATTTTGTCCCGATTAGATATCCTAATTCCAACTCTATCTGCTCGTGAATTTCCCGATGTTCCAATCCAGCTCTTCCGATTAATTCTCCTGTCTCCTTAGAAAACACCAGCCACATTCCATATCCGAAAAAACGATACATATTATTTATATATGCACGTTGGAACTCTTTTTCTTCTTCATAGGGATAAAGACCTTCGGTATATTTGCTAATTTCCTCATCTGCATATAGCTCAAATAACGCATCCAAATCATCCAAAGTGATTTCCCTTACAACACATCGCTCCGTCTCTAATATTGTCCATGGAATCTGATGATAGCGCTGATATACTTTTTCTAAAAAGTCTGCATCCACTTCTTCAAAACCTTCGACAATCATTTCTACACCAGCATAGGTCTGATTTGGAAAATCGGGATTCATATACGCTAGTGTAGCAACTCCTAGTTCTTTTCCTAGGGCGATGGTTTCGTCGGTAGAAGTAATGAGCAAAATATCGTTCTTCTCTTTATCAT
>CAZVOY010000143.1:0-3241 GCA_964628865.1 uncultured Lachnobacterium sp. | reverse complement strand
GATATGAACAGGCTCCAGATGATGTTGCTAAAAAGCAGATTGAAGAAAGAGCTAGCAAACTTGTTGACGTGGAAGAATAATAAAGTTTTATTTTACTTGATCCTAATTTTGGGATTAACTACTTATTTCATTACAGAATATAAAAAAACGCCTGAGGATGAGAATTTATCCTCGGGCGATTCTGTTATATGGGGGAATATGGAAAAAATTGACAATATATCAAATGTAAAAATGTATAATTATAAAACAAGGTCCAGCACTAAGTATAATAAGACAAAATTACAGTTGTCTGAGTTAGAGTATTCATTTTGGAATGAAATAGATTTGGGAGATAATAAACATTATCCACAGGGCATCTGTTTAACTGATAAATATGTTTTTATTACATCTTATTCGGATGTAAAGTCGGAATTAGGGTGGCTGATTGTTTATGATAGAGAAACAGGCGCATATTTGGCAACCTTGTGTTTGGATGAAAATAGTCATATGGGAGGCATTGCCTTTGACGGAGAAAATTTATGGATTTGCAATTCCTCGAAAATGTCCTTGGAACGTATTTCTTATGCATTTGTTTGTGAAATTATAAAGCAAAACATTGGCGAAATTATAGATGCACGGAATTTAGTTAGTAGTTATGAGATAAAAAATATTCCGTCTACCATTACTTTTTATAACGGAAGTCTTTGGGTTGCGACACATACAAAAATATATAATTCTAAGATGTTAGTATATGAATATGATAAAGCAGAAGATGATTTAAAAACTTCCCATGCGTATAAAATTCCTTCTAAGGTACAGGGAATTACGTTTACAGAAAAAGGAGAGGTGTTTTTAAGTACATCCTACGGACGACAAAATTCTTCTTATATCAAAAAATATTCTTCCATTTATGCAATGTCAAATAACGTTGAAAAATACACCGAACTTATCGAACTTCCACCTTGTTCGGAAGGTTTGGTTTATGAAGAAAACATTTTGTATGTTTTATTTGAATCCGCTGGTGAAAAATACCTAGAAGGTACAGATGGTAAAGGGAAAAGTTTATCACCATTAGATCGTATATTAAGGATTCATATAAAATAAGGTTCTGTCGCGCCACGGATATAAAATCCATTTTGCGACAGAACCTTTTATTTTCCAAGCATATTCATGATTTGATTTACTTTTGCTCGCTCTTCTGGTGATAAATCACGACATAGAATGTCAGCTATTAATCGAACCTCAGAATTTGAAAAATTTATATTATCTTTTTTTGCCAGATTCATATTTGCCATGAGAAATGGCATAGCATCTTTCATATTCTTTGGTTTATCTTTTGAAGCAAATTCTTTGATGAATTGCAGTTTTGCAGGATCCATACCCATAAGAGCAGGATTATTCAATAGAAAATCGTCCAAGATTATAAACCTCCTTTAATTTGTGAATGCATCATAATTTTCCATCACACACATTATATTAAGTAACGTATCAATTGTTTCCCGTTCTTTTGGTGTACAAAACCTACGAAGTGTTTGTAGCATTGCATTACGTCTATCGGGCTCGTTGTTAACAGAGCAGGCTGATAGTACATTTGCATTGTTTTGAAACATTCTTACTGTGTTTCGAAACTCTATAGATTGAATGAGGATTGCTAATGGCATTTGACTATTTGTTTGAACAAAAGGCAACATAGATTTTAACATTTGTAGTTCTCTGGTTTGAACCAATTCATCGTATTCTGTTACATATTGATTTTGATCCATAAACACTCTTTTTTCTTTCATTTTATGTATATGATTTACACCTTATGACCGAAAAACTCATATACTAATGGAAAATGATAATGGAGAAAACATGGGCAGATTAATTATTGATGGAAATAGCGTGTTTGAAATAGATGAAAAATGTTTAAAAAAACGAAAAGTACCGAAAGATTGTAACATCGAAAAATATTTAAATTTATTTGAAACGGAAACTGAAAAAAGAAAAGATAAAAAATCAGGCGACGGATGATTCCGTCGCCTTTTGCATGCTATGTTTACTTAAATTAGCAGCATCCGTTTCCCCAACCACCGTTACAGAAGAGAAGAAGAAGAATGATCCAAATACAACTATTGTTGTTATCACAACCACAACCATCATTTCTACCAAAAATGCTAGAGCCGTTATTTCCGCAACCACATAGACTTAATAAGATAATAATCCAAATAATTGAATTACATCCACATCCATCATTGTTACATCCGCAGTTTGTTGCTGTTAAATCACTCATAAGTGACCTCCTAAATATTATTTACAGTATAGACTATGTTTTTAAATTTGAATGGTTACAAAAACTTGATTTAATCTATTTAAAGTGTTAAACTTTTGACAAGTATTTATGATTATATGAGGTGAATTATGGAAAAAATTAAGATGATAACTCCATTGGTAGAAATGGATGGAGATGAAATGACACGAATTTTATGGAAAATGATTAAAGATGAATTAATCTTTCCATTTGTAGATTTAAAAGCTGAGTACTATGACCTTGGTTTGGAAGAAAGAAATCGTACAAACGATCAGGTTACTTTTGATTCTGCTTATGCAACAAAAAAATATGGTGTAGCAGTAAAGTGTGCAACAATTACACCAAACGCAGCGCGTATGACAGAATATGATTTAAAGGAAATGTGGAAGAGTCCAAATGGTACAATTCGTGCGATTTTAGATGGTACAGTATTCCGTGCTCCAATCGTTGTTAAAGGTATTGAACCAAATGTAAAATCATGGAAAAAGCCTATTACAATTGCAAGACATGCCTATGGGGATGTTTACAAAGCATCTGAAATGAAAATTCCAGGAGCAGGTAAAGTAGAATTGGTTTATACCGCAGAAGACGGAACTGAGACCAGAGAACTCGTACATGATTTTACAGGTGCGGGTATTGTACAGGGTCAGCATAATATCGAAAGTTCTATTGAAAGCTTTGCTCATAGTTGTTTTAAATATGCATTAGATACGAAACAGGATCTTTGGTTTGCTACAAAAGATACGATTTCTAAAAAATATGATCATACATTTAAGGATATTTTTCAGGAAATCTATGATGCACAGTACAAGGAAGCTTTTGAGTCCGCTGGTATTGAGTATTTTTATACATTGATCGATGATGCAGTTGCTCGTGTAGTGAAGTCAGAAGGCGGCTATATTTGGGCGTGTAAAAACTATGATGGAGATGTTATGAGTGATATGATTTCATCTGCATTTGGTTCACTTGCTA
>CAZVOY010000142.1:0-3258 GCA_964628865.1 uncultured Lachnobacterium sp. | reverse complement strand
GAAGAATTCGAACGCACAATCAACCAGGCACAGATTATCATGTTCCCAGGTGGATTCTCCGCAGGTGATGAACCGGACGGAAGTGCGAAGTTCTTTGCAACTGCATTCCGTAACGAAAAGATGAAAGAAGCAGTTACAAGACTTTTAAATGAAAGAGATGGTCTTGCTCTTGGTATCTGTAATGGTTTCCAGGCACTTATCAAACTTGGTCTTGTACCACATGGAGAAATTCGCATGCAGACAGAAGATGCACCTACTCTTACATACAACACCATTAACCGTCATATCAGCAAGATGGTTTATACAAAGGTTGTTACAAATAAATCGCCTTGGTTACAGGGAGCAGAACTTGGCCAGGTATATTGTAACCCAGCATCTCACGGTGAAGGACGTTTTGTAGCTCCAAAAGAATGGTTAGATAAACTCTTTGAAAATGGACAGGTTGCTACTCAGTATGTAAACGAAGCTGGCGTACCTACTATGGACGAGGAATGGAATGTAAATGGTTCTTACATGGCTATTGAAGGTATCACAAGTCCAGATGGACGTGTGCTTGGTAAGATGGCTCACTCAGAACGTCGTGGTGATAGTGTAGCGATTAACATTTACGGACAGCAGGATTTGAAATTATTTGAATCAGGTGTTGCTTACTTTAAATAATATTCTAAACCGCAAGAACTTGTATGTTCTTGCGGTTTTTTTAGTAAAAAACGGAATATATTGTAAAATTTATATTGGCAATCGATATATTGTATGATAGAATGAATGTGTTATAGTAGTCAAAAGGGAGATAGAGGAGATCTATTAATGGGTATTTTAAACAAAAAGGAAAAGAAAAATGAAGAGTTGGAAGCATTAAGACTTGAACTCGAATTAAAAAACAAAGAGCTTGAAGAGTATAAAGCTCTTGTAAAAGAATTAAAAGGTGGAGTTGGAAACAGTGTTTCGGAAGTAGAAACGAATGCATTAAATGTTTCTTCTGTTATGCAGGAACTTACAGCATCTATGGAAGAAATTGCATCAAACATTACAACTGTAAATGTTAGTGCGACAGATGCAAATAACGAAGTTTCAGACTTAGCAAAGGAATTAGATGAATTAAACAACTACGCAACTGAAATGGAAAAGAGTGCGGAACAGTTAGTAGAATCTGCGAAATGGAATAAGAATGACACCATTGAAAAAGTTACTCCTATTGGGGAAGCTCTTAAGAAGGCAATGGAGGAAAGTAAGAGTGTATCGCAGATTGGTGATTTGACAAATGATATTTTAGGTATCGCTAATCAGACAAACTTACTCGCGTTAAATGCTAGCATTGAAGCTGCACGTGCAGGTGAAGCTGGAAAAGGTTTCGCTGTAGTTGCTGACGAAATCCGTGGCCTGGCAGAACGTTCAAAGAATACAGCAAATAATATTCAGAATATTAATGAATTAGTTACTTCTGCGGTAGCAGATTTAGTAAAAGCATCCGATTCCTTATTGTTCTATGTAAACGATCAAGTAGTTCCAGATTATGATGAATTCGAAGAATCAGGTGAAAGCTATGATAGAGATGCGAAACATGTACATGAAGTTGTAAGTAGATTACATAGCGTGGCAACTGCAATTGATAATCATCTGATTGACATTAATAATTCATTGGATGATATCGAAGCTAGTACAGATGAGAGTACACATGGTATTACGGATGTAACAGCAAATGCAGAAGAACTTGTTAAAAATATTCAGACTATCTCTAGTGAAATAGAAGGATTAGATCAGATTTAATCATAATGACATAAGACAAGCGGAAATCTTAGGATTTCCGCTTTTTTGTTACAGTTATGAAAGTTTTAGAAATTCTGGTTTTCGATTGTGAAATATCGTAAAATAATCAAATCCCGCTTCTTTTAAGAGGGAAGGAACTTTTTCAAATTCCCAAGCAATCTGTTCTGGAGCATGTCCATCTGATCCAAGGGTGATGATTTCACCACCTAATTCATGATATCGTTTCAAGATGTCTAAGGTAGGATGAGCATGTCCAAGTCCGTATTTAAGCCCCGACATATTTAATTCAATGCCTTTCCCGTTTTCTATAAGAGTAGCAAGAATTTCATCGATGACATCCGCATATTTTTTATAGGAATAGTATCGATTTTTATTTGGTCCATAACGGACAATATAATCGAGATGTCCATAAACATCAAAATCAACGCCAGATTTTGCGTTTACTAATGTTTCTTCGAAATATTGTCTGTAACAAATGGATTCCTCGCGGTCTTCGTAATAGGCAGGATAATAGATATCCATTTGATTTACTACATGGGTAGAGCCAATTACAAAATCAAAATTATTTTCGTGAATAATTTTGTTGTTTTTTTCTACAAGATGAGGCTGAAGCCCTAATTCAATGCCCCAATCGATGGTGAGTTTATCACGGAAGGTGTCCGCAACATCTGCAATTTCTTTTTTGTAAGCAGGAATATCCAAATCGAATAATCCTGGTTTTTCTTTATAATCCATATCCAGATGATCGGTAAAGCAAATTCCCTTTAACCCTTTATCCAATGCAGTTTGTGCAATTGCATAAGAATCGGCTTCACTATCTCCTGAAAAATGGGTATGTATGTGCATATCATACAAATTCATTTGATCTAAACGCATAAAAAACCTCTTTTTTGGTAAGTATATACTAAATTGTACTACATAAAATAGGGTTTTGGCTATCTATTTTATGGTAACTTTTGTAAGAAATGACAAAAAAAGTTTCGAAAGAGAATTATTTTGTCAAAAAATTAACAAACCTATAAATTAGAGTGAAAAATGCTTGAACTTTAGGTAATAATTGGGTACAATGTATGAAGTGTGGAATAAGATTCCACAAATACATTACTTTACATTTCTAGGAGGAATTAAAAATGGCAGTAAGAGTAGCAATTAATGGCTTTGGCCGTATCGGACGTCTTGCATTCAGACAGATGTTTGACGCAGAAGGATATGAAGTAGTAGCAATCAACGATTTAACAAAAGCTGATATGCTTGCTCATTTATTAAAATATGATACAGCTCAGGGACCATACCATGGACACACAGTTGAAGCTGGTGAAAGCTCAATCACAGTAGATGGAAAAGAAATCACAATCTACAGTGAAGCAGATGCAAGCAAACTTCCTTGGGGAGAATTAAACGTAGACGTAGTACTTGAATGTACAGGTTTCTACTGTTCAAAAGAAAAATCACAGGCACACATCAATGCAGGTGCTAAGAAAGTTGTTATTT
>CAZVOY010000141.1:0-3270 GCA_964628865.1 uncultured Lachnobacterium sp. | reverse complement strand
AGGCACTTCTTAAGATGTTGGAAGGTACGGTTGCTTCAGTTCCACCACAGGGCGGAAGAAAGCATCCACATCAGGAATTAATTCAAATCGATACAACAAATATTCTTTTCATTTGTGGTGGTGCTTTTGATGGTTTGGAAAAAATCATTGAAAACAGAATGGATACAGCGTCCATCGGGTTCAATGCAGAAGTACACAGCAAACATGATATTAATGTGGGAGAAGCCTTCAAACATGCGCTTCCACAGGATTTTGTGAAATTTGGTTTGATTCCAGAATTTATCGGACGTGTACCTCTTACAGTATCTTTGGATAATCTGGATAAAGATGCGTTGATTCGCATTTTACAGGAGCCTAAGAACTCATTAGTAAAACAGTACACAAAATTATTTGAATTAGATGGTGTTGGTTTAACTTTTGACGACGAAGCCATCGAAGTGATTGCTGATAAAGCATTAGAACGTAAGACGGGAGCCAGAGGCTTACGTGCAATTATGGAAAATGTTATGTTGGATTTGATGTACAGTATTCCATCGGATGACAGCATTTCAAACTGCGTGATTACCAAAGAAATGGTAGAGGAGAATTTAAATGGTAATTAAGAATGTTAATCTGGAAACGGTTTGTGGTATTACCAGTACTTTTCCAGACAACCCACACTATGAAGTTGCCTTTGCGGGAAAATCCAATGTTGGAAAATCTTCCCTTATCAATGCCCTTATGAACCGTAAGGCATTGGCGCGTACTTCCTCACAGCCAGGAAAGACACAGACCATTAACTTTTATAACATTAATGATGCTATGTATTTGGTAGATTTGCCGGGATATGGTTATGCCAATGCCAATGTAGAGATTAAGGCAAAATGGGGTAAGATGATAGAAAAATATCTGCATACTTCTACCAAATTAAAAGCAGTATTTTTGTTAATAGATATTCGTCATCAGCCATCAGACAACGATTGTCTCATGTATGACTGGATGGTGGATCAGGGATTTGCACCGATTATTATTGCAACAAAAGCAGATAAAATTAGTCGTGGCGCAGTTCCAAAACATATGCAGATAATTGCAGATACTTTGAACGTAGAACCAGATACCATTATGATTCCATTTTCTGCTGAAACAAAGCAGGGAAGAGAGGATATCTGGGAGTTAATTGATTCGCTGGTATTACCAGAGGAGGAATTGACAGAAACAGAACGTGAAGTCGTAGTAGAAGAACGTGTAGCTGACGAGGTAAGTCAGGAAACAGGAAAGCAACGCAAACCACGTTGGAAAGCGACAGGAAAAGAAACTGCGAAAAAGACAAAGAAATTGCAGGAAAAGAAAGCTGCGAAGCACGCAAAGCCTGGTAAGAAAAAGAAGAAATAATTTATGAAAAATAAGTATGTATTTGTTCTCGTTATGCTGGTTTCAATTTTGGTAGTAAGTATGGGATTTACTAATCTTTATGTACACCAGAGTCAGACAGCGGACGAGGACGATTTTGTAGTAGTAACCTCCTTTTATCCAATGTACATTGCTGCGATGAATGTAGTAGGCGATATAGATGGGGTTACTCTGAAAAATTTAAGTGAACCGCAAACTGGATGTTTGCATGATTTTCAACTCACGCCGGAGGATATGAAACTATTATCCACGGCGGATGTTTTTATTATCAATGGTGGCGGAATAGAATCTTTTATGGAGGATGTTGCAGAGCAATATCCTAATCTGGTTGTTATAGAGGCATGTCAGGGAATTGACTTGTTGTGCGAGGAAGAGGCGCATGCACATGAGGATGAAACGCAAGTACATCAAAATGAGGAAGAGGATGCGCATAACCATGATGTGAATGCACATGCGTGGATGAGTGTGGAGCTATATCGTAAGCAGGTGGAAAATATTGCAAATGGTTTGTCCGAAGTGGATGAAAAGCATGCTGAAAGATATCTTGCAAATGCAAGTGTTTATGACGGAAAATTAGAGGAGCTTCAAGTAGAACAGGAAAACCTCTTAACCTTAACAGAGGGCGAAGAAGTCATTATGTTCCATTGTGCCTATGACTATGTGGCAGAAGACTTAGGATTAGAAGTGGCCTTTTGTATGGACTTGGATGAAGAACGTCAGGTTAGCGCAGGGGAAGTGGCAGAAGTGCTGGAAGACATTAAAAATCATGGTGTGAAATACATTTTTGCAGAAGAACTTTACGGTGCTGACATGTGTGAAATGGTGCAGAAGGAAGCTGACGTGGAAGTTATCTATTTAGATCCTTTGAATCGCGGAGAATATGAAGCGGATAGTTATATAGAGGGAATGAGAAATAACTTGATGCTAATTAGAGATGCATTTCAGTAAAATTGAATTTATGGAGATAACGATGGTATTTGATTTTTATCCTTGGAAGATAGATGTTGATGTTGAGAAAACAAGAATGTTTTATCAAGAGAAGGACTATTCTTCTAACAAAGCGTGGAATAAAATGTTTGCGGAAGTATTAAATCCATTACAAAAAGAATTTTTTATTAATCTTGGAATAGATTTAATGAAAATTGAAATAGAAAAGCGTGATTTTGTGGACAACGAAGAAGTTCCTTTTATTTATTCGATTGATTTTTTAATTTGTGGAAAATTTTTAAGCCTGCCAAAGGAACAATTGGATGTTTATTCTGATGAAGAAATATTTGGAAAAAGTATTAATTTAGATTCTGTTGAGAGTATAGAAACAGATGATTTGGTGGCATATGATGATTTGGGATTAGGTACAGGAATACGATTTAAACACCCAGCTACACATTTTGAAGAAGAACAGTTTGGAGAATGGGAGTGTGGTTTTATAGATGGTGCTTTAATAGTAAGAGGTCAATAAATTCCAAGTTGTAGAGATTGAAAAATTTGAATTTAACAAAGGAGCAAACGGATATGAAAGTGTTTTTATTAATAGTAGAAATTGTGTGCTGCATATTGGAAGTAGTATTAATCAGACAGCTTCATATATATACGACACAACATGAGAACGAGCCAATGGAACTACACAAATCGTACATATTTCCACGCTTTATCGTTGTTTCCATAATATCAATTGGTATACCACTTATAAATTTAATTGAATTATTATGTGAATTTTGAGGATGACACAACAACTTCCAATTTGTCGAAAAATGTTTACCTGGGTATATGTAGAATAATATGCGTGAAATAGATAAAAAAGTCCATCTTTTTATCTGGAAAGGATTGATTTATCTATATAGAGAATTTTTATATGAAAATATATAGGATTTCTAGGTTTTC
>CAZVOY010000140.1:0-3334 GCA_964628865.1 uncultured Lachnobacterium sp. | reverse complement strand
CACCTCTTCGGCCACTTGAGTACTTCTCCAAAGGTATTTTCTAAGTATTAACTTAATCTGCGTACGTGACGCATTGTTTATTCTACTAAAATGAAACTTGTTTGTCAATTAAAAAAACTGTTTTTTTTGATTAAATTTTTTTATATTTTTTCTATCACAAGATGTTGTATTTTCAACTATTTCAAGGCACAAAATTTTTGTGAGGACATCTCATATAAATCGTTTCCGTTAGAGTCTATTGCTACTATTACAGGGAAGTTTTCTACCTCTATTTTTAATATAGCTTCTGCTCCTAAGTCTTCATAGCAAACGGTCTCTGCCTTTTTTATGCATTTTGATAGAAGAGCGCCCGCACCACCTACAGCAGCAAAATATATTGCTTTATTTTCTATAATTGCCTGCTTTACCTCTTTTGAGCGTTTTCCTTTACCAATCATTGCTTTTTGTCCTAGCCTTAACAAGCGAGGTGTGTACTTATCCATACGCGTGGCAGTAGTAGGTCCAGCTGAACCAATTACTTTTCCATCTCTGGCAGGTGATGGACCCATGTAATATATAGTAGAATCTTCTATATTAATAGGAAGTTCTTCTCCTCTATCTAATGCTTCTACCATACGTTTATGTGCCGCATCCCTTGCAACATATATAGTTCCTGTTATATATACATAGTCTCCGGCTTTAAAATCTTTCGTTACTTCTTCTGTTATTGGCGTTCTTATTATTATATTCTTAGTCACTGTATATAGTTCCTCTTTTTTTTATATTTATACTTCTCTTACCATTTAAGTATTTTATTTCCATAAACCTATTTATTTGATTGTAGAATAAATATTAAATTTCTCGAACGGCATGCCTGTTAACATGACAGCAAATATTTATTGCTACTGGCAATCCTGCAATATGGGTTGGATAAGTATTTATGTTCACTGCTAATGCTGTCACAGTTCCTCCTAGTCCTCCTGGCCCAATTCCTAACTGATTTATTTTTTCTAAAATATTTGTCTCCAATTCTGCTACATACGGAATAGTAGATCTCTGGTTGATAGGTCTCGTAAGTGCTTGCTTTGCTAAAATAGTACATTTTTCAAAAGTACCTCCCACGCCTACACCTATTACCATTGGAGGACACGCATTTGGACCTGCTTCTTTTACTGCTGTTAAAATTGCTTCTTCCACACCCTTTATTCCATCTGCTGGTTTTAGCATAAATACGCGACTCATATTTTCACTCCCAAATCCCTTTGGAGCAAAAGTAATTTTTACTTTGTCTCCCGAAACAATAGAGTAATGGATAACTGCTGGTGTATTATCCTTTGTGTTTTCTCTAATAATAGGGTCGTTTACTACTGATTTTCTTAAATATCCTTCTACATATCCTTGTCGAACCCCTTCATTAATGGCATCCTCCAATGCCATTCCTTCAAAATGAACATCCTGCCCTATTTCTATAAATAAAACAGCCATTCCTGTATCCTGACATATTGGAATCATTTCCTCTGAAGCAATCTGCAAATTTTCTTCAAGTTGATTTAGAATTTTTACACCAAGTTCCGATTTTTCAACAGATATGGCATTGTTTAATGCATCACTCATGTCTTGCGACAAATAATAATTTGCTTCGATGCACATTTCCTTTATATTTTTTATAATTTCGTCTGTATGTATTGTTCGAATCATATAAATACTTCCTTTTTATGAGTGTGATATTTATTTTATCACACTTTTCCCTGTATGAACATAAAAAAGTCCGACAGGCGAATGCCTGTCGGACTCGAAATTTTTTATTTTTCCGTTGATGAATCTTCTTCTGATTCTTCCTCTGTTTCTCCCATCAAAGATTTATCTTCTCTAACTTTTGCAATACTAGCAACTGTTACTCCTTCTTTGAGGTTAATGAGTTTTACACCAGAGGTTACTCTTCCGAGAAGTGCTGTATCTGCTACTTTAATACGAATAATAATTCCTTCCGTATTAATAAGCATTACTTCATCTTCTATTCCTACTGCTTTTACACCTACCAGGTTTCCAGATTTTTCAGTAATCTTGTAACATTTTACACCTTTACCACCACGATTTTGTGGAGTAAATTCTGTTGTTAATGTACATTTACCAAGACCTTTTTCTGAAACAATCATAACAGAATCACCCTGACTTGCTTTCTGCATTGCGATTACTTCATCTCCTGGCACAAGGTTCATACCAATAACACCCATTGTTGTACGTCCAGTAGTTCTTACATCTGTTTCATGGAAGCGAATACACTGACCATATTTTGTAAACATTAAAATATCATCTGTGTTATCTGTAATCTTAACTTCAATTAACTCATCATCTTCACGTAAGTTAATTGCAGCAAGACCAGTCTTACGAATATTTGCATAATCTGTAATTGGTGTCTTCTTTGCAATACCTCGTTTTGTAACCATGAAGAGATATTTCTCATCTTCATATTCCTTTATAGGAATCATAGCTGTTATTTTTTCACCTGGTTGAAGAGGAATTAAGTTAATAATCGCTGTTCCTCGAGAAGTACGACTTGCTTCTGGAATTTCATATCCTTTAATTCTGTAAACTCGACCAGTATTTGTAAAGAACATAAGGTAATGATGAGATGTGGTCATCAGCATTTCTTCGATGTAATCATCTTCAATGGTTTCCATACCCTTAATACCTTTACCGCCACGATGCTGAGCTTTGAAATTATCGGTACTCATTCTCTTAATGTATCCAACTTTTGTCATAGTAATAACAGCATTGGTTTCAGGAATGAGTTCTTCCATAGAGATATCATATTCATCAAAACCAATTGATGTCATACGATCTTCACCGTATTTGTCGGCAATAACCATAATTTCTTCTCGGATAACACCAAGCAATAATTTATTATCAGCAAGAATTGCTTTTAATTCACTAATGCGTTTCATAAGTTCTGCATATTCTGCTTCTAATTTTTCTCTTTCCAAACCAGTAAGAGCTTTCAAACGCATATCTACGATAGCCTGTGCTTGTGCATCAGACAATCCAAAACGTTCCATTAAGTTTGCTTTTGCATCAGCCGTTGTACGACTTCCACGGATAATATTGATTACTTCATCAATATTATCAAGTGCAATAATCAAACCTTCTAAAATGTGTGCTCTTTCTTCTGCCTTGTTTAAATCATATTTTGTACGTCTTGTAATAACTTCTTTCTGGTGATCCAGATAATGGCTCAACATCTGCTGTAAATTAAGAATTTTTGGTTCATTATTTACCAGGGCAAGATTAATTACCCCAAATGTATCCTGCATCTGTGTATGTTTATAAAGAAGATTTAAAACAACTGTTGGATTTA
>CAZVOY010000139.1:0-3561 GCA_964628865.1 uncultured Lachnobacterium sp. | reverse complement strand
GAGTGACATTTCAATATTAGATAAAGTGTTAACGCAGTAAGTTATTTAGATAAATCACTTACTGCGTTAACTCGTTAATTAAAATCCAAGTTCCTCGCCAACAAGGATAACTTTGATTCGGTTTGGTACACGGCTTGCTCTGGTAATTACAATCTGATCACAGATAGTGTCTGCTAGACAATTGCCACACACACCAGTTACTGCACAAGGAGTATTTTTGTTTAAGCGTACACAGTTAGGTGGAGCTGCCACATTACGAGTACGACTGATGCCTTCTTCTACAGTTTTCACAATCTTATTCATGCCTGCAAGAATGATTACATTTTCTGGCCCATAAATAAGTGCCGCTACACGATTTCCGTTTCCATCAATATTAATTAATTCACCATCTGAGGTAATTGCATTGGAACTCATAAAATAATAATCACAAGAGAGTGCATCATGCATAATCTGCTTTACCTCTTCTGGAGTTTTTCCTGTAGCACGATCGTAGAGGGTGATGTCAGAGCGATTACGAAGTGCTTCCAATACACCAGTTTCATCCAAAGTAACAGAACCGCCAAAAGAAGCAGAGCTGCCTTCTGGAACGAGAGAAAGAGCTAATGTTTTTGCTTCCTCTTTGGTTTCGCAATAGTATCCTTCTATAAATCTTTTTTGAAAACCTTTTAATACGGTGTTTGAAAGGTTCTTATAAAATTCTTTTTTTGCATTCATTGGTAAATCCTCCCAAATTTCTTATTAAACTAAAGTATATAGTGTATTTTGCTCATTTTCAAGACATAGAAATTTTACATACAATTTTGACAGAAGAGAGATTTGTTGCTAAAATATATAGATTAGTGAAAAGAGGTTATTCTATGAAAAATATGAAGAGACTTTTGTCCTATTACAAACCATATATGGGTATGTTTTGGGCTGACATGTTTTTCGCGGCTTTGTCAGCAGGAATCGCACTATCCATTCCGCTTATTGTACGATATGTAACCAATACGCTGATTTATTTACCAGCAGATGAGCTTATCTCGGGAATCACTAGGATTGCAGTCGTACTTCTAGTATTGATTGGACTTGATTTTTTCTGTAAGTTCTTTATCGGAAATTATGGTCATGTGATGGGTGCAAAAATTGAATATAATATGCGTGCGGAGATTTTTAATCACATGCAGAAATTGTCATTTTCTTTCTATGATGATCAAAAAGTCGGACAGCTCATGAGTCGTATCACTACAGACTTGTTTGATATTACAGAGCTGTTACATCATGGCCCAGAAAATATCATTTTGTCTGTATTAAAAATATCAGGTGCACTTGTTATTTTAACAAGCATTGATCCAAAACTGACATTGGCAGCATTTGCAGTACTTCCATTTATGTTTGTATATGCATATTTCTTAAACAAGAAAATGCGTAGAGCATTCCGTAGGAATCGTCAGAAAATTGCAGAAATCAATGGTCAGATAGAAGATAACTTATCAGGAATTCGAGTGGTAAAATCCTTTGCCAACGAAGAAATAGAAAACCAGAAATTTAAAGTAGGAAATGATGGTTTCCTTTCTGCAAAGAAAAACAGTTATCTCTATATGGGAAGTTTCCATGCAGGCATTCAAGCCTTTACCACCATGGTTCAGGTGGTAGTGATTGTGGTAGGTAGTTATTTCATTGCAATGGGAGATTTACAGGTAACGGATTTGCTTACCTTCCTGCTTTACATCGGTGTATTTACAGAACCTATTCGTACACTCATTGATTTTACAGAGCAGTTTCAGAATGGATATACAGGTTTTGAGCGTTTCATGGAAATCATGAATATAGAGCCTGATATCGCAGATACGCCAGGAGCGGTAGAACTTCAAAATGTAAAAGGCGACATCAGTTTTGAAGATGTCACCTTTAGCTATAACGACCATTCCGATACGGTATTAAATGGTATCAATTTGGAAGTACCAGCGGGAGCATATATGGCACTTGTAGGTTCTTCGGGAGCAGGAAAAACCACATTGTGTTCGCTGATTCCACGTTTTTATGATGTGAATTCGGGAATAATACGCATTGACGGAAAAGATATTCGTGAGGTGACATTAAAGAGCCTTCGAAGTCAAATCGGTATTGTGCAACAGGATGTTTATCTGTTTACAGGAACGATTTTTGAAAATATTGCCTATGGCAAACCAGGGGCGACTTTAGAGGAAGTTATCGAGGCAGCAAAGAATGCCAATGCCCACGAATTTATCATGTCATTACCAGAGGGATATGACACAGATATTGGACAAAGAGGTATCAAACTTTCAGGTGGACAAAAACAGCGTCTTTCCATCGCACGTGTATTTTTGAAAAATCCACCAATTCTCATTTTCGATGAAGCCACATCCGCTCTCGACAATGAAAGTGAAAAAGTAGTACAGGATTCTTTGGAAAGTCTGGCAAAGAATAGAACTACTTTTGTCATTGCACATAGACTTACGACTATTCAGAATGCTGAAAAAATTCTGGTGCTTACCGAAGAAGGTATTGCGGAATCAGGTACTCACGAAGAGTTGCTAGCACAAAAAGGAATTTATGAGAAATTGTATCATATGCATATGTAGAGTATGATGATATAAGGGAATGATAATAATTATTTATATAGAATAAGGAGACGAAACATGACAAAGATTGATATTATTTCAGGTTTCCTCGGAGCAGGAAAAACTACATTTATCAAAAAAATGTTAGAAGAAGCTTTCGTGGGAGAGCAGATTGTACTGATTGAAAACGAATTCGGCGAAGTAGGTATTGACGGCGGATTTTTAAAGGATGCTGGTATCGAAATCACAGAAATGAACTCGGGTTGTATCTGCTGTTCTTTGGTAGGTGACTTTGCTACAAACTTAAACGAAGTTATCACAAAATACCATCCAGACCGTATCTTAATCGAACCATCAGGTGTAGGCAAATTATCTGACGTTATGAAGTCGGTTATTGATATCGAAAAAGAACAGGATGTTAAGTTAAACGCACTCGTAACAGTCGTAAATGCAGTGAAAGCAAAGAAACAGATGAAAGCCTTTGGCGAATTCTTTAATAATCAGATTGAACATGCTACCACAATCGTTCTCAGCCGTAGCCAGAACGCGACTCCAGAACAGTTAGAAGAATGTGTAAAGATGATGCAGGAACTCAATGACAAAGCCGCAATCATCACAACAGCTTGGGATGCGATTGATGGAAAACAGATTTTGAAGGTTATGGAAGGTCAGGACAATCTTGAAATGAAGGTGCTTGCAGAACATCATGCACATCATCACCACCATGACCATGATGAAGATTGTACATGTGGCTGCCACGATCATGACCATGAGCATGACCACGACCACAAGCATGACCACGACCATGAACACCATCACGACCATGAACACGAGCATGAGCATGATCACGACCACGAACATGAGCATCATCACCATGAGCACGGCGAGTCATGCTCCTGCGGACATGACCACCGCCACTAGCATGATCATGATCATCATCACCAGGAGCATGGCGAGTCATGCTCCTGCGGACATGACCACGGACATGAGCACGAAC
>CAZVOY010000138.1:0-3638 GCA_964628865.1 uncultured Lachnobacterium sp. | reverse complement strand
TCCATGTGTTCCGCCTAGTTCATAAATATGTGTCCAGAATTCTGGGTACATATCACAATAGAACTCGGTCTAATTTTTTATATTCATGTCATTAACAAATTAAGTGTTATCCACGGATTCTATCCACCAAATAAGGTATCGCCTCTTCAAAGTTCACCCCATACCAAGGTTTCGCAGGATCTTCTAAAGTGAGTCGGATACATTCTGCGGTATAATCCGCAGCTACTTTCACAGCCTCTTTCCAATCCATGCCATTCATCATAGCGCCTACACAGGTACTTGAGAAGATGTCGCCAGTTCCATGATAGCTTACAGGAAGTTTATCATGTTCATAGTAAGAAAATTCATCTTTTTCTTTATCATATCCCATGACACCAGTCTTGCCTTCTGTAAAGCCTACACCGGTTAAGATACTTATTTTTGCACCTAAATCACAAAGACGCTGAAGTAATTCTTTTACATATCCTTCGTCATATTCTGTCTTATATTCTGTTCCAGTCATAAAACAAGCTTCTGTGATATTTGGCACGATGATGTCAGCCTTGCCACAAAGGGTTCCCATGTGTTTCGCAAATGCTTCATCGAATGCAGGGTAAAGCTTTCCATTATCTGCCATAGCAGGATCTACGAAAAGGATGTTTGATTCTGTTTTGAACTGGTCAAAAAATTCTTTCATCAAATCAATCTGTTCAAAGGAGCCGAGATATCCTGTATAGACGGCATCAAATGTGATTTTTTCTTCTGCCCAGTGTTCTGCAATCGGTTTTACCTGGTCTGTTAAATCTTTGCAGGTAAAACGGGAAAACATTGTATGCGTAGATAGGACAGCAGTTGGTAAAATCGCTGCCTCTACTCCCATTGCAGAAATAATAGGAAGTGCTACGGTTAAAGAGCATTTTCCTACACATGATATATCTTGAATAGTAACGATTCTTTTCATGGTTCATTCCTCCATTCCATTTTATAAAATCGAAAAATACTATTTTCAATAGTTTTACTTCATTATAAACATATTTGGTCTTATTGATAGTATCAATTTTAAAATGTTTTTTAAGACCAGAATAGATGAAATATAACAAAATGTTTTTTATAAAGTGCAAGCAAACTTCGTTGAAAGAACTGGGAATCTATGGTATGATATTTGCGTTAAAATATGTTTTTCGCTATTAAGTGGAAAAATGATAGCTCGGAGGTAGAATATGTTTCAGAAGAAACAGAAAATATACAGCGAAACTCAGGGCGTTTGTATTGTAGATAACATCGTACAATTACCTGCAGGAAAAGGAGAGATGCTTTCCTATTATGTATTGAAATCCGTTTTTGATGCATCAAAAGTTTCCTATATTCCTGTAAAAGATCATCAGGTGGTTTTACGCGAGCTTTTTACAGAAGAGGAAGCGAGGGAGCTTTTAAAAGATCCTGAGTTAGAAAAGAATGAACAATTGAAAGCAGCCGTGGACTATGTGCTGTTATCAGAGGAGTAATTATGGCAAATAATTATAATAATCACCACCATAATCATCATGGAAATAATCATAATAACAAAGATAACCAGGTGATTAACAATTTTGTACTGGGAACAAAAGAGTTCGATGACAAGAATGCTCAGTTCCAGTATGATAAAGGTTGGTATAGCATTACGGATATAATTGGTGAAGAAAAGAATGTGATTTATAAATCAAAGAATGCGCAGGAAGCATATACAAAGTGGAATGTGTACATAGGACGGAAAAAAGAACGTCCACAGCGCGCAGAAAAAGCGGAGTAGATAAAAGTTAACCGTCAGCGTAGAAAAATGAATTAGAAAGTTGGTGAAAGCATGTCGTATACGGCACTTTACCGTAAGTTCCGTCCTCAGGAATTTGAAGATGTAAAAGGTCAGGAACATATCGTTACAACTTTACAAAATCAAATAAAAGCAGACCGAATTGGACATGCCTATCTTTTCTGCGGTACACGTGGAACGGGTAAAACCACTGTAGCTAAAATTTTTGCAAAGGCTGTAAACTGCGAACATCCAGTAGATGGAAGTCCATGTGGAGAATGTGCCATTTGTAAAGCGATTGCGGATGGCTCATCCATGAATGTGATTGAAATCGACGCGGCTTCGAATAACGGTGTAGATAACATTCGTCAGATTCGTGAAGAGGTAACTTATCGTCCTACAGAAGGAAAATATAGAGTTTATATTATCGACGAAGTGCATATGCTTTCTACGGGAGCATTTAATGCTTTATTAAAAACATTAGAGGAGCCACCTTCTTATGTGATTTTTATTTTGGCAACTACGGAAGCGCACAAGATTCCAATCACCATTTTGTCTCGTTGTCAGAGATATGACTTTCATCGTATTTCTATTGACACTATCGCAGGTCGATTGATGGACTTGATGGAAGAGGAAAATGTAGAAGTCGAAGAAAAAGCGATTCGTTATGTGGCAAAAGCTGGTGATGGCTCTATGCGAGATGCGCTTAGTCTTTTGGACCAGTGTATTGCTTTTCATTTAGGAGAGAAACTAACTTACGAAAATGTACTTGAGGTTCTCGGGGCAGTCGATACCGAGATTTTCTCAAGACTACTTCGTCAGATTTTAAATAAAGATATCACAGGAGCTATTGGTACCTTAGACACCTTGGTAGATCAAGGGCGAGAAATGGCTCAGATGGTAAATGATTTTACGTGGTATTTGCGTAATCTGTTATTGTTGCAGAGTTCTGATGATATGGAAGATGTTTTAGACATGTCAAAGGAACATTTGGCAGCGTTGAAAGAAGAGGCGGACTTAGTAAAACCGGAAGTGTTGATGAGATACATTCGCGTCTTTTCAGAGTTAGGAAATCAGATTCGATATGCAACACAAAAACGAATTTTAATTGAAATTGCAATTATTAAACTTTGTAAGCCACAGATGGAAAAAGACTATGAATCGGTTTTGGATCGTTTGGCAAGTATTGAAGCAAAGATTGCAAATGGTGTACCAGTAGCTGTTGCTACAGAAGGAGTGGCAAGCGTTTCGCCAGTTAGCGTTGTACATGCAAGTGCAGTAGAAAAACCACAGCTTCCAAAAGCAATCCCAGAGGATATTCAGCAGGTGATTAAAAATTGGAAATCCATTTTAGCTGAAATTGGTGGAATCACAAAAATGTACTTATCCAAAGCGGTTCCATCTTTGGGAAATAATCAGGATTTGTTATTGGTTTTTGATGATGAGATTGCATATGAATATCTAAACGAAAATCGTTCGGATTGTGTGACATTATTAAAAGAAATTATCGCAAAACGAATCGGAAAAGAGGTAGAGCTTACTATTCGTAAAAATGATAGTGGTCTCAGTGCAAAAGAATCGGTTCCAGATTTAAGGGATTTGATTCAATTTGATATAGAAGAAGAGAATTTTTAATACCAGGAGGACATAATAATGGCAAAAAGAGGCGGAGGATTCCAGGGTGGAATGCCAGGGAATATGAATAACCTTATGAAACAGGCGCAGAGAATGCAGCGTCAGATGGAAGAAGCCCAAAAACAGATGGAAGAAATGGAAGCTACAGCAACCGCTGGCGGCGGAGCAGTAGAAGTAACTGTATCTGGTAAAAAAGAAGTTTTAAAAGTAAAACTTGCAGAAGAAGTTGTAGATCCAG
>CAZVOY010000137.1:0-3645 GCA_964628865.1 uncultured Lachnobacterium sp. | reverse complement strand
CGTCGTTTAATGTGTCGATGAATTTACCAATCATAGAGTGTTCTGATGTACCGATAAGGTAAAGGTCTTCACCTTCAATTTTATACATCATTGCATCCATTTCTTCAAAACTCATTACACCAGTAACTACGTTAGAACGAATCATGAAAGGAGGGATACAATATGTGAAACCTCTGTCAATCATAAAATCTCTAGCGTAAGAAATAACGGCTGAATGGAGTCTTGCGATATCTCCCATGAGATAATAGAACCCATTTCCTGCTACTTTACCTGCAGCTTCCATGTCAATACCATCAAATCTTTCCATAATCTCTGTATGATATGGTATATCAAAATCTGGAACAACTGGTTCGCCGTATTTTTCAATTTCTACGTTACAACTATCGTCTTCCCCGATAGGTACAGATGGATCAATGATGTTTGGAATTGTCATCATGATTTTTGTAACTTTTTCGTTTAATTCTTTTTCTAATACTTCGAGCTCAGCAAGACGAGCAGCGTTTGCACTAACCTGTGCCTTAACAGCTTCTGCTTCTTCTTTCTTGCCCTGTCCCATTAACATACCGATTTCTTTGGATAATTTATTTCTGCTAGCACGGATTTCGTCAGCTTCCTGCTGTGTCTTTCTAGCCTGTTCATCTAATTCAATTACTTCGTCTACTAATGGAAGTTTGTGTTCCTGAAATTTCTTGCGGATATTTTCTTTTACTACTTCAGGATTTTCTCTTAAAAATTTAATATCGATCATATTGCCTCCAATTTATCTAAATATCATTATCTGCTATTGTACTATTTCATATACAAAAAAGCAAGAAACTCCACCAAAAATATTGCTGGTACTCCATATTTAAAATACCAATGTTTCGTCTTATGTCGAAAGGTTTCCATACCAAGCCAAACCCCAATGCTACCACCTATGAGCGCTATGAAAAGTAATGTCTTTTCTGGAATTCTCCATGCATTTGCCTTTGCTTTTGCTTTGTCTATTCCCATGATTACAAAACCGACGATATTTATGACCACAAAATAAATTAATATCATATCCAGCTTCATTATTTTGCTTTCCTCTTCATTCGTATTTTCATCTCATACCACAATTCTGTTGCAATGAAAATAGATGAATACGAACCGCAAATTAAACCAATCATAAGTGGTAATGCAAATTCTTTAATCGCAGGCACACCCATGATAAATAAAATCACAACCATAATAATTGTAGTAATCGAAGTATTAATACTTCTAGTTAAAGTCTGCGTCAAAGAACGATTTGCAATCTCATATATTCTTTCCTCTGTTTCGTTTTCCATACCATGCATATTTTCACGAATTCGATCGAAAATAACAATGGTATCATTGATGGAGTACCCAACGATAGTCAGCACACATGCAATAAAAGTATTTCCAACTGTAATGCGAATTAACGCATATGCCGCAATTACCACGAGAACATCATGAATCAGTGCCAATATTGCACTCGTTGCAAAACGCAAATCTTTAAATCGAAAACGAATATAAATCAACATACATAGACAAGCGATAACAACAGCCCAAATCGCACTAGCTCGCATTTCTCCACTCACTGTAGAGCTAATGCTCTGTGTCGAAATCGTACTTTCATCTACACCAAACTTTTCTACTAAAACGGCTTCCAGCGCTTCTCTTTCATCCAAACTTAACGTTTTAGTCTTTAATACAATTTCCGTACTTTCATCTACTGTTGTTGCCTGAACAGACGAGTCTCCTGTTATTTCAGTTACATAAGGAACAATGCTTTCTTCAATTTCTTCAATCGTATATTCTCTACCAAAATCAGCTGTTGTAGAAGTACCTCCGGCAAATTCGATACCATAATTAAGAGGTTTTCCACTGGTTGTTCCATAATAAGCCATTCCAACTACACCCGCACCAATAAGCACAATCGAAATCGCAAACCAAATCACTCGATACTTCATAAAATCTATGGACTTCATCTCTTTTGCTCGACCATAGAATTTTTCATTTTTAAAGCCTACTGCAAAAAGTGCCTGCATCAAATATTTTGCTACAAACAACGCTGTAAACATAGACATCACAATAGAAATCATTAACGTATAAGCAAAACCTTTTACCGTTCCTGAACCTAAAATCATAAGCACAGACGCAGCGATAAATGTAGTCACATTACCATCTACAATTGCAGACAAGGCCTTTTGGTATCCCTCTCTTATGGACATTGATACCGTTTTTCCTGCTGCAATCTCTTCGCGAATACGAGCAAACGTGATGACATTCGCATCTACTGCCATTCCTATACCTAAAATAATACCTGCAATACCTGGTAGAGTTAAGGTAATTTCAAACAATTGTATTATAGAAATTGTTCCAAACGTATAAATTGCTAACGCGATAGAAGAAACCACACCTGGCAAACGATACATTACAATCATAAACACCATTACCAAAATTAGTCCAATTCCTGCCGCTGTGATACTGCTGGTAAGAGCCTCGCTCCCCAACTGTGCCCCTACCACATTAGATTCCAACTCTTTTAGCTTTAAGTTAATCGCACCGACGCGGATAAATGTCGCCAACTCTTCAGCTTCTGCATAATCCACAGAACCCGAAATCACACATTGTCCTGTGGTAATTGCTTCCTCTACTGCTGGGACACTAATAAAATGATCATCATAATATATACCAATCGTTTGACCCATTGCAGCAGCCTTCTCCGTTGCTTCTGCAAAAATGGTGGTAGCCTCATCTGTAAACGACAACGATACAATCGGAGATGAATTTCCATAAGAATCCGTTTGGTATTCTGCATTTGCAGAATCAACATCATTACCAGTCAGAATCACTGAACCATTTTCAACCAATTCTTCTAGCTCAAAATTTAACACATAATTTTCTACCGCAGAGTCATAACTATAATTTTCTTTTCCTTCAGCATTTTCCTCTAAGATAAAATATAGTGTTCCTGGACTCCCCAGTTCTTCTAATACCGCATTGGCATCAAACACACCTGGAATCTCTACTGTAATACGATCTTCTCCAACCTGATACACTGCATATTCTGTACTATAGCTTTCTGCACGCTCTTCCAACTTTGCAATCGTATCATCAATATCTGTCTGTGTCGGATTTTCTGTGACAATCTGGTATGTAATAGACACGCCACCAGACAGGTCCAATCCTAGAATAATTCCTCCGTCTTCTTTTGATGTAGTTGCATCTAATACATTTACACCATATACTCCTAATCCAATAAGGAGTGTTAAAATCAAGACAATAATTACAACGCCTTTGTTTTTTCTCATATCTTTTCCTTTTACATATCAGCCTCTGCTGCTTTAATCATAATTGCACATTCTACACGTTTCTTTTCTAAGGCACATCCAATGTCATATGCATCTGTAATCTTGCCATGGAAATTGAACGAATTTGCTGCACATCCACCACTACAATAGAATTTTGCAAAACATTCTCTACATTTTTCTTTTGCGTATACATTGCAGCACTTGAATTCATCACGAATTTCAGTCGCTTTTACACCATCCCACACATTACCCATAAGGAATTTTTCGTTTCCTACAAACTGATGACATGGATATAAATCACCCCAAGGAGTTACTGCCAGATACTCTGTTCCTGAACCACAGCCTGAAA
>CAZVOY010000136.1:0-3648 GCA_964628865.1 uncultured Lachnobacterium sp. | reverse complement strand
AAAAGAAACGTAAAATTATCGGCGAAGAATTCGTTCGTGTATTTGAAGAAGAATCAGGTAAAATTGAAGGTATTTCATTCCTTGCTCAGGGAACTATCTACCCAGATATCCTTGAAAGTGATGGAGTAAAAGCACACCACAACGTTGGTGGTCTTCCAGAAGATTTTAAATTCGAAGGTCTTGTTGAACCAGTTAAATTATTATATAAAGATGAAGTTCGTGAAGTTGGTAGAGCACTTGGACTTCCTTCTACAATGGTTGATCGTCAGCCATTCCCAGGACCAGGTCTTGGTGTAAGATGTTTAGGCGCAATCACAAGAGATCGTTTACATGCTTTAAGAGAAGCAGATGCTATTCTTAGAGATGAATTCGACAAAGCTGGATTAACATCTCAGATTTGGCAGTTTTTCACAGTAGTACCAGACTTCACATCTACAGGTGTAAAAGATGGCAAACGTCTTGACTACTGGCCAGTAATTATCCGTGCCGTAAACACAGTAGATGCTATGGAATGTACTGTTCCAGAAATCGATTGGGCTATCCTTAAGAAAATCACAGATCGTATCTTAAGTGAAGTAGACGGCGTATGTCGTGTATGCTACGACCTCAGTCCAAAGCCAATCGCAACTATCGAGTGGGAATAATCATGTAAGCTACGAGCAATGTAGAAATTTTAAAGCATTACCACCTGCACTTGTGCAAGGGTGGTGGTGCTTTTTAAATTTCTAACATGGCGACAGCCCATGTTGAGGGGGGTCGAAGAACCTCCGAACAGGGCTCGTAGCGATGCAATTTCGTGGCGACTGCCCGCGTTGAGGAAGTGCAACGCACTTCCGAACGTGGCTCGTAGCTCATCTATTTTTCATGCATAGCTGGAGCTATGCATGTTATATCTTAATTTCTAATTTCAACATGCTTATTTTTAGAGGTAAATTCCTCGCTGACAAGTTGAAATCAATAATTATCAATCCAACATGCTTTTGTTATGCGAGAACGTAGGAGCAAAGCAAGTTAAAATCCCATATTTAAATCTAACATGCATACATTTTATACAATTAAAAAAATAAAACAAGTTGTAATGTAAAAAGAGAATTTAACATGCTTTTTTCGAAAGAGAGAAATAAACAAAGCATGTTTAAATCTTAAAATTATATTCAACATGTCATTAAAAAGGAGGACGTATGAATAACCTAAAAATGAATGAAATTGATGATCGAATTATATTTTTACAAAGCTTAATAGAAAAGAAAAGGAAAGAAATCAAGAAAGCTCCCAAAGGCATATTAAATGTAGCTCATACAGGAAATAGAATTCAATATTATTTTAAGAATTCCTCAAAGGACAAGGCTAGAAAATATCTTAGAAAGAGTCAGTGGATGCTAATTAAAGCCTTGTGTCAAAAGGATTATGATGAGAGAGTAGTTGAGGCGGCAGAAAAAGAACTTAACTATTTAACAAAACTTCAAAATCATTATACAAAAGGAAAATGTGAAGCGATATATGGAAAACTCATTCTTGAAAGAAGAGAATGGATTGAGCCAATTGAATTACCAGATGAAGAATTTGTTACAGAGTGGCTCCAACAGGATTATTCGAGAAAATCCTTTCGAGAGAATTCACCAGAATATTACACAGATAATGGTGAACGCGTTCGCTCTAAATCAGAGATATTTATTGCAAACACATTAAAAAAACATAACATCCCATATAGGTATGAAGCACCATTGTATCTGAATGGAATAGGAAAAATCTATCCTGATTTTACTGTTTTAAATGTAAAGGAAAGAAAAGAATATTACTGGGAACATATGGGAAGAATGGATGACCCAGAATACATAGAACAGGCGCTTCGGAGAATAGATGCATATGAGAAAAATAATATTTTCCCTGGAGATAAACTTATATTAAGTCATGAAACGCTACAGTATCCGATTGATTTGCGAAATATTGAGAGGTTGATTTTTCAGTACTTGAAATGATAGTGCTTGAAGCTAGAAAATACATGTTCTTGAGGTCGAAAAAGGTCGTTTTAAGGAAGTTCTTGCGAATACCTTCATTTTGAGATAACATATGGAGTAGAAAAAAATAAGTAAAATAAGTTTAGAAGGTAAAGAATATGAAATTTTTTGCAGGTAGGGGAGAATACCCTGCGGCAGGATTGTTTTCAACAGGACATATTATTATGCTTGTATTATGTGCAATCATATTAATTTTTATGGTGTACAAAACGGCAAAAACATCATCAAAAAATCCACAAAAGACAATTCAAATCGTAGCGGTAACAGTTTTAGTTTTAGAAGTGATAAAGATGATATGGGGCATGAACACAGGTCGTTATGCCAATTTGTATGACTATCTGCCACTTTGGTTCTGTAGTTTGTTTATCCCATTCAGCTTGTTGGCAGGATTTACGAAGGGTAAAATACAGCATGCTGCATATGCATTTATGTATTATGGAGGCTTGGTTGGTGGTATAGCATATTTGCTTTTCCCAACTACATCCATTGGGCGTTACCCAATTTTCCATTTTATTACTTTCCATAGCATGTTTTATCATACACTAATGGTTTATATGTCATTCTATGTCATTCGTAATAAATTGATAGAACCGAAATTAAAGGATGCCACAGCTTACCTGTTACTCACAACAGCAACCTGTGTGTTGGCCTATGTAGTAAATGTAAAATTAGGTACGAATTATATGTTCTTATCGGGTCCATCCAATAATGCGGTATTAAAATTCTTTTATGAAAATACAGGCGAATGGTATCCGGTAGTAATAACTGTATTACAGAATACCGTTTCGTTTTTTGCGGCGTTAGTGATATACTATGTAGTGAAAGAGATAAAAGAAAGGTTTTTCGACAAAAGAAAGCTGTGAAATTATGATGGAAAAAATTATTTCATATCTGACAAAACTGATAAAGGCAATGGATGAGGACAAGGTTATGGTGTATGCTGCACAGGCATCCTTTTTTGTGGTGATTTCCGTAGTGCCATGTTTGTCATTGTTGATATCTATTATGAGTTTCTTTATTCCTACGGACATTAACGAACTGATTAGCCAGTTTGTTTCCTATCCGGAGTTAAAGGAAGTTTTATACATACTTTTGAATGAGTTACAGGCTTCATCGAAAATATCGTTTTTGTCTATTTCTATTGTGTTTGTGCTATGGGCAGCTTCGAGAGGAATTTCTTCTATCCGTGCAGGAATCAAGTACATCAATGGAACAGAGCATTCCAACAACTGGGTAGTGCAGGAGTTAAAGGCATTGGCGTTTACGCTGATAATAATTGCGATATTAATCTGTAATGTGGTATTGGTTCAGTTTGGAAACTTTATTGGAGAGATGCTCAATATAGTGAGATTCACCGATACAGTGATTGATATTGGAATTCCAGTCTTGGCACTTGTCATGACGTTTACCTTTACGATTTTATATGCAGGAACAATGCCATGGGAAAAAACAATAAGAAAAACGATTGCACATCATTTACCAGGAGCTCTATTTGCAGCGATTGGATGGATTATTTTCTCTTTGGCATATTCTCTGTATATTAAGTATATTCCCAATATCTCATACATTTATGGCGGTTTGACAGCAGTTTGTTTAATAATGTTATGGTTATACGCCTGCATGGCAATTT
>CAZVOY010000135.1:0-3695 GCA_964628865.1 uncultured Lachnobacterium sp. | reverse complement strand
TCTTTAATGGTGGTATCGAAGAACCAAACGTAGACGAAGCTCGTTTGCTTGTAAACTCACCAAAAGAAGTAGCAACATATGACTTAAAACCAGAAATGAGCGCTCCAGAAGTAGGTGTAGACCTTGTAGAAGCAATCAAATCTGATAAATATGATGTTATCGTTATCAACTTTGCAAATCCAGATATGGTAGGTCATACAGGCGTAATTCCTGCAGCAGTTGCAGCAGTAGAAAGAGTAGATAGCCTTGTAGGTGACGCAGTAGAAGCTGTAAAAGAAGTGGGTGGTGTTATGTTCATTTGTGCTGACCATGGTAATGCAGAAAAGATGGTAGACTATGAAACTGGTAAACCACATACCGCACATACTACAAATCCAGTTCCATTTATTCTTGTAAACGGAGAAGAAAATTGGAAGCTTCGTGAAGGGGGATGTCTTGCTGATATTGCACCTACACTTCTTGAAATCATGGGCTTAGAACAGCCAGTGGAAATGACAGGAAAATCATTATTGATTAAATAATTAAACTATGATATACTATCATGAGTTGTGAAGTGAACACATAGGAGGTGTAAACCGTGACAGTTTTAAAAACAATTTTAACAGTTTTATTTATCATAATTAGTATTGTATTGACAGTAGTTGTTTTGATGCAGGAAGGTAAATCAGCAGGTCTTGGAGCTATCTCAGGTGCTGCAGATACTTACTGGGGAAAAAACAAAGGGCGCTCTATGGAAGGAATGTTAGAAAAGATTACAAAAATTGGCGTAGTTGTATTCCTTTTATTAGCAGTAGTTCTTGACTTAGGAATTTGGTAAAATGTGAAAGGCTGTCTTTTAGACAGTCTTTCTTTTTTTGGGTTATACTAATCCTAAAAAAGCAAAGGAGATAAAATGGCAGGGGATTTTAAAAAACGAAAAGAAATTGTATATAAGCTAATCTGTGACGAAATGTATGTCCCAATGAAGATTAAGGAACTTGCTATTTTTCTTGGGGTTAAAAAAGAAGATCGTCCACAGTTGGAAACGATTTTGCTAGAACTTATGGCAGAAGGAAAAATATCTCTTTCCAAACGAGGAAAATATACCAAAGCGCAAGAATCGCAAATCATAGGTGTGTTTACAGCGCACCCAAAGGGATTTGGATTTGTTTCAGTAGAAGGGGAAGAGGAAGATATTTTCATTCCAGAAGCGAAAGTGGGCGATGCTCTTCATATGGATAAGGTCCAGGTGGTTGTAGCTCCATTTGTCAATGGACGACGCAAAGAAGGCGTGATTGTAAAAGTACTGGAACGTGGAATGAAGCAGGTTGTGTGTACCTATGAGCAAAGCAAAAATTTTGGCTTTGCAGTACCAGATAATCCACGTTTTGGCAGCGATATTTTTATTCCATTTGAGCGTTCCAAGGGGGCTGTAAAAGGGCATAAAGTAGTAGTTGAAATCACAAAATATGCACAGCCAGGAAAGAATCCAGAAGGGAAGGTTGTGGAAATCTTAGGGCATGTCAACGATCCAGGCACAGATATCCTGTCTATTGTTAGAGCGTATGATTTGCCAATGGAATTTTCTGAAAAAATTATGCATCAGGTAGAGAATGTATCCAAAGAAGTATCGGAAGCGGATATGGCTGGCCGTATGGATTTAAGAGATACACTTATGGTCACCATTGATGGTGAAGATGCCAAGGATTTGGATGATGCAGTATCTGTATGTAAAGATGGTGAAAATTATATCTTAGGTGTGCATATTGCGGATGTAACAAACTATGTGCAGGAAAAAAGTGCATTAGACGTAGAAGCGTTAAAGCGAGGCACCTCGGTCTATCTGGTAGACCGTGTAATTCCAATGCTTCCACATGCCTTGTCAAATGGTATTTGTTCTCTCAATGCAGGTGAAAATCGACTGGCCCTGAGTTGTATCATGACAATTAATCCAAAGGGTGAAGTTATTAATCACACGATTGCAGAGACTGTAATTAAAGTAGACACCCGCATGAGCTATACCAGTGTAAAGAAAATTTTAACGGATAAAGATGAAGCAGAAATCGAGAAGTATCGCGAGCTTGTTCCAATGTTTGAATTAATGGAAGAATTAGCGGCAATACTGCGTAAAAAGCGTATGAAGCGAGGCTCGATTGATTTTGATTTTCCAGAAACCAAGGTTATTCTGAATGAAGAGGGAAAGCCAATTGAAATTAAACCATATGATAGAAATGTAGCCACAAAAATTATTGAGGATTTCATGTTAATCGCAAACGAAACAGTAGCTGCGGATTATTTCTGGCAGGAACTTCCATTTGTATATCGTACCCACGATAATCCTGACGATGAAAAAATCAAGAAATTGTCGACGTTTATTCATAATTTTGGCTATCATATTCATTTAGGTGGAGAGGATATTCATCCAATGGAGTTACAGAAACTTTTAGGGAAAATCGAAGGAACTCCAGAGGAAGCACTTATCAGCCGTTTGACTCTTCGTTCTATGAAACAGGCAAAATACACCACAAGCTGCACGGGGCATTTTGGGTTAGCGGCAAATCATTATTGTCACTTTACCTCCCCAATTCGACGTTATCCTGATTTACAGATTCATAGAATTATAAAGGAAAATCTTCGCGGACGTTTAAACGAAAAACGAATCGAACATTACGAAAAGATATTAACGGATGTAGCAAAGCAGTCCAGTGAAACGGAGCGCCGAGCAGAAGAAGCAGAGCGCGAGACCATTAAGCTAAAAAAAGTACAGTATATGGAAGATTTTATCGGCGAAGAATTCGAGGGGGTTATTTCCGGTGTAATGGAATGGGGCATCTTCGTGGAACTTCCAAATACAGTAGAAGGCTTGGTACGTGTCACAGAATTAAGGGATGATTACTATCATTTTATCGAAGCATCTTACGAAATGGTAGGGGAAAATAGTGGTAAATCTTATAAGCTGGGACAGAAGGTTAAGGTTCGAGTAGAAGGTACCGATAGAATAGCTAGAACAGTTGATTTCTCGCTGGTGGAAGAATTTTAAACCAATGGTTCAGTTGATTTTTTTGTATAAATCGTTTATCATCGTATTTGGCTAAAGAAGTCAGCCGCATATATAAAACATGAAAGGAGGATGCCACATGGAAAAAGGCGCCAAAAAGCTAATCGCAAATAACAAAAAAGTCTACCATGAATATTTCTTAGAAGAAATTATAGAAGCTGGCATCGCTCTTCATGGTACAGAAGTAAAATCCATTCGTATGGGAAAATGCAGTATCAAAGAATCCTTTATCCGTATTGAAAAAAATGGAGAAGTTTATATCTACGGTATGCACATCAGTCCATACGAAAAAGGAAATATTTTCAACAAAGACCCACTTCGTCCAAAGAAACTGTTGCTCCATAAAAAGGAAATACAGAAACTTATTGGAAAAATAGCACAGCAGGGTTACACAATTGTGCCTGTTGAGGTATACTTAAGTAAGGGGCTTGTGAAAGTACAAATCGCTCTTGCAAAAGGTAAAAAGCTTTACGATAAACGTCAGGATATCGCAAAGAAAGATCAAAAACGTGAAGCAGAGCGAGATTATAAAGTATCTATGCGTGGATAAAATCTGCGCTGGATGCCTGTGAAAAATCACAGGCGAATAAATATCTTGGGCTAGTAATGGTTTCGACGGGGATCATGCAGCTGGAGAAGCGAGTCGTATGCAATGCGT
>CAZVOY010000134.1:0-3696 GCA_964628865.1 uncultured Lachnobacterium sp. | reverse complement strand
AACTGCATCTCTCTCTGGAACATTTCACAACGTACTCTTCTCATCAACGTTTTGTGTTTTTAATTACTTTGATATTTTAGTACCTTTTTCTCTTTTTGTAAAGATACAATTACTGATATTTCTTTTTTAGATTTTGGATATCCTCATCAATCATATCAATCCATTCCTCTGAAAAACCACAGTTTAAACATAGATATCGATTTACATATACTGGTGTTTTAAATGTACCAACTATAATAACATTTTCTCCATGCATATTATATGTTCCATCGATTCTAACGACATCTGTACTATTGCATTTTGAACAAATATGTGTTTTTTTCATAGTTAGTCTCCTTCTATAAATTGGGAAAGCGTCTTCGATAGCTTAAAATGTAGTATCCTAATTCAAAACCTTTATCTACATTTTCTTTTTTCATACTAAATTTCCTCATGCACATCTACTCTAGGTTCATAGTTCTCATATACTGTAAGCATACGCTTCAAGTACATCAGGTAAACAATTTTAATAATAATATCAAATCCCTCAAGCATCACAACAAGCAGTCCTGCAACAAAATTTGCATCCAATACAAATGTTCCAACAAGAACAATTAACAATACGGATTCCAAAAAGCCTAGTACAATTCCACCAATGATTTGCCAGTTAAAAAGAGTATGCCACTTTCTTGCCAGTTTGTCATCTACACCATCCATCATATCAGAGTGCGCACTGTATTCCTGATACAAAGCAATCAAAGAAAAAATAGAACCAACAAATGTCAATATACCAATATTGGTAAATTTGCTAATTAAATTAATTACAAGTGTTACCGCCATAAATATAGTAGCTTTACGATATCTGTCTTTCACAGGAGACAATTTAAAAAATACGAACAGTGTGCCAAAAGCTAAAATTGTGTTTATCCAACCCATTATGCCATCCAAAAATGGCAAAGCTGTGATAATCCCAGCTACTAACGTTGCACATTGTACATAAAACAAATTCTTAATCCATTTCATAAATAATTCTTTGTTATTTGTCATACAAAACACCTCCTTATTCATACATCACAATCGAAGATATAAGCACCTCTCCATCTATAATATCTACGACAACCTGACCATTTACTGGTGTTGAAAAATAATCCGTTGTTTGATTTGTTTTGAAAGTTATTACAAACGAATATACATTCTCATCAACCTTTTCATATTCTATGTTTTCAACTTCTACTGTCAGACCGTTTTCCACAACTAATTTATCATACTTGTATGGCATACGGTTTGCCTGCATTTTATCAGCACACTCTGTTGTGGTAATTTCCCATAGGTATGCATAATCATTGTTTTCATATCTTTCGTTGTTGTTAAAGGAAAAAAACTCATTTAAAAAGTTTTCTACAAGTTCTTCTTTATCAGCTTCTGTAATCGTATTCTCTTTTGATTGTGTACATCCAACAAACACGAAACCTAATATCATAATCCATAACAATGTGTGAAATTTAAACCATTTCTTTTTCATACTAATCCCCCACCTTTCATAGTCATATCAATTTCCTTATTCTATTAAAATGTATGCAATCTATTTTGTTAAGTACAGTTTAACACAGAATAACAGGTGTTACTATCGTTTTACCTTATATAAACCTTAATATTTCCTTAAAAACAAAAAGCTATGACCTAGTTCCCTAAGTCATAGCCATTTTATTATCCATTATCTACCACAACATTTTTTGTATTTCTTACCAGAACCACATGGACATGGATCGTTGCGGCCTACTTTTTTGCCAACTACTACTGTACCAGATTTTTTCTGTTCTAAGTAGAGGCTTTTTTGAGTTTCTTTATCGAAAATATCATCCCACATTGGAAGTTCATAGAGCCATTCTGCATTTGCAGCTACCATGCCTTTGTAAAGCTTTTCTTTATCAAATGCAAGACTTACTTTTGTATCTTCTTCCATTTCTTCGATAGGGTTTGGTGCAACGAGGCAATCATTGATACCATCTAAGAAACCTGTCATTTCCATTACAGAAAGTTCGTATTTTTCAGCAAGTTCTTTTACTGTGCCTTCTACTACTTCGTCTGGATTTGTTAATAATTTTTCGTATACACTCTGCTCTTTCAGGAAGTAGTTTGCCCAAAATCTCTGCATTTCTCCCTGATCCATTTTTTCATTATAAGCAATTTTGTGCCATTCTTTTAGTAATGCCATTTGTATTTCCACCTTTTATCATATTTTTCGACACATCAAAGCTGCGCCGATGCTTTGTATAGTATAGCAAAAAGCCTGCTCTCTTTACAAGTGTTTTGTTATAAGAGATTTACTCTTTGTCTAATTCATTTTCTAATTCTTTGTCATCATCTTTCTTGTTCATTAGTTTGTAAACATACAAATACACCCAAATCAAAACTGGAACCATAACAACCGCTACTATGGATGCGTTGAATGCCGTCGTGTCATTTTCACTGGCACTTCCAGCAGAAATCATCAAAATAATATTTACTGCAACAATGGCAACAATGCCAAGAATTGCTAAAATCTGTTTTACTTTTTTCATGTCATCATACTCCATATAACTAAATTCTGAATGATTATATCATTTTCCAAAATAAAAAGAAAGGCACTTTCGCACCTTTCTACTTCGTTTCATTATAAAACTCTACGAATTGTAATTACTCTTTTATACTGCCAATTATCTGTAATCTTGATACCATCACGTCTGTTTGAAGCATGTACGATTTTTCCATCTCCCATGTAAATCGCTACATGTCCGCTATAACATACGATATCCCCTGGCTGAATATCTTCTGCTTCCACTTTTGTACCTACACTTCTCTGTGAGTAAGACGTACGTGGTAAATCATAACCAAAAGCTTCATAAATTCTCATAACAAAACCAGAACAGTCTGTTCCGTTTGTTAAGCTTGTACCACCATATACGTATTTGTTTCCAACAAACTGAAGTGCATAATCTACAACATCTTCACCTGTGATTCCCTGTGCAACTTCTGGAACATCATTTTCTTCTACAGATACATCTTCTAATACAACTGTTTCAGCGATAGTAGAATGTGCTCCAGCAGCGAAGTTAACTGTTACACCTTCCATATATTTATCTGAAGTAGTATTTTTACTTGCAAACACATCAACTGGTGTAGATGTAAATAAAATTACTGCTGCTAATAATCCGATTGTAACTTTGATTCCTTTGTTAAACATTGTTTCCTCCGAAATGAGTTTGTTAAAATTTTATTTAAATTATTACAAATTTGTTACAAATGTTACGTTGAGATTATTACATGAAAGATTTACCATGTCAAGCTATGTATTTATAAAAAAACAAAACCCGGCTAAAAAGCCGGGTTTTTCTTACATCATACCGCCCATTCCGCCACCTGCTGGCATTGGTGGAACATCTTCTTTAATATTAGCTACTGCTGATTCTGTTGTAAGAAGTGTAGATGCTACAGATGTAGCGTTCTGTAATGCACTTCTAGTTACTTTTACTGGATCAAGAATACCGCTAGCTACCATATCAACATATTCTTCTGACGCTGCATCAAAACCAATACCTGCTTCTGATTCATGTACTTTGTTGATAATAACTGCGCCTTCAAGACCAGCGTTTGCTGCGATATAGTAAAGTGGAGCTGATAAAGCTTTAAGGATTACCTTTGCACCTGTCTTTTCATCACCTTCAAGTGTTTCTGCAA
>CAZVOY010000133.1:1629-3700 GCA_964628865.1 uncultured Lachnobacterium sp. | reverse complement strand
GTTAAAGAAATGTTAAAGTGAAATTTTTTCAAAAATTAAGCCCTCAGGATTTCTCCCAAGGGCTTATCGTTATATTTAAATTATTAGAGTTTGAAACGATTTACTTCCTGATTCAGCATATTTGCAATATCCATATTGCCATTAGCCTGCTGCTCAATATCACTTACGCTAGTAGTAATAGATACAGAGAGATTGGAAACATTACTGATTCCTTTAGCGCTTTCCTCTACTGCTATATTGGCAGCTTCGATACTTTCTCTGATGGTATCCATATTGCTCTTTAATTCCTGACATGATGCTGTGAAATCCTGCATTGTAGAAGACATTTCATGAATATCTTCTTTATATCCATAAGCAGTTTCCTGTAACTGCTGGAAACCTCCCATAGTAGTTTCATCAAGGAATGAAATCATTTCTTCAGATGCATCAGCAAGTTCTTCTACTGCTGTGATTACTTCGCCACTTACCTGACGAATGCGTGATGCAGAATCCGCAGAATCCTGCGCAAGTTTTCCGATTTCATCCGCAACTACTGCAAAACCTTTACCTGCTTCACCAGCTCTGGCCGCTTCAATAGATGCATTCAGGGCTAAGAGGTTTGTTTGATCTGCAATACTTAAAATACTATTTGTTAACGCTTCAATTTCATTTACCGCTTTTGATTTTTCAATCTTATCAGCTACAGTTACGGAAAGCTGTTCTGCTTTTTCTTTTGCATTTTCCTGTGACTTCATAGAGTCATCATAGATTTCCATGGCTTTTTCCATTGCCTGATATGCATTTTCTGCACTAGAACCTGCTTTTTCATTAATGTCATTGATTGCATCATAAACATCTTTAATCGAATGTGTAATCTCTACGATGCTTGCCGCAGTTTCTTCCATACCTGCTGACATTTCTTCCATGGTAGCAGATACATCTGTAATACTCATTTCTGCATTCTTAATATTATTTACTACTTCTAAAGATGCTGTATTTAAATTTGTAGAGTTTCCAGAAATACTAATCATAATGGTACGAATATATTCTAATAGAGCATTTACATTGTCTCCGATAAGCTCTAATTCGTCACCAGACTTTATCTCTAATTTCTGAGTCAAATCTCCTTCGTTATTTACCAAATCGTATACCTTAGCATTAATTAATACGATATTCTTTGTAATCTTATTTACAAGAATTGAAACAATAAAAGCAGAAACCACCACTGCTACAACTGTACAGCCTAAACTGAGCATCTGAATAATAGACACTAGTCTGAGCACTTCTGTACCATCATAGTCACAGCCCAATACTGCTACTACTGTTCCTTCGGAATTATAAATAGGCACGTAGGAAGAAATTAAATTACCATATTCGTTGGAAACTACATACTCACGCACATAATCTTTTCCGCCCAAAGCAGTAAGAACTGATTCTGCCTCATCATCATATGCATCCCCTGGCAAACACTGACCTTCGGAATCATCCGTATCAATACCATAGTAAAGATTTCCATCTTCCTGGTAAATGGTATACATATAAAGGATACCACAGGTTTCTTTGATTTCTCTCAAACTTGCTAACTCAGTCTGATAAATTTCCGTTTCGGCACAATCCCCTGTACACTGAGCAATCGCATCGCCATCAATCATGGAAGAGGCAATATTAGCAGCCATATGAGATTTTTCTACCCCAGTGTTTATATATGCTGCCTCTCCAATAAGATACATCATGGCACCCATTGCCCCTGTTACCACTAAAATAATAAGCAGAACAGGAAGCAGGATTTTGTTTTTAATATTCATCTTTCTAGTTTTTTGTTTTTTTGTTTTCTCTTTTGCCATAAAAAAACGCCCCCTATGTATTAAACATATTTATTGCATATATTTTAATACTTTTCGGGGGCAATTGTCTATACAATTCCATCAATTTATGATGATTATCGTTTTCCTGCGTTCTTTGAAGCCTCAATGCTCTTTTCAATCATTTCTTTCTGAGCTTTCATAGCTTCTTCATGATCATATTTTGGAACTTCTACATTTACATTTGCATGATTGCTTGCTGTTTCTGTTCTTTCTGCCTGTTCTTTTGC
>CAZVOY010000133.1:0-1529 GCA_964628865.1 uncultured Lachnobacterium sp. | reverse complement strand
TCTTTTGCTTTTTCACCCATTTTTTCGATTCTGCCGTTGTCTACTTTCTTAAATCCTTCAACAACACCAGTTTCAATTTTTTTGTAGCCATCTACTACACCATCTTCGATTTTCTTGTAACCTTCTACTACTGCGTTTTCAATGTTTTTATAACCTTCTACTACTGCGTTTTCAATTTTTTCTAATTTTGACATAATTTTTATCTCCTTTATATTTTATATTTAGTTTTTTCCTGTCGACAGGATTATATTACAATGGATTTATTTTTGAATTGTTCGTAAAATGTTAATGTTTTGTTAAAAACAGATTATTCAAAAAAAGACAGGTGGTATTGACCACCTGTCTCAATCTTATTTTACTTAGAACCTTTTACCGTTTTACCCAAATAGCACAATGCGATAACACCTGGTCCTGTATGAGCACCAATTACTGCACCAACATAGCTAATATTTACTTGCGTATTTGGGAAGGCTTCCAATACCATATCCCTAACATGCTCTGCATCTTCTAAACAGTCACCATGTGAAATAAACACCTGATTCCATGTATCTAAATCTGCTGTCTCTTTCATTTTAGCTACTAATTCTTTCATAGCAGCTTTTCTACCACGAACTGTTCCAAGAGTATCTAATTTTCCTTCTGCATTTACATCAATCATTGGTTTAAGGCTAAGGATAGAACCAGCTACTGCTGCAGTAGCACTTACACGTCCACCACGTTTTAAGAAGAAAAGGTCATTTACCGTTACCTGATGATGGATCTTATCCTTCATCTCCATAACTCCCTGGAAAACTTCTTCCATGCTAGCACCTTCTTCACGTTTCACAGCCGCATAGTGAACCAAAAGCCCCTGACCTACGGATGCACTAAGTGAGTCAATATGCATAAGTTTTCTATCTGGAAATTCTTCCTGCAACTCACCAATAATCATAGCACCATTGTTATATGTAACGGAAAGTCCTGAAGTGAATCCAATATAAAGAATATCCTTTCCTTCTTCTAATGTCTTTCTCATATTATCTTCAAAATAACCTGGGGTGACAGCATTTGTCTTTGCCATTGCACCCTCACGAAGCTTATCATATAACTTCTTTGGTTCAATATCATGATCTAATACTGGAGGATTATCATCAATGGTAACCTCTAACTGCATAATTTTTAAATCATATTTTTCTATCATCTCTTTTGTTAAATCACAAGATGAGTCTGTGTAAATATCAAATTTCGACATGTCTTCACTCTCCTTTACATGTGGTTTTTAAAGCCACGTTAACAAAAGCATTATAACATATCAGAACTGTATTTCAACTATTTTTTTTTGGACAAAAAAAAGAAGCTGTCGCAAAATGGATTTATTTCCATATCGCGACAGCATCTTTCTTAATATTCTATTTATAATTTAGCATCAAATAATCCACAGAAACTATCGATAGGATCTTTACCCTTGAACGCGTCTGGACCAGCCATTAACTGATCTACTAATGCATCAAGTGTAGAAGGTTTTGAATCGTAAGCATTGATATATGTAC
>CAZVOY010000132.1:0-3776 GCA_964628865.1 uncultured Lachnobacterium sp. | reverse complement strand
CTATCGTTGAAACTGGTGCAAAAGTTATGGTTCCATTATTCGTTGAAATTGGAAACGTAATTAAAATTGATACACGTACTGGTGAATATTTATCACGTGTATAGTTAAGCAAAGAAAAAATAAGCGTCATGCAAGTTTACTTGCAATGACGCTTTATTTTTTACATGGCTAAACACTACACTTCCTCTTCACCACAACAATCAATTCCACAGTAGTCAATATGGATGCTATTATCATCGAAATAATGTACGCATACATTCCATAAACCGGTACCAAAAACCAAATTGCGAATATCCTGACTGCGCAGCCCGATAAGTTACAAGCCAAGGTTATGGACGCGTGTCCGAGTCCGTTTACGATACTGCTAAGTAAACCTGAGGTATACATAAATGGGCATAGAATACTTAGGATTCGGATATAAAATCCTGCTAACTGGTCATTAAATATGTATGAACCGAACCAGTCGGCAGACAAAAGAAATATAAAAGTACAAAGGGAGCCTAAAACTACACCACAGCAAAGGGCTCCTTTTATTGTGTCTAAAACTGCACACATATCACCCCTTGATTTTGTCTCAGAAATTCGAGGCAGTAACAAAACGGATAGAGAATTGGTAATAGCAGAAGGAAAAAATATCACGGAGAGAGCCATTCCTGTTAAAATACCAAAATGGCTCAGCGCTTCGTCTGAGGTATAACCGTAAGCTACTAATTGCTGTGGTAGTAAAAGATTCTCTAAACTGTGGCTCAAGGTCATAAGTACATGATTTAGAGTTAGAGGAATTGCCATAAAACCGAGCGCTTTTAGTGGAGCCAAAAGCTGATTCCGCTCTGCGTGAGAAATATCGCTAAGTTGTTGAGTTGCACCCGCAGAATATGTTGGATTTTTTGAGCCTAAAAATGCAGTCAGGTTTACCAATAGGCCAGCTAATTCGCTGATGACCAATCCCCAAACAGCATGGATAGGTTCCATCGGTAATCCCTGATCCAGAAGTAGCATATAGATGAGAAAAGTGCCAAAGACTCTCGCAAGCTGCTCTATGATTTGGCACAAAGATGGTACAACCGATTCTTTTTTTCCATAATAGTATCCATTAAAGCAGGAGTGGACACTGGCAGGAACCAAGGCGTAGACCATAACCTTTAACAATTCTTCCGAACGGGACTCTCCTAAAATTTCTGAGGCTATCCATGGTGCCAAATAGAAGATGATAACAGCTAGTATTATGGAAATACTAACAGATAAAAGTAGTCCTACCCATAGGTATTGCTTTGAATTCTTTTTCTCTGCAACAAAATGAGAAATAGCTGTCTGGATTCCGCTGGCAGATATCGCTAGACAAAGGGTAAAAACAGGAAAAATAAGTTGATAAAGTCCTAGTCCACTAGCACCAATTGTTCGAGATAAGAATATTCTATAAAAGAAGCCCAGTATTCTACTTATGATGCCAGCACCTGTAAGGAGCGCTGTGCCCAGGAGCAAAGGGTGTTTTTTTATTTTTTCTAAAATGGGAAATACCTCCAGAATGGGGCTTTATAAATAATATATGTGGAGAGGGTAATTTTATGAATGGCAGGATTTACTTAGATCATGCTGCTACAACCGATATGTTGCCAGAAGTCACATATGCTATGGAACCGTATTTTATCAAGAAATATGGAAATGCATCCACCACATATGAGTTAGGGGCGGAAGCCAAACAAGCAATTGAACTTGCAAGGGAACAAATTTCTGCAAGTATTCATGCAAAATCTACAGAGATTTATTTTACATCGGGTGGAAGTGAGTCAGACAACTGGGCGATAAAAGGAATTGCCGAAGAGAAAAAACAAGTAGCAAAACATGTCATTACGTCAAAAATTGAGCACCATGCAGTATTGCATTCCTGTGAACATCTGGAAGAAATGGGCTATCGAGTAACTTATCTGGATGTGAAAAGAGATGGTATCGTAGATACAAATCAGTTAGAACGTATCATACAAGAGAGCCAATGGAGAAAAGAGATAGATAATAAGATATCTTTGATTTCGATTATGTATGCAAATAATGAAATTGGTACCATAGAGCCTATTGAAGAAATAGGGAAGATGGCGCGGAGAAATAATATTATTTTCCACACAGATGCGGTTCAGGCGGTTGGACAGATACCGATTTCTGTTGCAAAACAGCCGATTGATATGTTGAGTGCAAGTGCCCATAAATTTCATGGGCCGAAGGGTGTGGGATTTCTATATGTGCGTGAAGGGATAAAAATACCTTCCTTTATTCATGGAGGGGGTCAGGAGAGTGGAAAGCGAGCTGGCACGGAAAATGTAGCTGGTATAGTAGGAATGGCAAAAGCGCTTACGATTGCACAAGCAGAAATGAAAAGAAAAAGCAAATCGCTTATAAATCTTCGAAATTACTTTATTCGGAGAGTTATGCGGGAGATTCCTGATGTAGCATTAAACGGGCATATGGAAAAACGATTGCCAGGAAATGTGAGTTTTTCCTTTAAACACGTACCTGGAACGGCGCTTTTAGTATTATTGGAAGAAGAAAACATATTTGCATCTGTGGGTTCGGCCTGTAGCGCAGGCTCTACCACTTTGTCGCATGTTATTACTTCTATTGGAGTACCAAAAGAATACGCTTATGGAACTATCCGTTTTTCCATGGGGCGCGAGACCACCAAAGAAGAAGTAGATAAAACCATAAGCGTATTAAAGAATTCTATTCAGATTTTACGAAGTGTTTGATGGCCTCACCAACACCATCTTCTTCATTGGAAGTGGTGATATAGTCAGCAATGGCTTTGATGTCGTCATCCGCATTTCCCATAGCAACACCAATTCCTGCGGCGTTTATTATAGAGTAATCATTTTCGGAATCACCGATTGCCATGGTCTGTTCCATTGGTACACCTAAATGTTTGGTTAACTTGAGTAAACCTTCACTTTTGGTTACACCAGATTTACTAATTTCAAAGTTGTTGAAACCGCCGCAAACAACTTCAATCTCAGGGATGGACTTTAGAAACTGAAGTGTTTCTTCACGGTAAGCTAGTGATCCATCAGGCTGTGGATAGAAGTTCAGATTAATTTTCTGAATGCCTTTACCACAGTCACCTACATATTTTTGCAAATCTTCTACTGGAGTTCGAGTAGCAATCATATATGTTCTAAGAGATTCAGGTACATCCAGTCTACCAATGTTTTCTCTACAGCGAATAGGGGTATAGCCCTCGCCATCAATATATAAATCAATGTGAATTTCCTTGCTTAAAATATAGTTTAAAATCGGTGTGAGCATTTTAACATCCATGGTGTTTTCGTAGAGACATTCTTTGTCTGCAATTCGATAGATAGCTGCACCATTTGTTGTAATCGCATATTTAATACCGGTATCGGTAATCTGGTCAAATGGCAAACCGTTAAAAGGGCGACCTGTGGAAATAACAGTGTGTACGCCTAAAGTGTTGGCTCTATTTAGTTCTGCCTTTGTTTTCGGTGTGATTTTTCCCTCGCGATTAAACAGAGTGCCATCTAAATCTAAGGCAATTAGCTTAATGTTTTGCATATATACTCCTTAATTTTAATAAAAATATTTTATGTTTTTTCTAACATTGGTTATTATATAGCAAAGTGTTTTTTTAGAAAAGAGAAAAAATTAGAAAAAAGTGAAAAAAGTTGTTGACTTTTAGGCTTGTATGAGGTATATTAATCAAGTCGCTGGCGTACAGTCAGCGACGAACATGGGATCATAGCTCAGCTGGGAGAGCACCTGCCTTACAAGCA
>CAZVOY010000131.1:0-3793 GCA_964628865.1 uncultured Lachnobacterium sp. | reverse complement strand
ATGCCACAGCAAAAGTCATTATACACGAGAAAATCAGCAAATGCAACAATTTTTTTAAAAAATTTTTGTGCATTTTTAAATTAGTAGGTTTCGTACAAAACAGACACAATATCTCGTGGTTTTGTGGGAGTTTCTACTATATTATATAGAAAGTTCTCATATATAACGTCCGAAAGGTAGTATAGCAGATTTCACTCGTTTGTACAGTAGGGAATTTCTATGTATCCCAATAAATACAAAGGCATAATTACGCAACCGATGCTAATTCGCCGTCCTGGCTCAGTCACACCTTTCGACTCTGGGCATATACAAAAAAATCTCACTTCTATGCCCAAAATCATATCTTTTTTAGTGATATTTTTGCGCTTTTGGACATATAGAGAAAAACTTGCTCAAAATACCCAGGAAAATATTAAAATCGTGGGTATTTTCACGCAAAAATTTTCTATATGCCCAAACGCCCACGATTCACCTCATAATCTATGCTGTTTTTATATTTTTCACACTAATTTTTGTGCATATGCCCACACACCCTAAAAACTCGCTTCAAACCAAAACCACTTATCAATCAGTCTTGTTGATTTACCCCAGTTGTCTCCTTCGCCATACCAGTCCGCTAGGTTGTCATTTACATTCAAAGGAATGTCTGCACCCTGAAATACCTTGTGGGTATTGTCTGGCGAATAGTAGAATCCAAGATAAGTGCTGTTAAACACAAGTCCAGCTCCGCCTGTGTGAAATTCTACCAAGTCATCTTCTGGATAACAGGTTACCTTCCAGAAGCCATATTGATCCGATGTAGTGTCTTCGCACTCTTCTAGCAGATTCTCTGCGTAGATTTCTAAATGCGTATGAAATACCTTTACATAAACCTTCGCTAGCGAATCCCGGCCAGACAATCCACCCAACACCAATAATAGCACAAATACAATCGCAAAAGGTTTCAAACTTGATGACAGACGTTGCTTTTCTGCATCATTTTTTCTACAAATAAACCAAGTGATAGAACAACACACTGTTGGCAAGATAAAAGAAACAACCAAGTTCCAGATGCTATCCTTTACCCATGTCGCCTCTGCTACTTCTAAAAGGATTCCCCAAAGCAACCAGCATATAGAAACAACCAGTGGCAGGAGTTTCATCCATTGTGGTTTCATCACACGATAAAAAATCAGTTGCGCACAAACAACTTCTACTACAATTAATGTTGCTGATACAAGGTAAGTAGGATTACTTCCTGTAACTAGTTGGATTAATAGAAAAATAATTCCAGCCATCACCATAACTTCTGCTAACACAGTATCTAAAAGTTCAAACTTTTTAATCGCCTTATATTTGCTCAATGTATAAGTGGCAGTACCCACAATGCCTCCAAGCAAACCGGTTATCAGCCATGACCACTCCTGTTGTTCCAAAAAAACGAATAAAGCAATAGCTGTAAACAAGTTAATCCATCCAATCACTTGAATATCTTTCGCAGCCTCCTCCGACTGCTGACTTGATAATTCTGCAAAAGAGGTCACTACTTCCTCTTTCGTAGCATCCTCCAATCCTAATAATATAGAAGGAGTTGTATCCAAAGCTACTGCTAATTCTTCCATCAAGCTTAGGTCTGGGAAGTTTACACCACGCTCCCACTTGCTGACTGCTTTGTCTGTCACATGCAATTTATCGGCTAATTCTTTTTGTGTAAGATTTTTCTCTTTTCGTAGCTCTGCAATTTTCTTGCCTGTATATTCTGCGTTCATGTAGTCCTCCTTTCCTATGAGGCCTCTTTGTAATTGTAGTATAGAGTACCCAAAAGAAAAAGTCACCCTACAAAAAGTAGAGTGACAAAGAATAACTTTACCTCATATTATAAATATACTTGTATTTTTTTAATTTGATATACTAATAGTGAACAGATATTCTGTTTTCATTGGGCTGGTCAAAAGACCCGGGTCCACTACTCGGCGGGTAAGACACCCGCCATTTTTTCTAGGACGAACTACATATGAAAGAACTTAGTATTTTTATCGACGAATCCGGTGATTTCGGTGAATATAACTATCACTCACCATTCTACATCATTTCTATGGTTATGCACGATTAAAGCATTGACATCTCCACGGATTTAGAAAAACTGAATAACGACTCTTTCAAGTTGCAGATTTAGTATGCACATTGAAGCTTACAGAGCTAAAAATGCTGCAACACACTCTCTCAAAATCAGAAAAGAATTTCTTCCAAGATGAACGCACATTAAAGAAAAACTACTTAAAACCATTAAAATCTAAAGAGTTATAGTTGTTTTATAAACAAGATGCCTTGCAAAGCTGCAAGGCACCTATTGAAATAATATTCTTTTATTCTGGTCTATTTCGTTCTAAATGTCTCAGCACCGACACAATCGGCACAATCAGCATTCCACAAAAGAAATTGCTGATTCCATGAATCACATCAAACGAAAATCCAGATGCAATCCAAGCCAAAGTTTCTTCAATGCTTAGACCAAACATAATCGCCTGAGCTGGTGCATAAAGAATTCCAAAACAGAATCCGTGTAATGCACATACTATCATGTATACAACAGGCGCGACTTTCTTTGGCATATTCTTTGGAAGGAGCATTGTCACACCCCAAAGTATCGTCCATATATATAGGTAGGGAATCCACCATGTATTGAATCCACCAAGTGCACCATTCAAAAACACATAGGCATAAATAGGATATAAAGCTTTCTTCCTATATACTAAGGTGTATGCCATGGTAAGTGTTCCTAGCAGATGAACATTCGGTATCCACTCCATAATAATTTTGGACAAATACATAATTGCCCCTAGCATTGCAAAGATTGCTAGCTCTCTTGTTTTTAACTTCATGATTTCTCCGCCTTAAACGAATATATTTCATTTTCTGTGATTGGTGTTACATCCACACCTGTCATAGCATATTCGTCATTTATATAGAAAGACCAGTACATTCCATCCTTGTTATAGTCAAGGGTAGTTCCATTCACCGATTTAACATAGAGGCCATATGGACCATCTTCGCCTTCAATCAATTCCAACTCCAACAGAGCTTCGCCAACTGTGGCTTTGTCTGTGTGGATTTCAAATGTAGTTTCATATCCATCCTTGTCCACTACTACGAAAGTAAATATGGTTGCTCCTTTGCCAAGAACTGTCGCCTCTGTCTCTGCACCAGATTCACCCTGTGTATCAGCATCATTTTCTGTGCTGCCCGCAACGTTCTGTCCTTCAGTTCCTGCAGGGTTCTCCTTATCTGTGTTGTTGCCACCACATGCTGTCATACTAAATGCCATAGCCACAATAAGCATTGTACTAAGAATGAGTGACAAACGTTTTTTATTACGTTTTGTTGTCATATTCTTTTCTCTCCTTTTAAATTGTATTTCCTTCGAGAATCGGCACTCGCAATTCTTATTGCTTCTATTCACTCAGCAACAAAACACTTGCTGTTTAGTTGCGTATGAACATGATTCAGGTGTTGGTTTCTGCTTCGCAAAGCGAATTCTCATGCAGAAACCAATCGTTTCTGAACACGAAGTGGAAAGAAACGAAGGAGCTCTATGCTCGGATATTTCGGCTTGGTACGTTTGCTCATCCGCCTTCTCAGGTTTCCCCAATGACTTTCCCTAGATTGTGGCATCTAGGTAGATAAACAAATTTTAAACGAGAGTGTGCTTGCACAATCATCTCGCATGTACCTCACGGCGACGGGCTCGTACAGGATTTGCACCTGTTTCCCCTTGCATAGAATCTATATCATTTTAAATGATATCTAAGTAAGT
>CAZVOY010000130.1:0-3813 GCA_964628865.1 uncultured Lachnobacterium sp. | reverse complement strand
GACACAGGGATTTTCAGTCCCTTGCTCTACCAACTGAGCTATCTGGGCTTGTTGTATCACAACAAAAGTTATTTTACATGATAGAGGAAAAAGTGTCAAGGAATATTTGGGAACGAGTGGAAAAGATGTTTTCTTTGTGCTATAATAGTCGAAGTGTAAAATACAGACAGAAAGTAGATAGATAGTGGTGTTAGGATGTTAGAGTTAAGAAACATATGCTACGACGTTGACGTAGAAAACGAAAAGAAGGAAATTCTTAAAAATGTAAATTTGACCATCGATGATCATTTTGTGGCGATAACCGGACCAAATGGTGGTGGTAAATCTACTTTGGCAAAAATGATTGCAGGTATTATTCAACCAACTAGTGGACAGATTTTGTTAGATGGTGAAGATATTACTGATTTGAATATTACAGAGCGAGCAAAGAAAGGAATTAGTTTCGCGTTTCAGCAGCCAGTACATTTCAAAGGACTTACGGTAAAGGATTTAATTTCTATTGCGGCAGGAAAAACCATGACAGTTACAGAAATCTGTAATATCCTTTCGGAAGTAGGGCTTTGTGCGAGAGACTATATTGACCGCGAAATCAATAACAGCCTTTCGGGCGGAGAATTAAAGCGTATCGAAATTGCTATGATTTTAGCAAGAGGAACAAAGCTTTCCATTTTTGATGAACCGGAAGCAGGCATTGACCTTTGGAGCTTTAATAGTTTGATTAAAGTATTTGAGAAAATGCGTGATGAAATTCAAGGAACGATTCTTATCATATCGCATCAAGAAAGGATTTTGAATATAGCGGATAAGGTCATCGTGATTGCCAATGGTGAAGTGGAAAAAGAAGGTAAAAAAGAGGATGTTTTGCCTGGACTGTTATATACGAGTAGAGCTTGTCAGAATTTAGAAGAAAAACATGAATAAATAGAAAAGAGATACGAAAATGGATGTAATACAAAAAAATCTTTTGGCACAGATCGCTGATTTACATGAGGTTCCAGAAGGTGCATATAATATTCGTGCCAATGGAGAAAGTGCTGGACGCAATACTACCGCAAATATTGATATTGTACAAAAAGAAGATAAAGATGGTATTGATATCATCATCAAACCTGGTACGGTAAACGAAAGTGTACACATTCCAGTGCTTTTGAGTCAGAGTGGTATTCAGGAAGTGGTTTACAATGATTTCTATATTGGAGAAGGTGCAGATGTCACTATCGTGGCAGGCTGTGGTATCCACAACTGTGGTGTAGATACTTCAAAACATGATGGTTTGCATACCTTTTATATTGGAAAAAATGCAAAGGTAAAATATGTAGAACGTCACTATGGTGAGGGAGACGGTAATGGGGAAAACATTATGAATCCAGAAACCGTAGCACACTTAGAAGAGGGTGCTGTTTTAGAAATGGAAACCACTCAGATAAAAGGTATTGATTCCACAAACAGAATTACTCGCGGTGATTTGGCTGCAGGCGCAGTATTGGAAGTAAGAGAAAAGCTTATGACACATGGTAAGCAGTATGCACGTACTGATTTTTCTGTGGATTTAAACGGAGATGGATGTAGCGCAAATATTGTTTCCCGGTCCGTTGCTAGAGATGAATCCAGACAGGAATTCTTCTCGAATATCAATGGAAATTCAGTATGCTCTGGTCATAGTGAATGTGATGCCATTATTATGGATAAGGCTATCGTAGCAGCTAGTCCACAGCTTACCGCTGCAAATATTGATGCCAGCTTGATTCATGAAGCGGCGATTGGGAAAATTGCAGGAGAACAGTTGATTAAACTTATGACTCTGGGACTTACAGAAGCAGAGGCAGAAGAACAGATTATTAACGGATTCTTAAAATAGGATTTTGGGCAATAAAAAAGAGTTCCGTTATGGAACTCTTTGTTTTATTTTCGATTATTATTATCCAAGAAACGCATACGGTCATCTTCGTGTACCTTCTGCATGTCATAGCCATGAATGTTTTTGCTAAGACTGCGGAGACATTTGGTACATACGGTTCCAAAGGTGACGGGCTCACCACACTTCACACAACGCATGTTGTTATTGATGGTTTTTTGACCTTCTGGTGTTTTCTTGTATTCGATGCGACCTTCTCGGATCCATTCCTTTACAAGACGAAGTGGTATTCCAAATTGGTCAGCTACCTGAAATTCGTTTACATCATTTTCGCGGATGTAGTCTTTTACCTTCATGAAAATGATTTTTTCCTGACAGGCAACACAATAAGGAATTTCCTGGTTGCGAGGAATTGGTGACATACAGAATTCACAGTACTTATAATCTATGGTATTTTTTTTATCAATAGTATTTGGATTAAAATCGGAATTAGATTTCATTTCGACCCTCCGTTGTAATAGATATTGTTATTATACATAATAGGAGTGCATTATGTCAAAAAAAACACAACCCATAGCGGTGTTTGATTCTGGTGTAGGCGGAATCAGCGTATTAAGAGAATTAATAAAAATACTTCCTCAGGAAGATTATATCTATTATGGCGATTCGAAGAATGCGCCTTATGGAATGAAGGATAAGGAAACAGTAAAGAATCTTACCATAGAGGCAGCTGAATATTTGTTTGCGCAAGGTGCAAAGGGATTGGTAGTCGCATGTAATACTGCAACCAGTGCCGCGGTTCGTGTGCTTCGAGAAATGTATCCCGACATTCCAATCGTAGGAATTGAGCCAGCAGTAAAACCAGCAGCCACATTAAAGCCAAATTGCAGAGTGCTTGTGATGGCAACGCCGATGACGATTCGTGAAGAAAAATTCAAAAAACTTATGGCTCGTTATGAAGATCAGGCAGAAATTATTCCATTGCCTTGTCCAGGACTTATGGATTTTGTAGAACGTGGTGATTTACACAGTGAAGATTTCCGTAGATATTTAGAAGAACTTCTTTTTGCTCATCGTATTCATCCAGTAGATTCGGTCGTGTTGGGATGTACGCATTATCCATTTGCAAAGGAATTGATTCAGGATATTTTAGGCCCAGATGTCTTGGTATTTGATGGTGGCGAAGGAACCGCGCGTGAGATGAAGCGACGTCTAGCAGAGGCAGATTTGCTAAATCAAGGAAAAGAGCAGGGGACTGTAGACTTCCAAAATAGTTTGGAAGATGAAAATAAGATAAAGTTGTGTAAATGGTTATTGGAAGTATAGGACAGGAATTTATAAATTGTCTCTAAACTAGATACCTTAGATTTTAGAAAATTTTTTGAAAATAGACATATTTTTGCCACAATTTATGGATATACTAAATCCTGTAGAGGTCGAAAATGCCTTTACACATTCCCTTTTTATTATAAACATTTTCATAACTAAACTCCTCGAAAATAGGGCACCAAATTGGCGCCCTATTTTCATGCGCAGAGGGCGGAATCGAAACTATTGTTTCGCAATCCGCCCTCGCGCAAGTATTTCGTAAACGAAATTCTATCTTTAGATTTTCTCAATATTCTTAGTTGCAATAACATCTACGCCAGTTCCAGCCGCATTTGCAAGTAATACATCTCCAATATGAATAGGAGCTTTTGCACAAACCATTTTCAAAGCATTTGTTACCTCAAAGATTTTTTCCTTTGGAATATCTGATGAGGTTTTGCAAGATACCATTGGAGCTATACCGTCTTCTACACATACTGTAGAAGTAACGATACGTGTAGGGTTAGTTACTTCTTTGCGAGCATAGGCATCGCCTTTTGGACAGGTGTTGCCTGTAACAGCAGTAACTTCTCCATTTTCAATTGTAACAGTGAGTGGGCATCCTAAAGGACATCCGATACAGATTAAGT
>CAZVOY010000129.1:0-3818 GCA_964628865.1 uncultured Lachnobacterium sp. | reverse complement strand
TTTCTTAGATGACAAATTAAGGGTAGACATTTTACTTGGCTATGCAAAATACTTAAAAGAAAACAATATGGAATTGGAAAATGCCCAGTATCATTACATCACCGTATACGAAGAAGTAGGACATGGTGGAGCTGCTTCTATTCCAGAAGGTGTAACAGAAATGATTTCTGTAGACATGGGATGTATCGGTGATGGACTAACCTGTGATGAACACATGGTATCTATCTGTGCAAAGGATTCTCGTGGACCATATAACTATGATGTGGTTACTGGTCTTATTAAAGCAGCAAAAGACAATAATCTTAAATTTGCTGTAGATATTTATCCATTCTATGGTTCAGACGTAGATGTAACTCTTTGTGCAGGTTATGATCTTCGTCATGGGCTTATTGGCGCAGGAGTATATGCTTCTCACGGATACGAAAGAAGTCACAAAGATGGGGTAGAAAATACATTAAAATTATTGATAGGATATTGTAAATAAGAGATTTTAGGAGCGTGAAGATTTTCGCGCTTCTTTTTTATTGACACAGAACACATGTAATGGTATATTAAGTGTACTAAGACAACTAGTACACTTAATACACTAGATAAAAAAGAAAGGGAGGAGGAAAGGTGATACAGCTTAATTACAGAGATCCAAGGCCTATTTACGAACAAGTAAAAGACGGTATCAAAAAACTGGCGTATTCCGGAATGATAGGTCCAGACGAGAAATTACCTTCTGTAAGAGAACTGGCATCCAAGCTTGCGATTAATCCGAACACGATTTCCCGTGCATATAAAGAATTAGAACAGGAAGGTTTTTTGTATACACTGACAGGAAAGGGGACCTTTATCAATCAGGATTTTAATTTAAAGGATAGTAAGACGGATGAATTGTTAAAGCAATTTGACAAGGTCGCAAAAGAGTTATTGGAGTTTGCTGTGGCAGAAGAAGCGTTGAAAAAAAGAATAGAGCAGATAGCGAAAGGAGGAAGTACAGATGATTCAAGTAAATAATGTAGTAAAAGAATTTGATGGCTTTCGCGCATTAGATGGTGTAAATATGCATGTAAACAAAGGAGCTATCTATGGTCTTGTGGGACCAAATGGGGCTGGTAAGTCTACCATTATCCGTCATTTGACAGGGGTGTATCGTCAGAACCAGGGCGAGATTCTGGTGAACGGAGTACCAGTCTATGAAAATAGAGAAATGAAATCAAAAATCGCGTATATTCCAGATGAACTATTTTATTTCTTGCAGGCAGACACCATGGAAATGATGCGATATTATGAAGGACTTTACCCTAGTTTTGATCGAGAAATGTTCTTTTTATTAAAAGAATATTTTCCTACGATTGATTTAAAACGAAATATTCGTCGTTTGTCAAAAGGTATGCAAAAGCAGGTGGCGTTTTGGTTGGCGATTTGCTGTAAACCAGAGATTCTAATTTTAGATGAACCTGTCGATGGTTTGGACCCAGTAATGCGTAGACAGATTTGGAGTATCCTCATGTCTGAAGTAGCAGAGCGTGAAATGACCGTAGTGGTATCTTCGCACAATTTGCGTGAGTTAGAAGATGTATGTGACTATGTAGGAATTATGAATAAAGGAAAGGTTATTATTGAGCGTTCGCTGAGCGAGTTACAAGGAAATATTTCGAAAATTCAGGTAGCTAGTGAAAATGGTGTACCAAAGTTACCAGAGAGTTTCAAGGTGCTTCATACCTCCAGCATTGGACGTGTACATATGATGATTGTTCGAGGAAATCCGGAGGAAGCAACGAAATATATTTTAGAAGACGAAAAACATGCAATCGTAGATGTGCTTCCACTTACATTGGAAGAAATCTTTATTTATGAGATGGGAGGTGTGGATTATGAAGTCAAAGATATCCTTTTTTAATAAGACCATCTTTAAGAAAAATATGACATTATATTGGCCTATTTGGGGAATATATACATTATTGCTATTGTTCTTTCAACCAGTCATTTTATGGATAAGTGAATATAATTCACAGTTTTATAATACATATACCTATGGTGATCATTTAGAAAATTTAATTAGTGTATTATCTATGAAGGGGTATGTGATTTTAATTGCCGTTACAGCTGTGTTATTGGGAATGGCGCTGTTTAGCTATATGTATAACAGTAAAAGTGCAAATATGATTCATGCCTTGCCAGTAGACCGAACACAATTGTTTTGCACAAACGTGATATCTGGTTTGACATGTCTTATCGTACCTCAGATTTTATCTGCAATCATAACCTGTATCGTATCATTATCGTATGGAGTAAAGGAAATCCATTATGTCGGAATATGGTTATTATTGTCGATAGCTACCGATTTTGTAAGCTTTGCCTTTGTAACCTTCTGTGCGATGTTTACTGGACAGATTGTGGCTTTACCTATCTATGTTTTGGTCGTAAATTACCTATCCTGGTGGGTGTATTATATCATTTCTGTTGTAATCACCGTATTCGGATATGGCGTAAATAGCATAGGAGATGGTGCTTTAAAAATTGCGGATATATTAAGCCCATTAGGTTGTTTTATGAACAATATTGGAATCACGCTTGATTATAATGCGTCCTATGAATGTGTGGGTGCAATTGTCTTTGGACAAAGAATTCTGTGCGGTTATTTGGTGGTTGCAGTGATTCTCTATGTGGTTTCCTATGTGGTTTATAAAAAACGTCATATTGAACAAGCAGGAGAGTTTATTACCGTAGGATGGGTAAAATCTGTATTCCGTTTTGGTGTAGGTTTTTCTGGTGGCTTCTTTGGAAGTATGATTATACGTGAAATGTTATTATCCATGGGAATAGGCTGCGGGATGCCAGTCGTTATCCTGCTTATGATAGTCCTAGGTGCATTGTCATATTTTGTAGCGGATATGCTGGTGAAGAAATCCTTCCATGTATTCAAAAAGAAAAACTGGATGGAATGCGGAATTTTCATTGTCACAATGCTGGCTTGTTTCATTGGCTTATATCATGTCTCAAATATTTATGAGGATTATGTTCCAGACCAGGATGATGTGCGAAGCGCAACCATCTGTTTAAATTATGACATTGAGTTTGAAGAAGATGAACTTGCAGCAGTCTATGAAATTCATAATGCCTGCTTGGAATACAAAGAGTTTTGTGAAACCTACGAAGCAAGTAGAAATTGGAATTATGATTATGTAACCATTACCTATCATTTGAAAAATGGGGATTATGTAAGAAGAAGTTATATATTACCATACGAAAATGAAGACTTTGAAGGTATTTATGATAAGATTCATGAATCGGAAACAGATGTAGACAATTATATGACATATCTGTTTTGTAAAGACTATGAAGACATAGAGATATTCAATGGCGGATGGTTTGAAGCGGTTTATATAAAAGATGTTACCTTTTACGAGAATGGTGATTATAATTATGAATATGAAACTATTACGCTGACTTCGGAGCAGGCAAAAGAACTTTATGAAGCGATATTAGCAGATGTAAAAGCTGGTACACTTACAGAATATACCTACACGGAAAATTCTATTATGATAGAATACAAAGCACCAAATGGAACATATGGAACACAGCTTGTGATGGATGAAAACTCCTATACTTATTATGGTGAAATTTATACTATGGAAAGTGTAGTAGAGTATCCAAGCTGGGATATGACTTGCATTTATTTTGGTCCTGATTGCGAAAACATCATAAACAAACTGATTGAATTTGGCTTTATTGAATCCGTGGGTGATATCTGGTGGGTAGAACAGGGAGAATGCGTTGTTATTGATTAAGAAGTTGAATAGAATTTTATAGTGGTAACGTGGGAAAGA
>CAZVOY010000128.1:0-3884 GCA_964628865.1 uncultured Lachnobacterium sp. | reverse complement strand
TTCAATAGTAGTTTGGATATTGTAGTCATCGCAAGAAGTAAAGCACGTGAAGTTGGATACAAAGAAATTGAAAGTGCACTGTTACATCTTGGAGGTCTTCACGGAATTATTAACAAGTAACATTAGAAAAGAAGATGGAATCATATTGAAAAAAATTTTAATTTTTATTATAAAATTTTATCAAAAGTATATTTCTCCAATGAAAACAACTAGTTGTCCTTATTATCCTACCTGTTCCTGTTATGGACTAGAAGCTGTTCAAAAATATGGAGCATTGAAAGGTGGAACGATGGCAGCATGGAGAATATTAAGATGTAATCCTTTTTCAAAAGGAGGATATGATCCAGTTCCATAATGGAGGTTTTTATGGGAAACATTTTATTAACACCTTATGATGGAGCAATACTTGGACCTATTGCAAAGTTCTTAGGTTGGATTATGGATATCATCTACATGTTTATGTACAATACATTTGGTATTGAAAATGTAGCTATATCTATTATTATTTTGACAATCCTTATTTATACTATTATGTTGCCTTTTACATTTCAGCAGCAGAAATTTGCCAAATTACAGCAGAAGATGCAGCCTGAAATTAAAGCAATACAGGATAAGTATAAAAACAAAAAAGATGAAGCATCTGTAATGGCTATGAATAATGAAACTCAGATGGTTTACGACAAATATGGAGTAAATCCAATGGGTAGTTGTTTACAAATGATTGTTCAGATGCCAATCTGGTTTGCTTTATATCGTGTGTTTTACAATATCCCTGCATATATCGCAAGTGTAAAAGATAAATTTGCAGGAGTTGCAGAAGAAATTGTAAATGTTGATGGTTTTGCTGAAATCATATCAAAAGTCCAGACAGATTATAGTATTACCACAACTGTTACACCAGATTTCGTTGTATCGGAAACAAATACAATTGAAAATGTAAAGAATTTCGTTATTGACGTAATTTATAAAGTTCCAAATTTAAGTGAGTTAAATAGCGAAGAATATTTTGGTTCTTTGGAAAGTGTAAATGAAATTGTAAATTCAGGATTAGATTCATTCAATCAGTTTAATCTTTTCCTTGGTATGAATATTTCTGATACACCATGGAATATTATTAAAAATAGTTTTGCTAGTGGAGATTATTTATTAATCTTAGCAGCAGTAGCTATTCCTATTATTTATTATTTAGTTCAGAAAATCAGTCTTAATTTATCAACTGCTTCTACAAAAAATAATAAGAGTAAGAATGCTGCAAATGATATGATGACACAGCAGATGGAATCTATGAATAAGACAATGCCAATTATGATGGTATTCTTCTGTTTCATTACTCCTGTTGGTCTTGGTATTTATTGGATTGTTGCAGCTGGATATCGTGCTATTCAGCAGGTTCTTTTAAATAAATATTTTGAAAATTTAGATTTAGAAAAAATCATTGAAAAGAACAAAGAAAAAGCAAAGAAAAAACAGGAAAAACGTGGAGTTTACGAAAATCAGATTCGTGAAGCTGCAGCAATGAATACAAAATCTATTCAGAGTAAAGCTAATATTGGAAATTACGAAGATAAAGAAAGTCAGTTAGAATCTGCAAATACTGCAAAGGTAAATGCAAAACCTGGTAGTTTAGCTGCTAAAGCGAATATGGTTCGTGAATTTAATGAAAAGAATTCTCGTAAATAATTGGAGGAATTTAGTATGGAATATATTGAAGTTTCAGCAAAATCAGTAGATGAAGCTTTAACAGAAGCATCAATCAGCCTTGGAATTCCAAGTAGTGAAATTGAATACGAAGTAGTAGAAAAAGGAAGTTCTGGATTTTTAGGAATCGGAAGTAAAGATGCAGTAATTAAAGCTCGTAAGAAATTTTCTGTAGAAGAAAGTGCAAAAGAATTTTTGAAATCTGTTTTCCATGCAATGGATATGGCAGTTGAAATCATTGTAAAAGTTGATGAAGAAGAAAAATTAATTGATATTGAGTTAAAGGGTGAAGATATGGGTATCTTAATTGGAAAGAGAGGACAGACTCTTGATTCTTTACAGTACTTAACAAATCTTGCAATTAATAAACATTCTGAAAACTATTACAAAGTTAAAGTTGATACAGAAGATTACCGCAAGAGAAGAAAAGATACATTAGAAAATCTTGCAAAAAATATTGCTTATAAAGTAAAGAGAACAAAACACTCTGTTGCTTTAGAACCAATGAATCCTTTTGAAAGAAGAGTTATTCACTCAGCACTTCAGAATGATAAATTTGTTACAACACATAGTGAAGGTGAAGAACCATATAGACATGTAGTTGTTACATTAAAGAAATAATTGATTTAAAATAGGCTGTCGATAAAAATGCGACAGCCCTTTTTATGTCAATTATTTTATGATATTATAATAGATGAAATTTTTTATAGGAGTATTCATATATGAAATCAGATACAATTGCTGCAATAGCAACAGCTATGAGTCCAAGTGGGATAGGTATTATCCGATTAAGTGGAGATGAAGCATTATCTATTATTGATAAGATATATCGTTCCAAATTAAATAAGAAAAAAATTAGCGAGTGTGAATCTCATACAATCCACTACGGTTATATTTATGATGGTAATGAAATGATTGATGAAGTTATGGTACTTCTCATGAAAGCTCCTAATACGTATACAAAAGAAGACACCATTGAGATAGATTGTCATGGTGGTGTTTTTGTTATGAAAAAAATTCTGGAGACAGTAATTAAGCATGGTGCCAGACCAGCAGAGCCGGGAGAGTTTACAAAACGTGCTTTCTTAAATGGACGTATTGATTTAACACAGGCAGAATCTGTAATTGATGTTATAAATTCAAAAAACTCTTTTGCTTTAAAAAGTTCGTTAAGTCAGTTAAAGGGTTCTGTTTTAAATGATGTAAAAAAAATACGTGGAAATATTCTTCATGAAATTGCTTTTATAGAGACTGCACTAGATGATCCAGAGCACATTTCTTTGGATGGATATGATGAAGCTTTATTAAAAGTTGTAAATAATGAAATAAAAGAAATTCAAAGATTATTATATTCTTCCGATAATGGTAGAATTTTAAAAGAAGGTATTAATACCGTAATTTTAGGAAAACCAAATGCCGGCAAATCTTCGTTATTAAATATCTTAGTCGGAGAAGAACGCGCAATTGTTACTGATATTGCAGGTACCACGCGAGATGTATTGGAAGAACAAATAAATCTACATGGAATTTCTTTGAATATTATGGATACAGCTGGTATTCGTAATACAGAAGATGTGGTTGAAAAAATTGGTGTAGAAAAAGCAAAAGAGTATGCAAACAAAGCTGATTTTATTATTTATGTGATTGATAGCTCTACTGTTTTAGATAGTAGTGATTTTGAAATCATGGAAATTTTAAAAGATAAAAAAGCAGTAGTACTTTTGAATAAATCCGATCTTGATGTGATTACATCAAAAGAAGATGTTGAAAAACATTTGAGTAAAAAAATAATTCCAATCTCTGCAAAGGAAAATACAGGAATTACTGAATTGGAAGATACAATCAAAGATATGTTTTTCCAAGGAGAAGTTTCATTTAACGATGAAGTATATATTACAAATATTCGTCAGAAAAATTCTTTACAGGATGCATTAGATAGTTTACATTTAGTAGTGCGAAGCATTGAAGATGCTATGCCAGAAGATTTTTATTCTATAGATTTGATGAATGCATATGAATCACTTGGTAAAATGATTGGCGAATCCGTAGAAGATGATTTGGTAAATGAAATCTTTAGTAAATTCTGTATGGGTAAATAAATTTTGTTTTTAATTTAGAAAGAGGTAAATACAATGCCTGCTATTGTAGAAAATTATGATGTAGTAGTTGTAGGTGCTGGTCATGCT
>CAZVOY010000127.1:0-3899 GCA_964628865.1 uncultured Lachnobacterium sp. | reverse complement strand
TAGCAACACGTTTCATAAGAGGTCTACCATTTTTAACAGCATCATTTACTGCAATAATAGTTTCTACGTTATCAACGATACATCCAGCATCTGCAGGAAGCATCTTTGAGTTAATTGCACGTCCTGTACAAGCAAAGATCAACTGACGTTCACCACCCTGTGGATATTTTGTCTTTAATTCAACAACTTCCATACGTGGTTCGTCTTTTACAAGTTCTTTCATCTTTGCAATTGCTTCAGGTTTGTTATTTTCAATACCAAAAAGACCTTTTGCATTATCAAACAACTGCAGAATGATTTTCATACCAGCCACTAATTCTTCTGGATTTTCAAGCATTCTTCTGTAGTCATCTGTTAAATAAGGTTCACATTCCGCACAGTTTGCAACAATGTATTCGATTTTTTCAGGTTCCTTTGGAGATAATTTCACATGTGTTGGGAAACCTGCTCCACCCATACCTACGATACCAGCTTCTTTTACTTTATTGATAATTTCTTCTTTTGATAAAGTTGTTACATCATCTACTGCAACATAATCAACTTCATTGAAAAGTCCGTCATTATCAATAACAATAGAGTTAACTTTGTCACCTACTGCAACACGTCTTGGTTCAATAGCTTTTACTGTACCAGAAACAGATGCATAGATAGGTGCTGAAACAAAACCACCTGCTTCAGCGATTTTCTGACCCTTTAATACCGCATCGCCAACTGCTACTACTGGTGTAGCTGGCGCTCCGATATGCTGAGATAATGGATATACCATCTCGCCTTTGGGTAAGATTTCTTTGATTGGCGCATGCTCTGCTAATTCTTTTCCTTCAAAAGGATGAACACCACCGATAAATGTTTTCAGACCCATTTTCGTGCCCCTCTTTCTCTAATTTTTTTCGCATAAACTCACACAGTTTACATGACATCATTATACCACTAAACTGTACAAATTGTATACTTTTTTTGCACTTTTTTTCAAACTTATGGTATAATCTTCTTATATTTTTTACCAGTTATTAAAATTTTTGGAGAAAATCATGAAACACATTGAAAAAAAACAGCTTTACATTAAACAAAATAACTTAACAAATGAAATTTTTGATGATGATTGCATCTTTTTCGATATAGAAACCACAGGCTTCTCTCCTGCAACTTCATGCATTTATTTAATAGGATGTTTGCGCAGAGATGGCCAAAACTTAATCGTAGATCAATTTTTTGCTGAGAATAAAGAAGATGAAAAAGAGCTGTTAGAGAAATTTATAACCATTCTCAATCAATACAAAACCATTATTTCTTTTAACGGAATTGGTTTTGATATTCCTTTTATCAAGGCTAAATGCGATTCTTATGGTATTATAGAACACTTAAAGGATTTTAATTATATAGATATCTTTAAGTTAATTAGCAACATTAAGTTTTTGCTCAAATTACCAAATTATAAGCAAAAAACCATTGAAAACTTCCTCGATATTTATCGGGAAGATCGTTTCTCTGGCGGTGAATTGATCAATGTCTATGATGACTATGTGAAAACACATACATCAGAAGCGGAAGAATTATTGCTCTTACATAATTATGAAGATGTTACTGGAATGTTGGATTTGATACCAGTTCTATCCTATTATCAGATTTTAAATGGTTCTTATACAATCAAAACCGTAGAATCTTCTCCTTATACCTCATACGAAGGAGAAAAAGGAACCGAAATCATTATAACACTAAAGAATGATTACTCTGTACCTAAACGCGTGTCATATCAATATAAGGATTATTATTTTACCATGAATAAAGATATCGCAAAGGTACGCATCCCTGTTTATGAGGGTGAGTTAAAATATTTTTATTCAAACTACAAAGATTATTACTATCTCCCACAAGAAGATATGGCAATTCACCAAAGTGTCGCAACTTTTGTAGACAAAGCATATCGCGAACGTGCAAAAGCGTCTAATTGTTACACCCGAAAAGAAAGTGCTTTTTTACCACAGTACGACACCATTATGAATCCTTTATTTAAAAAGGAATATAAAGAAAAATGTGCATATTTTGAATTAACAGAAGACTTTTTATCCTCTGACATCATGCTTCGTCGTTATGTTGACCACATTTTTCAAAATGCACTTAAAAACAAACGATAAAAAAAGCCGAAGTATGATACTTCGGCTTTATCTTTCTCTATGGCTTCTGGAAATAAAAACTACTTAATCTATCAAAGCCTAAATCTCTGTAATTACTAATCTGTTCTGTGCTTCCAATAAATAATACACCTTTTCTCTTCAATGATTTATAAAAGTTTTCATAAATCATATCCTTAGCTTCGTCTGTAAAATAAATTACTACGTTACGACAAAGGATTAAATCAAAATCTTTTGGATATACATCTTTCAAAAGATTATGTTCTTTAAATGTAACACATTTTTTAATCTCATCTGAAATCTGATAAGAAGCACCTACCTGTGTAAAGTATTTCTTTTTCAGATCTGCTGGTACACCAGCAACACTCTTGGCATTATACAAACCAACTTGTGCATGCTGAATAACCTGCTTATCAATATCTGTAGCTGTAATCTGAATTTTATTCAGAGGAACATGTTTCGAAAACGCCATTGCAAGTGAGTATGGTTCATCCCCTGTAGAACATGCCGCACTCCAAATTTTAATTGTACCTTTATTGTTTTCCAAAATCTTTGGAATAACACTTTCATCCATCAATTTCCACTGATCTGTATTACGATAAAATTCAGATACATTGATTGTCAAAAAGTTTACAAACTGCTCGAATTTCTCTTTGTCACTCTTAATCAAAGCAACATATTCTTCATAGCTTTTTGCACCATTTTTGTTTACTAATGTGTCAATACGACGACGCATCTGTTTTTCTTTATAAAAATTCAAATCAATTTTTGTTAATTTTAAAATCTCCGCCTTAAACCATTCGTAATTATCAAGCATAACCTTCCCCCAATTTTTCTATCATAATTATAGAAAAAAGGCTGCCAGTTTTGACAGCCTCTCTTGTAATTATTCTTCTTCAATAGTAGCAGCCACTTCTTCAATATTTACATCAGCTACATCAGCATCATCTTCCTCTTCAGTAACTTCTGGAGCATATAAAGCTTTTACGCTTAAACTAATCTTCTTCTCTGCTTCGTTGAAATCAACAACCTTAGCTTCTACTTCTTGTCCAACAGTTAATGCATCTGCTGGTTTTTCAACATGATCTTTTGAAATCTGTGAAACATGTAATAATGCATCTACACCAGGAGCTAATTCAACAAAAGCACCAAAATCTGTCATACGTGCAACTTTACCTTTTACTACATTGCCAACCGCATATTTTGTTTCTGCATCTTTCCATGGATTTTCGTCATCGAATTTCATAGAAAGAGCAACCTTTGTTTCGCTAATGCTCTTGATATAAACTTTAACAGCCTGTCCAACTGTAAATACTTTCTTAGGACTTTCGACTCTGCCCCAAGACATCTCTGAAATATGAAGTAATCCGTCTACACCACCTAAATCGATAAATGCACCGAAATCTGTAACATTTTTAACAGTTCCTTCTACTACATCGCCAACTGCAATCTTTTCAAATAATTCTTTCTGTGCCTCTGCTTTCTGAGAAACAAGAAGAGTTTTTCTGTTACCAATGATTCTTCTCTTTCTTGGGTCAAATTCAGTAATAACAAATTCGATTTCCTGATCTTTGAATTTTGTAAGATCTTTTTCATAAGTATCAGAGATAAGGCTAGCTGGGATGAATACTCTTGTTTCATCAACAACAACTGTAACACCACCACCTAATACCTGTGTAACTTTTGCTGTTAAAACTTCTTTGTTTTCGTAAGCTTCTTCTAATCTCTTGCTTCCTTTTTCTGCAGCAAGACGTTTGTATGAAAGAA
>CAZVOY010000126.1:0-3967 GCA_964628865.1 uncultured Lachnobacterium sp. | reverse complement strand
AGATCGTTGGTACACAGGCTGTATTTAACGTACTTATGGGAGAACGTTACAAAGTAGCTACAAAAGAAACTAAGGACGTATTACTTGGAAAATATGGTCAGACTGTAAAACCATTTAATCCTGAAGTAGTAGATAAAGTTCTTGGCGAAGAAAAGAAAAATGCTATCACATGTAGATATGCTGATTTGCTTGAACCAGAATTGGATAAGCTTGAAGCAGAAATGGCTCAGTATAAACAGCAGGATGAAGATGTGCTTACTTACGCATTATTCCCACAGGTAGCTACAGATTTCTTTAAATATCGCGAAGCACAGCAGACAAAAGTAGATGCAAAAATCGCAGATACAGAGAATGGAGCATATCCTGTCTAAGAGAAAACTCCTTGTATACATGAAGGAGCAAAAATCAATATTTTGTAAATGACAAAACAGACCCCCACAACGATTTGTGGGGGTTCTTTTTATGCTTTCGTCCTTGCAAAATTTTGCATTTTTTCTTGCAAAATTTACATTGTAAAATATCCCTATTCTGCTATAATTAAATTTGCGAAAAGTTATGATGAGATAGGGGAACAACGATGGCAAATACAAACGATTTATTAAATCGAATTAATAATAAATATAGTGCTATGAGTAAAGGTCAAAAATTATTAGCGACCTATATTACGGATAATTATGATAAAGCTGTGTTCTTAACTGCGGCTAAGATGGGTGAAACAGTAGGGGTAAGTGAATCGACAGTTGTTCGATTTGCGATGAGTCTTGGATATAAAGGATATCCAGAATTTCAGAAAGCCTTGGAAGAGTTGGTTCGTAACAAATTGAATTCTGTGCAGAGAATGGAAGTAACCTATGGTAGAATCAGTCAGTCAGCTATTCTTGAAACTGTTTTACAGTCAGATGCGGACAAGCTGAAAACTACTTTGGAAAAAATAGATCATAATGCATTTGAATTAGCAGTAGATACCATTTTAAGTGCAAAGAATATTTATATTGTAGGTATTCGAAGTTGTGCACCATTGGCAAGTTTTCTTTCGTTTTACCTCACCTTAATGTTTGATAATGTTCGATTGCTTCATACAAATAGTTCAAGTGAGATATTTGAACAGATGGTACGAATTGGTGAGGATGATGTCATTATAGGCATCAGTTTTCCTAGATATTCCATGCGTACGTTAAAAGCACTAGAATTCGCAAATAATAGAAGTGCAAAGGTTATTACAATTACAGATAGTATTCATTCTCCAATGAATTTGTATTCTTCTTGTAATTTAATAGCAGATAGTGATATGGCATCTATTGTAGATTCTTTGGTTGCGCCGCTTAGTGTTATTAATGCATTAATCGTTGCACTTTGTATGAAAAAACAAAAAGAAGTCTCAAAAACTCTGACTACATTGGAAGAAATTTGGGATGAATATCAGGTTTATGAAAACGATGAAATTGACTATATTGATGATTCCATAAAGGTTCATTATGCAAAATTAGAGGATACAAATAATGAGTAAAGTTATTGTTGTAGGTGGTGGACCAGCGGGCATGTTTGCGGCATATTTTGCTGCAAAAAACGGTCACGAAGTAACACTTTTCGAACAAAACGAAAAATTAGGAAAAAAACTATATATCACTGGGAAAGGTAGATGTAATATTACTAATGCAAGTGATATGGAAGATCTTTTTGATAATGTGTGTAGCAACCCGAAGTTTTTGTATAGTGCATTTTATTCCTATACAAACGATCAAGTAGTAGATTTTTTTGAAAGCCATGGACTTCGTACGAAGGTGGAGCGTGGAAATCGAGTGTTCCCAGTATCGGATCATTCCTCGGATGTAATAGCAACTTTATCAAAGGCGTTAAAAGAGGTTGGAGTTGAGGTGAAACTTCACACTAAAGTATTAAAACTTTTATCAGAAGATGATCGTATTCAGGGAGTTGTTCTTGAGAATGGCAAGACTTTTTTTGCTGATGCAGTAATTCTTGCAACAGGTGGTATATCTTATCCATCTACAGGATCAACAGGTGATGGATATCGTTTTGCGGAAAGTCTTAATCATAAAATTATAGAACCAACTCCATCTTTGGTACCTTTTGAAGTGCAAGAAAGCTGGGTAACAGAAATGCAGGGCTTGGCATTAAAAAATGTAGCCATCACAATTAAACGAGACGAAAAGAATGTGTACAGTGATTTTGGAGAAATGCTATTTACACACTTTGGTGTTAGTGGACCAATGATTTTATCTGCTAGTGCGTCGATGAAACCTGCTTTTTTCAGGGATTTTACACATGAGTTGAAGCTTTTTATAGATTTGAAACCAGCCTTGGATAGGGAACAGTTGGATAAACGTGTTTTGAAGGATTTTGAAGAAGCAAAAAACAAACAGTATAAGAATTCAATCCAAAAATTATTACCATCCAAGATGATTCCTGTTATCATTCAATTAAGTGGAATTGATCCAGATAAACAGGTGAATGAAATCACAAAGGAAGAACGCATGAGATTGGTGGATTTATTGAAAAATTTACCAATGACAATTATTGGACTTCGCGGATGGAATGAAGCCATCATTACAAAAGGTGGAGTATCCGTAAAAAATGTAAATCCTTCTACGATGGAATCAAAGGTGGTAAAAGGATTATACTTTGCTGGAGAATTATTGGATTTGGATGCAATGACAGGTGGTTATAACCTGCAAATTGCCTGGTCCACAGGATATTTGGCAGGAATCAGTATAGAATAAGAGAGGGAAATGTTATGAGTTTTAACATCGCAATCGATGGGCCAGCAGGTGCTGGAAAAAGTACAATTGCAAAACAGTTAGCAAAGGAACTTGGTGTAGTCTATGTGGATACAGGTGCAATGTATCGTGCTATGGCATATTATTTTATAACAAATGGAATTGGTGCTGAAGATGAAGCTGCTATTTCTGAATGTTGTAAAGATGTTGATGTAACAATTACATACGAGGATGGGGTTCAGAACGTTTGGTTAAACGGTGAAAATGTTTCAGGTGTAATCCGTAACGAAGAAGTGGGAAAGATGGCATCGGCAACGAGTGTTTACCCTGTTGTTCGTACCAAATTAGTAGAATTACAGCAACAACTGGCAAAAACTACTGATGTTATCATGGATGGACGTGACATAGGTACGGTTGTTTTACCAAATGCCGATGTAAAAATATATATGACGGCAAGCTCTGCAATACGTGCTAAACGTCGTTTCGATGAATTAACCGCAAAAGGTATCGAATGCAATTTTGATGAAATTGAAAAAGATATTATAGAAAGAGATTATCGCGACATGAATCGTGAAACATCTCCATTAAAAAAAGCAGATGATGCTATGGAACTCGACACTTCAGATTTAGATATTGATGGTGTTGTAAAAGCAATGAAAGAAATTATTGAAAAGGCGAGATAATTATGAATGTAACATTAGCAAAAAGTGCTGGCTTTTGTTTTGGTGTAAAACGCGCAGTAAACATGGTTTATGAAGAAATTGAAAAAGCAAATGGACCAATCTACACTTATGGACCAATTATTCATAATGATGAAGTGGTAAAAGACTTTGAAAGCAAAGGCGTTGTGTTAGTAAAAGATTTGAATCAATTGGATGATTTGGAAAAAGGTGAGATAATTGTTCGTTCTCATGGGATTAGCCGTGGGGAATATGAAACCATGGAAAAAAAAGGGTTTACGGTTATTGATGCAACCTGTCCATTTGTGCGTAAAATTCATAAACTGGTGGATGAACATAGTAGCTTAGGAGAGCACGTCATTATCATTGGAAATCCAAACCATCCTGAAGTAATGGGAATCAAAGGCTGGGTAAATGGCGAGGATGTAACCATTATTGAATCCAAAGAAGAAGCAGAGGAATTTTCACTGCAAAATGATAAAAAAGTCTGTATAGTTTCTCAAACGACATTTAACTACAATAAATTTCAAGATTTAGTTGAAATTATCTGTA
>CAZVOY010000125.1:0-3983 GCA_964628865.1 uncultured Lachnobacterium sp. | reverse complement strand
TTGATTTAAACCGTAAAGTATTAGCTGATATGGCAGTAACAGATCCAGCTGGATTCGCTTCACTTGTTGAAGTTGCAAAATCTAAATTAGCTTAATTTATATGTGGAAATTAGGGATACACTTTAGAGTGTATCCCTTTTGTTTTTCTGTACAAATCAAAGTATTTAGGGTAAACTTTAAGAAGAGAATATAAAATTTAAAGGAGTGTATACGATGTCGATTTTAGTTACAGGTGGTGCAGGCTATATCGGAAGCCATACCTGCGTGGAATTATTAAATGAGGGATATGATGTTATTGTTTACGATAATTTAACCAATTCATCTGAAAAATCCCTAGAACGAGTAGAAAACCTAACTGGTAAAAAAGTAAAGTTCGTAAAAGGTGATATCTTAGATAGAGACCTTTTAAACCATGTTTTTGAAACAGAAGAAATCGAAAGCGTAATTCACTTTGCTGGACTAAAGGCGGTAGGTGAATCTGTTGCAAAACCTTGGGAATATTATAATAATAACATTACTGGTACTTTAGTGTTGGTAGATGTTATGAGACAGCACGATTGTAAGAATATTATTTTTTCATCATCGGCTACCGTATATGGAGAACCTGCTCAGATTCCGATTACAGAAACTTGTCCAAAAGGACAATGTACGAATCCATATGGCTGGACGAAATCCATGCTGGAGCAGATTCTTATGGATATTCAAAAAGCGGATAACGAATGGAATGTGATTATTTTACGCTATTTTAATCCAATTGGTGCGCACAAGAGTGGTACAATGGGAGAAAATCCAAATGGTATTCCAAATAATTTAATGCCATATGTTACACAGGTTGCAGTTGGTAAATTAGAAACGTTAGGTGTCTTCGGTAATGACTATGATACACCTGATGGAACTGGAGTGCGTGATTATATTCATGTAGTGGATTTGGCAAGAGGTCACGTAAAAGCCTTAAAGAAAATTGATCAAAATGCGGAACTTTGCATTTATAATTTAGGAACTGGCCACGGATATAGTGTGCTTGATATAGTGAAAAATTTTGAAACTGCGAATGGAATAAAGATTCCATATGTAATTAAAGATCGAAGAGAAGGAGACATTGCAACTTGCTATTGTGCTCCCAATAAAGCAAAAGAGGAGCTTGGATGGGTCGCAGAATATGGAATTCATGAAATGTGCGAAGATGCATGGAGATGGCAGAGTAATAATCCAAATGGATATGAAGAATAAAAAATGCTTGCAAATATCTCGGTAACGTGGTATATTGCATTAGCATGGTTCGTTGGTCAAGCGGTTAAGACGTCGCCCTCTCACGGCGAAAACACGGGTTCGAGTCCCGTACGAACTGTTCACTGTTTATTTTTAAACAGCCCAACCCGAAACACACCTTTCAAATGAAAGGTGTGTTTTTTTGTTGCCATGCATCCAAGGAAAGGTCTAATGAACCTTTCTCTTGGTAAAATTGTATCGACAATTGTAAAGAAGTGTTGAAAATAATCAAATAATACGATATAATTTATCTATAAGTGCAAAATTATGGGGGAAAACACTATGGGTAAAGTTCAAAAGATTGCATCGAATCAAAAATTGAAGGTGGACAAGAAAAAATATGTCGGCCAAAAAGCACAGTTAGACTATATTCGCAAGAAAAATATGAAAGTGCTTACACTTGGTATCATTTTATTCGCGTTGTCAGTTGCAGCTAGCGCAATGGTATCTGCAGCAAAAAACCAGCAGCTAACGGTTACTATGGCTTTGGATCAATATCGTTTGGGTTCAAAAGCGTTGACGACAGCAGTTCAAACCTATGCAGTTACAGGTGATGAGCAGTATTACGATGACTATATGTATGAATTAAACACCGCAAAGAATCGAGACAAAGCACTTGCTACCTTAGAAGAAGAAGGTTTGGAGGATTCAGAATGGGCGATGTTGAATGAGATTGCAGCTCTTTCGGATGGTCTAGTTCCATTAGAAGAAGCAGCTATGGAGGATGTTGCAGCTGGTGATTTGGAAGCGGCACAGGCAGAAGTTTTTGGACAAGTTTATTGTGATACAGTAGACCAGATTAATACAAAGACAGATGCAGCGATTAGTGCGATTCAAGCTCGTTTTGATAGTGCGGCTAACACATGTAGTCTTATGCAAATTGTTGAAATTATTATCTTTGCTATAGCATTTGTATATATTGCAAAACAGTTTATGGCAGTTATCGGATTCGCAGAAACGGAATTGCTTCATCCTATCGAAAAAGTTTCTGCTGAAATGCAGAATCTTGCGCAGGGAGATTTTGAACAAGAACTTGATTTGATAGAAGATGAGAGTGAAGTTGGTATTATGGTTACTTCTATTGCAACCATGAAGAAAAACAACAGAGAGATGATTGGTGAAATCTCTGATATATTAGGTGCAATGGGAGATGGTAACTATAACTTTGTATTAGAAAAGAATTATGTAGGAGCTTTCATTGAGATTAAAACTTCTCTTGAAAAAATCGGAGAAAAAATGCGTGAAACCTTACATACCATTCGTGATGTATCAGGTCAGATTGATGCGGGTGCTGAGCAGTTGGCATGTGCAGCACAGGATTTAGCAGATGGTACTACAAGACAGGCTGCTCAGGTCTCTGATTTGGTGCTTATTATTGAAGAAATGACTAGAAGTATGGAAGTTAGTGCAGATGAAGCAGAAGAATCTGTGGTGCTTTCAAATAAAGCTGGCGAAACTGTATTAAACGGTAGCCAGAAATTGGAAGAATTAAAGAGTGCAATCGCTGAAATCAGTAAATGTTCAGAACAGATTGGAACAATTATTAGCGATATTAATGATATTGCATCACAGACAAACTTATTATCATTAAATGCATCTATTGAAGCTGCTCGTGCTGGTGAAGCAGGAAAAGGATTTGCGGTAGTAGCAGATCAGGTTAAGAAATTATCTGAAGAGTCTGCAGCTGCAGCTGGCAGAACAAATCAGTTAATCGAAACAACCATCGCTACTGTAGAACGCGGTATTTCTATTGCGGATGAAACCGTAGCAAGTATGAGTGAAGTAGTAGAAAATGCTCAGGCAGCAACAGAAAAGATGAGTCAGATTTCAGAAATGCTTCGTAAAGATGTAGATCATATGCATGATGTAAATGCTTCTATTTCAGATGTTTCTGCAGTAGTTGATAATAATTCTGCAACTTCTCAGGAAACAGCGGCAGTTAGTGAAGAACAAAAAGCACAGGTTGATACCATGGTTTCTATTATGGAAGCATTCTCCATCTAAAATAAGATATGTTTTTTGTTGAAAAACCTTGCTTTTTCAGTATTTAAGTGCTATTATGATTAAGACGATATAAGAAAGACTAGATTGAGAGAGGGCAAAAGCCCTCTCTCAATTCACGTTTTAAACAAAAATCGAAAGAGAGGTGTGTTTCAGGTGTCAAAAGCAAGTACTTATGAAGCTAAGACCGAAGAACTGATTTTACCGATTCTAGAGAGACTTAATTTTGAGTTGGTTGACGTAGAATATGTAAAAGAGGGAAGTGTCTATTACCTTAGAGCTTACATTGACAAAGAAGGTGGAATTACAGTAAATGACTGTGAGACAGTAGCCAGAGAAATGAATGAGTTATTGGATGAAAAGGATTTTATTCCAGATTCCTACACATTTGAGGTTAGTTCTCCAGGTTTAGGACGTCCACTAAAAAAAGAAAAAGACTATGTACGTAACATGGGTAAAGAAGTGGAGATTCGCACCTATCGTGCAATAAATAAAAATAAAGAATTTTATGGTCTGCTTACTGCGTATGATAAAGATAGTGTAACAATTGATGCAGATGGAGAAGAAATTTGCTTTCAAAGAGCAGATATTGCCTTAATTCGCCAGGCAGTACATTTTTAAATGTGCATTGCACAATTTTATTATAGAATTTTAGCGTAAGATAACGAAAATAGGAGGATAAACAAAATGAACAATGAGTTATTACAAGCGTT
>CAZVOY010000124.1:0-3998 GCA_964628865.1 uncultured Lachnobacterium sp. | reverse complement strand
TTCCTGTCAATTCCATCCAGCCGAAAAGTGATGTTCCGCCCATAGGACAAAGAACAATTCTGTTCTTAATTTCTACATCACGAATCTTCCATGGAGTAAACAAGGCATCGTATTTTTGTTCAAGATTTCCCATAAAACTTTCTCTCCTTTTTCTTTTATGTTTATTAATGATACATGTTTGCAACAGCTTCAAGACTATCACTAATAATTGCTAAGCTTCGATAAAACTCAATTCGTTCTTTCTCGGTTAGTCCATCACTAATCTTATCTAATACTCGATCGATTTTTTGGGCGATTTCTTTGCCTACTTCTTTTCCTTTTTCCGTTAAAATTAGTGGACTTTTATAACGTTTTGTCGTTTTTGAGTCGCAGATTAAATACCCATTCTTTTCTAAATAATCCAAGGTTCTAGAAATAGCAGCCTTGTCTTCTTCACATTTATCACAAAGCTCTGTTGCAGTCATATTATCTGATTTGTAAAGATAATATAGACAGGAAACATGCGTGCTTCTGAGATTGTATTCTGCCATTTCATGGTTTTTAATTTTGCGAATATTTCTGTTGATTTTAGCTATCGTCACGGTAAAAGTTTCAAATCTGTCCTTCATTACGACCTCAATTTCTAAATAATTCTTAATCTAAATATGAAAAATCAAACGTAAAGATTGCATTTTCGTTATCAAACTCTTCGTTACTTATCCAAGTTACCTCTTTCGATGTTAAATTATAAAGAGCCGACCAGACGGTAATTCCATTAGAATCCGTTTTTCCATTAAGGCTATCCCAGTTTCTTCTTCCTACCGTTTCAAGCACACTTAATGCGTCTTCTTTTGTGATAAGACCACTTGTATTGCTTCCGTCTGGATTAATACAACTTTCTATTTCATTATAACGGTCAAGGCCTTTTTTGTCATCATTATTTGTGTAATAATCATTGGTTACAATAAAGTTTGTGACATACTGAAAGTTATTTGCAGCTTCTGCTTCGCCAAGAATAGCATCTTCATCATTGTAATATACTCTAAGTTCTCTCTTAGTACCATCTGTGTCAGTTTCATCACTTACATCAACCCATTCTAAAATAGCAGATTTTCCTGTGCTATCTGCAACCATATAATGGAATGAGGTATTTGCACTGTCATGTAAATCATACTGCTGTGCAAGCGCTACGGCCTCCTCAACTGATCCTGCATAGTCTAATATTAATCGGAGCAATGTGGTTGATGTCACATCAGGTTTGTCTGTGTTTTGATCTGTTGATACAACCTCACCATCAGGTCCTTGGTAAGACATATAAATACCACAAGATACACCTGCTTCATTGATACCATCCAATGGAACATAGGTTGCTGCGAGACAAATCAATTTTTCCATGACAGAATCCACATATTCTCCTTCTGTAATTCCCAAAAACTGAAGGTCAACACTGGATATCGATGCATATCTGCCATCGCTAGGGTTCGTTCTAACAATCATTCCTGTTGTGGTCGAAAAATCATAATTTCTACCAAAATAACGATTTCCTTCTTCATCTACACTTGTAAAAGAAGAACATCCAATCTCAGGGGAAGATAAGCTAATTGGTATTAGTCCTTTTGTAATATTATCGACAACAAACTGGATGAGCTCATCATCACTAGCTGCACCACCTTGTTCAATAAATTCATCAAAATAATAATCTCCTGATACATCCATTATGTATACTGGTGCGCTTCTATTTTCTTTATTCGCATCAACTAACATTTCGATAGAAGATATTGATAAAAGTTCGTTATACCAAATTGCTACAAATGCTGCTACCACTGCAATAATAATAACAAGCAGTGATACAAGAAAAGTTTTCACTTTATTATTACCTTTTTTCATAATTGTTTTACTCTCCATTCATTTCATTAAATTTAAACAGCTGTAAGTTGTTGATTTGTCAACAACTATAGGTTTTACCATTTGCTTGTTGATATGTCAACAAGCGTGTGGATTGTTTTTAAATTAATACAAACAAAAACACAGTAAGCAAAGTTTTTAAATTTGCTCACTGTGTTAGCGTAAACTTTAAAAATCGTTCAAATAACCTTTATTATCAATGCATTCTGCTACTTCACATCCTGTGAATAGTAAGGAACTACGATATAGTCTCCTGCATGAATTTCATCCTCGGAAATCTCGTTAATCTGACAAACCTCTGCAATATAGTCTGATTTGGAGAGGTTAAAACCATCTATATATTCATCTGCAATTGTCCAAAGGGTATCTCCTGATTCTACTCTTATACTTGTATAATATTTATTATAAGATGCAGCGTCCGCTTTAGAGCTTGCCAATACATTCATACTTGTTCCAACTAAAATCCCTAATGAAACTAGGATAATGATAGCAACTACTAATAAAGTTCTCTGTCTACGGACTACAATCGCCCTTCTAGTTAAACTTTCATTTGCTCTTCTTGAAATATTATGATTGTATTTTCTCTTCATAATTTTATCCTCCGCCCGAACATCATTTCGGAACATCTGTTCGTTTTGTTGTATTAAATATAACATGCGAACAAATGTTTGTCAACACAAAAATCGAACAAATTTTCGGAATATATGTTTGCTTTTTCTCGAACACTATGATATTATGAATATATAAAAGTCATATGACAATTTATTTGGAGGGATATTATTATGGCATACGGCAGAATCTCAGATAAACAAAAAGAAATCTTAGAATATATGAAACAGGAAATCCTAAACAAAGGATATCCACCTACAGTACGTGATATTTGTGAGGCAGTTAAGTTGAAATCCACCTCTTCTGTTCATTCACATTTAGAAACCTTAGAAAAGAATGGTTACATTCGTCGCGACCCTACGAAACCACGTGCAATTGAAATCATCGATGATAACTTTAACCTTACACGTCGTGAAGTTACAAATGTACCTATGGTAGGTCGTGTTGCAGCTGGTGAACCTATTTTAGCAGTTGAAAATGTAGAATCCTATTTTCCAATTCCTACCGAATACATGCCAAATGCAGAATCTTTTATGTTAAAAGTAAAAGGAGAAAGCATGATTAATGCAGGAATTTTTGATGGTGATAATCTTCTCGTTGAGAAATGCAATACCGCTCGTAATGGAGATATGGTTGTGGCTTTAGTTGATGATTCTGCTACAGTTAAGACCTTCTATAAAGAAGCTGATCACATTCGCCTTCAGCCTGAAAATGATAATATGGACCCTATCATTGTCGATGACTGTGAAGTCCTAGGTAAGGTATTCGGTGTATTCCGTTTCTTTTAAAAAATAAAGTTCCTGATGCTAATAGCACCAGGAACTTTTTCTTATACTTCTGATAAATCAATTACCGTACCATCTTTCCAAATTCTTTCTAAATCATAGAAAAGACGATCTTCTTTATCAAATAAATGAACAATAACATCTGTATAATCGATTAGAATCCAAGTAGAATTATTGTTTCCTTCTACCTGTTTAGCATTGATTCCAGCTTTATAAAACGCTTCATCTACTGCATCTCGCATTGCAGCTAACTGATTTGCATTTGAACCATTTGAAATAATAAAATAATCTGCAATAGAAGAAACTTCACTGATATCAATTACCGTAATATCTTCTGCCTTTTTATCTTCTAAGGCACTTACAGCCTGTTTTACAATGTCTAATAATTTCATATTAAATCTCCCTTATATATTGCTTATAAAATTCATAGGTTTTTTCTGTAGTTGGATCAATAGAACCACCTCGAGAGGTTAAATAACTTAACGTATCAAAAAGAATTTTGGCCATACAAGCATCTAAATCCTTGTATGCTAAGCTTCTAACCAACTCCAAATTTGGAGCTTTATCCCTACCAGGTTCAATATAATCAGCTATATAGATGATTTTGTCTAACATATTCATATCAGGTTCTCCTGTTGTATGAACCTTTATAGAATGTAACACATCTTCATCTGTTATATCATACTCTATTTTTGCAAGAATTGCACCTGCTTTTGCATG
>CAZVOY010000123.1:0-4006 GCA_964628865.1 uncultured Lachnobacterium sp. | reverse complement strand
TAGCCCTGCATTCTTTTATAACGGATCAAAATATCCTGCATGGTATTATCAAGAGCATGTCCCATGTGAAGCTGACCTGTAATATTTGGTGGAGGCATCACGATAGTAAATGGTTTTTTGCTACGGTCTACTTCTGCGTGAAAATAACCATTATCCTCCCATTTTTTGTAAAGTCGATCCTCAATGTCTTTTGGATCATAAGTCTTGTTTAATTCCTTACCCATTCTCTTTTCCTTTCTATGTGTAAATTGCTTCATAAACTTTAAAATGCGTGTTCGCTTGCAAACGCGCTGCGCGCGAGCGGTGTTGCAAAGCAACTAATTACATCTCCGCGAGCTGTACAAAAAATAACGCCCTTTATGCTTAAAAGCATAAAGGGCGAATTAGCGCGGTACCACCTTCGTTTGTGTCGGCACAATTCTTATAAAACAAATCATGCTAACACCTCATGTCCGTTAACGGGGACGACGCGGAATTGCTTACTTACGCAGCCTGACAGCAAGTGTCTGGCCGCTACATGAAAATTGTTCAGCAGTTCGGTTCAAAAGCTACCTTCCATAAGTCAATCTTCAAAACACCTTTCAGCCAAGGGCGTTTCTCTCTGGGAAGTCTCATTATGTACTCCTCTTTCTCATTACCTTTATCTTATTTATAAAATCTTCTATTCTTCTTCTCCATCCTCGTCATCTACGATACCAGCTACGCTAGATGAAACTGTAGCAGATACTACGATAACTACAATAATACAAATTAAAAGAATAAACGCTAAAAACGCAAACAAAAATCCTTCAGGTGTCATAATACTCTCTCCTGTTCCATGCCGAAATTATAGTTTTGGCATTAATTGTAAGTATTATAACACACCAAACATCAAACCGCAATAATTCAAAACTGCTTTTAAAATATTTAATATTTTGTATAGCAGATATTCATATCTACGTTTCCATTGATACCAGGGATACTTCCCGTACTCGTATACTGCCACATATCATAACGGCCATTGTAATTACATACAGTATTATACTGCGCAACCCAAATATTATATGTACTAAGCTGAGATACATCTAAATTATCATAGTACCAATACTTACTTGCGTAAATACCTGGCTTGTATCCAGAGTTTCGCACAGTTTCGCAAAAGGCTTTTACAATAGCTGTTCTAGTGTATTTATCCAAGTTATCGGCACGACCACCAGAGCCTTCTGTATCAATGAAGATTGGGAAGTGTAATCTGTATCCCTGCACAAGCGAAATCGCAGTACTTGCTTCTTCTACCGCTTCCGCTTCTGTAATTGCTTGGGTAAAGAAATATACCCCTACTTTGATACCATTCTCTGTCGCACCCTTAATATTCTGTTTAAAATAAGGATCTTCTACAATAACACCTGTAGAGGAACCACGGTAGGCACAACGAATTATTGCAAAGTCTACACCTGCACTGGCAACCGTTGCCCAATCAATATCACCCTGCCATTTTGAAACGTCGATACCAATAGTCTGTTCACTTTCTTTTAACGTTCCATCTTCATGGAACTCATATTGTACACCACCAATAACCTGTGGTCCTGTTGCCAGCGTATTATCTGCTTTATAGTAATAGAGATAGCCATCCAGACTCTGCCATCCAGTATATTTTGGTTCTCCATAGAATTGTGTCGCAGATGAATAACTTGCAGGAGTAGCTATCTGAGTCGCTTTCTCATCGAGATACAAACTATTTCCATCTTTATCCAGCAATTGTGTGCTATTATCGGTGTAATCACCTACCGAAACTACACATGTTAATGTTTTTGTATCGATTGTCCCTGCATCATCTGTAACATATGGAACTGTTACCGTAATTCTAGCTATACCAGCTTTTTTTGCTACGACGGTTACCGATTTAAGATCTTCACTTACCTCGCATTTCAATACACTTGTATCGTCCACCACCCAAGATAGATCAGACTGCTTCACAATACCCTTTTCATCTGAAATGGCAAGCGGTATTGTCGCCGTCATAGACGCATCTTTTCCATAGTAATACAACGTAGTAGTCTGTGGAAGAGATACATATGCATATACATATACAGGAACTGTTGTCGGTGTAGTCGCTGCTGTACGCGTCAAAGTTCTACTTGTCTCACTGACTCCTAACGCAGTCTCTGACACAGTTCCTTCTTCTGGAGTTTCAGTACTTTCCCCAGGACCTGGGTCAGGTTCTGTGATTACAATTTCTGTTTTTGTTAATGTCTCTATCGTTAGCGACGAACTAACGCTTGCTTCAGGGAAGTTTGAAAAATCCACATTCTCTTTTCCTACAACAGTTGGAATCACCTTGCTTTCCACCAACTGCGTGGTATCCTGCAACACACTTTCGACTACAACCTGATTTAGTGCAGTATCTTCGATTGCTGCATTAATCTGACTTTCGTCTTTGATTTCGTTTTCGATTTCAACTCTTTCGTATTCAATCTGACCTTTTACAGTGGCTGTAATTGGATTTTCTTCCACCTCAAAGCCTTTGATAGGCTGAAGATAAACTAAGTAGTCGCCGCCTTCCAAATCCTGCACATGAATGATGCCATCCATGTCATCGTCTTCGTATTCATCACCTTCGATAGCAACTTCTTTGCTTTCTTCAGAGGAATTCTCTTCGTCTTCCTCTGTTTCTGCTTGCTCAGCCACATCTTCTTTCATAGCAATGGTGATTACAAAAGACTGACCTTCTATTAAGTTGTCATTTCCATCTACAATCTTAACCTTTAAATCTTTATCAATAGAAGTTGTTGTAAGATGAATCATGACAGCTTCTATTGTTTCTGTTTCTTCTATGTAAGTTTCTTCATATAAACTTTCTGTACCTTCTGTAGATTCCGTGCTAAGAGCATCTGCAGAACCTAATGAATTCACTATCACTACAACGCAAACAACACCTGCAACCACTAATCCTGCTGCTGTGGCTCCCACCGCAATTTGCGTAGTTGTAAGGCCTTTTGCCCAAGCTACAATTTTCTCTGATAATTGTAATATTTTCTTCATAAACGTATTTTCTTTCCTTGTGTTATTTCCAGTTTCTAAAATTTCAATACAGTTTTTCATTATACCTTAATCAAAAAAAGATGTAAACCTTAAAAATGCTGGAAAATGCCACTTTAGTCTAATTTTCCAGCATTGACCACAATTTTAATCTGCTATCTGCATGCCCGTTACATCCATGTGAAAATTCTCACGAATAATCAACTCTGAAATAGGCACAATTTCATATCCCTGGTTTTCTAAATTTGTCAGCATCTCATCCAACGCGTCTGCCGTATATTTTGCACCATTATGACAAAGGATGATGGAACCACAATCCAAAGAATCATGGTTACATACATTCGAAATAATGGTTGTAGCATCATAATCCTTCCAATCGAGCGAATCCACATCCCACTGAATTGGATAATATCCCAACTCATAACAGGTGCGAATAACGTCATTATTGTATGATCCATAAGGCGGACGAAATAGCTCCATTTCATATCCTGTTAATTCCTTTACTTTATTATGCACTTCCATAATCTGATTTTTTTGTTCTTCCTTGGACAAGGTGGTCATATCTGGATGCGTTGCACTATGGTTACCCAAATCATGTCCTTTTTCTACCAAGGTTTTCACACACTCTGGATATTTTTCTACCCACTCTCCTGTCATAAAAAATGTTGTCTTTACATTGTGTTTATCTAAAACCTCCATAATTCTGTCAAAGTCTTCCGCACCCCAGGCGGCATCAAAGCTAATCGCTATCTTTTTCTCATCCGTATCTACGGAGTATATTGGAAGTTCCCTGTCACCATATGTACTATTAACTGCAACTGCCGTATTTCCTAAATGTACCGCCATTAATACGCACACAAAAAGAGCCAACGCCTGAACCCACACTTTCGAATCCAATCGTGACTCTTTCATCTTTTTCCATATTATTTTCAGTTTTGTTTTCATAGGTTCCCCTATACACGTTCTTAGTTACACTATATTCCAAAAA
>CAZVOY010000122.1:0-4095 GCA_964628865.1 uncultured Lachnobacterium sp. | reverse complement strand
AGTAGGGTTATATCACATTGATAATCTTACTCCTGAAGCAAAAGAACTTGGTGAAACACTTATCGCTGAAAATGCACAGGTTTATGTTATTGATGATGCAGAATTACAGAGAGTATATGATAACTATCCAGTTATGTGGAAAAACAAAGATGCAAAACCAAAACTTTGCTTCATGGGTTGCCCACATATGAGTTTAGAACAGCTTAAGAGTTGGACGGATAAAGTGGAAGCTGGATTAAAAGAAGCAGGAAATAAAAAGGTTGTAGTTCCTACTGTATTTACAGCAGCTCCAAAGGTATTAGAAGAGTTCAATAAGACAGAATATGCAGCTCGTTTAAAAGCTACAGGTGTTATTACATCTTATATTTGTCCTCTTATGTATATGAATAACCCACTTTGTGGACCAATGCCAGTTATCACATCGTCCAACAAGCTTCGTACCTATACAACAGCACGTTACTACACAGATGATGAAATTCTTGTACAAATAACGAAAGGAGGCAACTAAGATGAAAGAATTTAAAGGTAGAGTAGTTGCCCCAGGGCAAATTACAGCAGAAGCTTTAGTATCTCATGGTGGATTAAATACGCTTGCTTCTTTCCAGAAAGCATTACAGTTCGGTGATAAAAAAGCTACCTGTGGAGACCAGAATAATGAAGATCTCTATGGAAAACAGATGGCTGGAAAAGCGCTTTGTTTACCACAGACGATCGGTTCTACAACAGGCGGTTTGGTATTATATTGTGCATGTTCTATGGGCAGACAGCCTGCATGTATGCTTTTCTCAAAACCAATTGATTCCCTTGCTGGTGCAGGCGTAATCCTTGCTGATGTATGGTTAGAAGGTGAAGAAACCAAGATGCCAGTAATTGATTCGCTTGGTGAAGAATTCCTTGAATATGTAAAAGATGGCATGTCTATTACAATCAAAGAAGACGGTGTAGTTGTGGTTGATTAATTCAATAGTAATTATTAGCTGGAAAATGCAAATTGCATTTTCCAGCTTTTTTTAGATTAAGGGAATGTTAATATTGTTTTGGAAAGAATTGGATAGTATGATATATTACATAATATAGATGTAGTGGTTATAAAGGAGTATACTTTACTATGCTAGAGTTTATTTTGGATTTTGTATTTGATTTAATATTAGAAGGTTCTATAATCTTTATATCTGAGAAAAAAGTTCCTATACCGATTCGTGTTATAGCTTTTATTGTTGTTGTACTTTTTTATCTTGGTATTGGCGGGATATGTATCTACGCAGGTGTATGTTCCTGGCTTGATAAAGCCACAATAACAGCTATCATTTTCTTTGCATTAAGTATATTTATTTTTATCGGTGGTTTTGTACAAATACGCAAAGAACTGAAAAAGAGGAATGATTGGTGAGATTTTATGACAAAATATCGATATTATAACAAAATGCAATCTGTAGTTGCGTAAATTCAAGCTATAATTGGTAGAAAAAATAAACTAGTTGCTATATTGTTTAAAACGAAAGGAGGTACATATTATGACTTTTTCCAGTAAGCTACAAAAGCTTAGAAAAGATAATAACTTGTCACAAGAAGATTTAGCCCGTGAACTTAATGTTTCAAGGCAAGCAGTTTCAAAATGGGAATTGGGAACGTTACCAGATATTAATAATCTGGTTAGAATTAGTCAATATTTTGATTGCTCATTAGACTTTCTTATTAATGATTCTGCATGTAGCGAAGATAAAAATAATATAGAAAATAATAAAACTGGTAAAAAAGAAATTAATATATATCCATTGTTATTAATAAGTGTGCTAATACTGTCAATTATGGTTCTTATAGGTGTTAATATTTGCTCTATCATTAATCCAGCACCGATTGTTAGACAAGCAAACGATGGTAGTTGGTATGTAGGAATAGTTGGATTTATTGAATATTATAATTTGCGCGGATTGGTTTTTTTGTTATTCATGACAATGTTTCTAAGTTTTTCTTTAATAGTTTTCTATATTTTAGGTGGAAAGTCAAAAAAAGAAACTATGTTTGAAAAACAAAACCGCAAAATATTATGTGGATATTTAATGATGATAGCATATGGTTTTTTTGTTTTTTTTTAAATTAATGACAGCATCATGTTTTATAATGGATATATCGGAAATTTTATTTGCTATTATTGTTAATGTTTTGGGTATACAATTAATAATAAGCGGAATTCAAAAGAAGAAAGGAAACTAAAATGAAAAAATCAATTTGTTAATTAATAAATGTGATATAATAAAACACAAATAAAGTAGTGAGGATGAGACGTGGAAAACAAAGAGATAAAAGCAATTATAGAAAAAAGTAACTCACATGTGATTATTTTTATTATTATAGCGATTGCATTCGGCATGAATTTTGTATGTATTGCATTGGAAGAATATATGGGCTTAAATTCCAATTTTTACGGACCGCTACTAACGTTGCTGATACTCGTATTATTCATTTGGATTTTGGATAAGCGTGGAAAAGCAACCGAAACACTCACTGCGACATTTGAAAAGGATAAGGTTATTTTTCAAACCACTAAAAGTAAACGTGAAATACCTTACAATAAAATTAAAACTGTTCAGATGAAAATGATAATCAATCGTATTCAGGTGAACAAAGGCTATTATAAGCTTACTGTAAAGGTAAAAGGAAGAAATTACGTTATGTTCTCTGGTGAAGATGCAGACAAAAAACTGGATTTTGTTCAAACCGAGATAAATAATATTTATAAAGAGTTTAAAAGAAGAGGAGTAAAATGTTCGTAATATCTTGTTTTTATTTATAATTATAAAAATCCCTTGGAAACAATGATGACATCCAAGGGATTTTTTTGTTTTACATAAAGTTTTTTATACATCTCTAAGTTTTACGATACGTCCTGCGCGTCTACGTCTGTCTTCCTCAAGAGCAGCATAGTGTTTTCTAGTTGTATTTACGTCTTTATGCCCTAACACATCAGCTACCAGGTAAATATCACCCGTTTCCTGATAAAGAGTAGTACCATAGGTGCTTCGTAGTTTATGTGGTGTGATTTTTTTAACGCTAGTAACTAATTTTGAATATTTCTTTACCAAATTTTCAACTGCACGAACAGTAATTCGTTTGTTTTGAAGTGAGAGGAAGAGAGCGTTAGTATGGCCTTCTACGGCTGCAATACTTTTACGTTCTTCAATATAGTTAGACAATGCTTCCATAACCTCATCGCCAAAATAAACCATTACTTCAGCACCACCTTTTCGATGAACCTTGATACCGTTGTTTTTGAAGTCTACATCATCTAAATCGAGGCCTACACATTCCGATACACGAATTCCTGTACCAAGTAGAAGCGTTAAAAGGGCCAAATCGCGGGTTTTAGTTCGCTCATGGTACATTTGCTGTCTAGTGGTTAATTTTTCCCCAGATTCTACTTCGTCAAGTAATTGAGCTACTTCATCTACGTCGAGACGCACGATTGCTTTATCATGGATTCTTGGCATATCGACTTTTACGGCAGGATTGGTTTCAATTAGCTCATTTTTAAAGAAATAGTTGTAAAATGTGCGAAGAGAGGAGAGCTTTCTTTTTAAAGCTCGTTCATCATTTGCATGTGCCATACCATCTTTTTCATATAGTTTTAAATGATATAGATATTCCTCTATATCCATAGGACTAAGCTGATCTAAAATGCTAATAGGAATATCCTGAATTTCCATTTTTGCACAGATAGGATTTTCCTTATGTAAATAATCGAAAAAACATCCTAAATCATAAGCATAGGCAATTCTTGTTCGCGAAGCGGTTTTATGCTCAATTCCAATAAAAAATTGTTTGCAGAATCGTGGCAAGTTTGCCATAAGTTCTCTCAAATGCAGTTCGTTTTTTATATTGACATCTTCGTGATAGGCTTTTTCTTTCATATCATACCTCATTATTCTGGCTTTGACTTTGTTCTAGGTTCACGTTCGTATTTTTGTGGCCATCCTTTGATATTTCCCTCTAAAATAGCATGAAACATTCTTTGTTTAGCACCAGGATTTTCTAAATTAATTTGACGTACCAGGTTCTTAGCATATTCACGCTTTGTATGTCCATCTACAGGACATG
>CAZVOY010000121.1:0-4148 GCA_964628865.1 uncultured Lachnobacterium sp. | reverse complement strand
CGCTAAATCTTTCGACTTAGTCTTGAATTATTCTCTTTGAATCTTTCAAGGTTTTCACTGTTTAGTTATCAATGTTCGTTGCTGTTGTTTTCGCGACAGCTAAAATAGAATATCATAGCGAGCCACTCATGTCAACAACTTTTTTTATTTTTTCTTGCTAACTTTTTTATTTGTTTTCAACAAATTTTTGCGGTTAGCTTTGTAATAGTAGCACAAGGGTATCCCAAAGTCAACATTAAAATTTCATTTTTTCCAAAGAAATTTTCACACCACAAGATGTTGTCTTTGCCGACTAGGGATACCCCAATTTTTTCTTATTTATCTGTTTATTTTTACTACATAATTATATTAAGAAGAATATTGTTATTCTGAAGCCATGTCAGAAGTTCTGAGCTAGCAACATAAGATGCGAGTTCTGTATTCGCACCCGTAAGTGATAATACAGCAACTACAGTCAGTAACACCCAGCACCAGATTAATCCTTTTACTGCTCCACATGCAATACCTAGAAGTTTGTCCGCCGGACCAATTAATGGAAGTTTTGAAACTACACCTAACACAAGTTCCACAAGCATTAATGCCACGCGTGCAACAACAACTACTACAAGAAATCCAATCATTCCCATAATTTCATATACTAATGAAGTAGTATCAATTGAAATCTGACCTTCGACCACATCCTGGAAATTTCCATTTTCGCCTAACATGGTTGTTTTTAACTCTGCTGGCAATGTCGCTTCTAAATCCGTCACACCGCTTGACTCCATTGTCTGTGCAATTGCATCACTAATCACCCCATCGATGGTTGTCTGTATTGCAGTATCAATCTCAGTATTTGCAATAAGATACTCTGTTGCCATTGGTGTTGCTACATTACAAATGACTAAAACAAACACCCATGAAATCAATGATAATACCGTTTTCAAGAAACCTTTTTTGAATCCATTGTACACACCAAGTGCTATAAGCACTAAAACTATAATTGTTAAGATATTCATTTTAATCTCACCTCTTCTATTGTATCTTTAAAAATAAATGTATAATTTTGGCCATTGTCACCAGCTAGTATTTTATACAATTCTTTATCAAATGTATAGGAAAACTTTTTAATACTGTGTGTGGTGAACAACTCACACTCTGTCCCATTGCTTACACATATTTCATTATTAGATAGGAATTCTATTGTATCAAACAAAATGGTGGTGTCATTTTCCATTACGACATTACCACGCATATCCATCACCTTAATATGCCATGAGTTTTCCACTTCTATATTATCGTAAACTATACCAACGTATTTTTCATTATGAAAATACGCCATGATTTCTTCTTCGATAACAACCTCTCGCGTCAACTTAGGTTTTTGTGTTCCTTCAAACACCAACATTTTTCCTGTGCCCATTCCTACCATTCGTGAATTTGACACGTAATCAATTTCCGGAACAACGATTCCATCAAAGGTATACGAACCTACATTGTTATCTATTTCACTTTGTCCAACCGATCCAAAATTATAAAAAGAAATTGTAGTACTTAATGTTCCATTGCTCACATCTACAAAGTCGACCGCCAATTTCGTTCCATCATAGGATAATGCAATATCAATTGGAAAACCGCCTTTGTTTCCATAAAACTTTCCGTTTGCAAGCTCATTTCCTTTTTTATCAAATAGCTTTACCTGGTATTCCTGATCTTCTTTCATGAGTACCGCGATTGTTCCTTGTTCTGCAATACATACGGTTTGAATCGGCGAAGTCGTTTCAATATTTTTTTGAAGACCACTTTCTGTAAGAATAAAAATTTCCGTTCCCGCTGCATCATATACCACCAAATAATCTCCACAAATTTGAATTTCAGGAGATACCATCTCAAAAGACTGGTTCCACACAATCTCGTCGTTGTCCCCGACACAGGATATGCCATCATTACTATATTCTAATAAATAACCATGAAAACTTTCGTACTGTGTTGTACTACTATTGCTTCTCTCAATCGTATTGCTCACTTCATATGAATTATAATGTCGTAAAGCCATTATTAATTCAACAACAAATACCAGGAGCACAACCGCAATCGTGCCTCTTACAATATTTTTTAGCAGAGTTCTTCTATGGTCACGAATCTGCTCATCTAATTCTTCATAATTTGTTTTTATAGTTTTGAATCCGTTTTTCTTTTTATCCGCCACAATCCTTTATCCTTTCGTTTTGTGCCGGTATATTATAACACATTCTTCCTGTTCCTTCACTATTTTTTCTACTATTCTTCATCAGGCAGAATTTCTATCTCGATTACATCGCTCGAACTTTCTGTATCAGGCTCCACCACTTGCGCGCTTTCCGTAGCCGCTTCCGTGTCCGTAATAATCTCTACCGTGATATCATCGCCATCTTCCTGCATGATATTCGTTTCGATTGCACCTTTTTCTCCAAAAATATCATCTCTGTTTTCATAAACGCCAACGCCAATCACAAAAATAAGCATTGCTATAGCAACCGCTAATCCTGCATTTCCACCCTCAGAAACACGAGTCGTTTTCTGCTCCTGCATCAGCTGGCGATATCGGCCCCCTTTTCTTTGCTCTATGTCAACAATGTTTAATTCGACATCCACTTCTCTTTCTTTTTTTCTAACAGGTGATTTTTCTTCTGACAAAACAGTTATCGGTATAGGTTCCTGCTCCCTTTTTCTTGCCTGTTGATATATGTAAAAACCATCTTTGGATACCACTTTGTTTTCTTTATATACATAGAACGTTTCCATCTCTTCTATTGTATCCAACAAAAACAGAAGCTGGTGCACTCCACCAAAATGCTCTCGATGTACACGCTCCAACTCTGGTGTAACTTTAGGCATCATACCTTTTATATCAATCGCCCAACCTACTATAATCATATCCTCGTATAAACGCTTTATTTCTCGGAACACCTCGCTCCATGTCCCGTTGTTCCAACGTGGCGTGTTCCCAGAAAACTCTACTTCCTTTACCGGAATAACCGATTCCACAAAAGTCATATAGCGGCCTTCTGATCTTTCAGTATGTCCCATTAGGACAAACACTCTTTTTTCCTTGTAGCTTTGCTCTTTTATTTTTACATACGCCGAATTTTCTATGTATATTTTGTTTTCTTCTTTCGGGGTACCAATTTGTTTCAGATTTTTTAAGTTTCTATCCCTATCCGTTATCACTTCTATCATTCAATGTCCACTCCTTTTTGAACCATGCTAGCAAAATTAAATTTCGAATTTTAGCATTTTTTGTTTACAACAAAGTGAACATTGTGTAGAAACTTGTAACATAAATTTTTGTTACAAAAAACTGCCGTACCCTTTGGATACGACAGTCTTAATCTACAAATATTATTTTACAAAAGCTTTTACTTTTTTATAAATGCCTTCGGCATCTAATTCGTATTTATGAATAAGCTCTAATGCTGGACCAGATTCACCAAACACATCATCCACACCGATACGAAGCACTTTTGTTGGAGCATTTTCGGATAACACTTCACAAACCGCACTTCCTAAACCGCCAATAGTGAAATGCTCTTCTACTGTTACAACCATTCCTGTTTTTGTAGCAGATGCTACTACAAGGTCTTTATCAATTGGTTTGATTGTATGAATGTTGATTACTTCTGCATGAATACCATCTTTTTCTAACATTTCTGCTGCCTGAAGTGCTTCACATACTTCAAGACCTGTTGCAAAAATAGATACGTCTGTGCCTTCTTTTAATACAACACCTTTTCCGATTTCAAACTTATAGTTTTCTTCGTCATTTATAACTGGTACTGCAAGACGGCCAAAACGAATATATACAGGTCCAACATATTCGAAAGCAGCTTTTACAGCAGCTCTTGCTTCTACATCATCGGCCGGATTTAAAACTACCATACCTGGAATCTGTCTCATAAGTGCCATATCTTCCAAGCACTGATGTGTAGCTCCATCTTCACCTACTGAAATACCAGCATGTGATGCGCCGATTTTTACATTTAAATGAGGGTAACCGATAGAGTTACGAATCTGTTCAAAGTTACGTGCAGTTGCAAACATTGCAAAGGAACTCATAAATGGAACCTTTCCACTTGCTGCAAGACCAGCTGCAACACCTGTCATATTTGCTTCTGCAATACCACAGTTAA
>CAZVOY010000120.1:0-4168 GCA_964628865.1 uncultured Lachnobacterium sp. | reverse complement strand
TGATGGTTTCTGATTTGGATTACATCCATATTTTAATTCGTATTCTCTCATGATTATCTCTCCTAAGTTATCATTTATTTAGCCATGCAGGCTTGACTCGATATTTCGTGTCTTATATTACTGATTCTTGTTAACGATTCTTGTTTCGTATTTACCAGTCTCAATATCAATATATCTTACAAAAAGTGAAACCTTGTTGTCTTCGTTTAAGTTTTCCCAAACCATATTTGTGAAAGTATCGATATCTTCATCCCCAATTCCTACCCACTTTGGTTCGCCTTCAAAGCTTGGAAGTGGATTGATATCCTGTGCATAAGTGTGAATGAAACGTCCTTCACCAGCGATTGGGTTGTCATATGTATAGGTATAACGGTTGCAGCAATCTGGATTACCATTGTTGCTCTTTAAGATAGACATAGCAAAATCATATTTGCCATTTTCAATGTTCATAATACCTGAAATACGAGGTGTGTAGTTTGGACCGTCTGGTTCATACTCACGGCTACGAAGAGACTGTTCAAAAGTAAGTCCTTTTTCTAAACCTTCGTAGATAGTATCTGTCTGGTCACCATTTGTAACGATTGTGCTGTTGCCAAGCACACGAACTGGTGCGTAAATAATTAAGCTTGGATCAACAAGTTTTGAAGGATCAAATGCTTCGGTACGGATGCCTTCGCCTTCTGTTGCAAATATACGGTTACGACTATTTTCACTACGTCCCATGATGAAATAAGCTGTTACAGCTGTTTTACCATCTTTTGAACGACCGATTACAATTCCTCTACCTGGATATGTGTTTCCAGCTAATTCTTCTCTTAAAGATAACATGTTCATTTTGCATACCTCTTTCTGTTTGTTGTGTTTGGAGTTTCCAAACTTGAAATCAATAACACAAGGGTATTCTAACACGGGAATTTTTTATTTACAACAGATAGGGCGTTATTAGTGGTATGAAATAAATTACTATTTTTTATAAGTTTGTCTAATCAAAAAAGCAATTCCACATCTCTGCGGAATTGCTTCTCTTGTTTTTACTCTATTGTCTAATATATTAGTTAAAACTTCTCACCCAAGTCAACAATGAACCCTGATGTGTATTCTCAGTTACAGTTCTCTTCATTTCATCTGTAACTTGGCCATTATTTCTCATTTTAGCTAAAATCGCTTCCTGAAGTTCTTCTACTGACATTTCTTCATATGGCTTATTTAAATCTAAATCGTTCTTTTCTTCTGCCAATTTTTCTTCTACGATTTTTTTCACTTCTGGAGCTACTTCCACGCGAATGCCAGGAGTTACTTCTTCCTGAACAGCTTCCACTTCTTCCACTACCTCTGGTTCTACTTCAACAACTATTTCAGCCTCAACCACAGGCTCTTCCACCTTCATTGGTTCTTCTACAGGCATCGCAACTGGAGCAAGCTCTACTGTTCCATTATTATCAGGTACCCAGATTTCACCAGAGTTTCCATCAATTTCTACAGAGAATCCACCACCAGATACTGTAATCTTCTTACCTGATAATACGCCTGTATATGTGCCGTCTGGCGCACCACCATGCATGGTGCACGCATTGTCATCGTTGTTTACCATAACTACTACGGTAGAGCCTTCATAGCTTCTAGAGAAGGTATACTGTCTAGTAGTCAAGTTCTGTTCTTTGTAATCACCATAGCTTAAAGCCTTTACCTGCTGACGCATGTTCCCTAAAGCCGTGATAAATTTCAAATAAGAATTTTCTTCCATAGCAGAAGTCCAGTCTTCATAAACCATTTCTGGACGAAGTGGTGCATCGGTTTCTGCTCCATGTCCTTTTTTACCTTCGATACCAAATTCGGAACCATAGTAAATCGATGGAACACCTGGCAAAGTATATAATAAAATATGCACTGGTACAAAACCTTTTGGTGTAGAAAGCTTTGACATAATACGCTCTACATCGTGATTATCCACGAAATTATAAAGTTTTAGTCCGCCTCCAAACATATCATTCAGTCTCTTAACTGTATGGGCAATTTCAAAGAAATTGTGGTCATTATAACCTGAATAAAGTGCTTTGTGGAGATGATAATTTGTAACAGAGTGCAAAGTATCTGCATTTGCCCAACGATTGTAATCTCCATGAATTACTTCACCCATGAGCCAAAACTCTGGTTTTACTTCGTTTGCAGTGCGACGAAGGGCTTTCATGAAATCAAAATCCAATACATCAGCTGCATCAAGACGAATTCCGTCTACATCAAATTCATCTACCCAAAAACGAATAACATCGCAAATATAGTTGATTACTTCCGGATTTTTCTGATTCAATTTTACGAGCAAATCATAACCGCCCCAGTTTTCATATCCGAAGCCATCATTGTAAGAGTTGTTTCCCCAGAAATTTACATTACAGTACCAATCTTTATATCTAGAGTTTTCTCTATTTTCTTTTAAATCCTTGAACGCAAAGAAATCACGTCCTGTATGGTTAAATACACCATCGAAGATTACCTTTACATCTTGTTTATGACATTCTGCCACAAAATTTTTGAGTGTTTCATTTGTACCAAGACGACTGTCTAATTTCTTATAATCTGTAGTTTCATAACCATGTCCTACTGATTCGAACAATGGACCAATATAAATTGCATTACATCCTATATTTTTAATATGTGAAATCCATGGAAGTAACTTATTTAATCTTTCCACTGGTTCTCCATAATCGTTTTCTTTTGGTGCCCCTGTCATTCCAAGGGGATAAATATGATAAAATATTGCCTCATCATACCACGCCATTTTCAAGTCCTCCTAGTTAGTTTTTAAATGAATGTACCGGTGCTGGAATTCTACCTTTACGATTTACAAAATCATCGCAGGAGAACTTATTTACTGGCATTACTGGTGCATAACCAAGTAAGCCACCGAATTCTACGACTTCGCCTACACCTTTGCCTACAACTGGAATTACACGAACTGCAGTTGTCTTCTGGTTAATCATACCGATAGCCATTTCGTCTGCGATAATACCAGAAATGGTAGTAGCCTTTGTATCTCCTGGAATGGCAATCATATCAAGACCTACCGAACATACGCAGGTCATGGCTTCGAGTTTTTCAAGTGTCAAAGCACCTGCCACTACTGCGTCAATCATGCCCTGATCTTCGCTGACAGGGATAAATGCACCACTCAGACCACCTACGTAAGAAGATGCCATGATACCACCTTTCTTAACCTGATCGTTCAGAAGTGCTAAAGCCGCTGTGGTACCAGGAGCACCTGCATATTCCAAACCAATTTCACAAAGAATATCCGCTACACTATCTCCTACAGCTGGAGTAGGAGCAAGAGAAAGGTCGATGATTCCAAATGGGATACCCAGCTTTTTCGATGCCTCTTTCGCAACAAGCTGACCCACACGAGTTACCTTAAATGCTGTTTTCTTAATGGTTTCACAAAGTACCTCAAAGCTTTCGCCACGTACTTTTTCTAATGCTGTTTTTACTACACCAGGGCCAGAAACACCTACGTTGATGATAGCATCGGCCTCTGTTACACCGTGGAATGCACCTGCCATAAATGGGTTATCGTCTGGTGCATTACAGAACACTACGAATTTTGCGCAGCCAAGAGAATCGTTTTCTTTGGTTAATTCTGCTGTTTCTTTAATCATTTCACCAATAAGGCGAACTGCATCCATATTGATACCCGTTTTGGTAGAGCCTACATTTACAGAACTACAAACCAATTCTGTAGATGCAAGTGCCTGTGGAATGGAACGGATTAGGTTCTCTTCTGCTGGTGTCATACCTTTTGATACGAGGGCAGAATATCCACCGATAAAGTTTACTCCTACGGTATGTGCTGCTTTATCTAAAGTCTTTGCAATCGTTACAAAGTCTTCTGGTGTTTTACAAGCTGCACCACCTACTAAAGCGATAGGAGTTACAGAAATACGCTTATTTACGATAGGAATGCAATAATCCTTTTCGATTTCACTACCTACTTTTACTAAATCTTTTGCTACCGTAGTAATTTTGTTATAAATATTTTCATTTAATTTATTCAAATCGGAATCAATACAATCCAAAAGGCTAATACCGATGGTAATAGTACGCACATCGAGATTTTCCTTTTCAATCATATGATTGGTTTCGATTACTTCCCAGTTACTAATCATGTTGTTTCCTC
>CAZVOY010000119.1:0-4171 GCA_964628865.1 uncultured Lachnobacterium sp. | reverse complement strand
GTGACTGTGCTATTAACTTATTCCCAACAGATGACGAATTAGTAGAAATCGCTGGTGAAACAGCGAAATGTGCTGAAATCTTTGGTATTGATCCAAAGGTTGCATTCCTTAGCTACTCAACACTTGGCTCAGGAAAAGGCGAAGCAGTAGACAAAGTTCGTTCAGCTGCTAACAAAGCAAAAGAAAGATATCCAGAACTCGCTATCGATGGCGAATTACAGTTTGACGCAGCAGTTTCTCCAACCGTTGCTAAGACAAAATGTCCAGACAGCAAAGTTGCAGGACAGGCAAATACATTTGTATTCCCAGATATCAACGCTGGTAATATCGGTTACAAGATTGCACAGAGACTTGGTGGATTCGATGCATATGGTCCAATCCTTTTAGGTTTAAATGCACCAATCAACGACTTATCTCGTGGATGTAACGCAGAAGAAGTTTATGCAATGGCTATTATTACAGCAGCATTAGCTTAGTTTTTAAGTGTTCTAAATAATACGAAATGAGCCCAAGTATATATAAAGCGCACACGCTATCGCTAACGGTGCTTTTTATATATACTTGGGCTCATTTCTTGTTTTACGAAGACAAAAACTAAGAAAATGTGGCGTTGAAAGACGGGATTAAAACTTGTAAGAAAAAGGGGAATGGGATATACTTACTATATGTGATTTTAATGGTAGACAAGGAGATGGAAAAATGCGCGTAGGATTAGGATATGATGTACACAAATTAGTAGAAGACAGAGATTTGATTTTAGGTGGAGTAAAGATTCCTCATACACTTGGATTATTGGGACATTCGGATGCAGATGTCTTGGTACATGCCATTATGGATGCTATTCTCGGTGCTGCAGCGATGGGAGATATTGGAAAGCATTTTCCAGATACTGACCCAGAATACAAAGGTGCAGATAGCATGAAATTAATGGCTCATGTACGTGACCTAATTGAAGAAAAAGGTTATGTCATTGAAAACATTGACGCAACAGTGATTGCACAGAAACCCAAACTTCGTCCATACATTGATCAGATGGAAGAAAATATTGCAAAAGTACTTCACATTGAAAGAGACCAGATTAATGTAAAAGCTACCACGGAAGAACATCTAGGGTTTACTGGTCGTGAAGAAGGAATGGCTGCACAGGCAATTTGCTCTCTTGCTACCATGTATGAAGCAAGTATCCAGGTTGGCTGCAATGGCGGATGTGGAGGATGCGAGAACTAATTATAAAAGTAATAATAGAATGCAAATTTCTTGACAAAATCACATTTTCTGCATAAACTATATTATATTTGTTTTATATAAAAAGGCTTTGAACGGAAAGAGTAGAAGCGCAGGTAAGGCAAAAGAGAGAAGCTGTCATCGGCTGAAAGCAGCTTTAGTCTTATGTTTCGAAAGTGCATTCGGGAGCTGACTTGGTGAAGTCGTAGTACCTAGCTGAGTACGTTTGACACATGTTACGTGTTTTGAGGAAGTATTTGTTTGCGCGAACGTAGGCGATTTTTGCGCAAACGTTGACTCTTTTGCGCAAACGTAGGTGTTTTTTGCGCGAACGTAGGATACTTTGAATTAGAGTGGAACCACGGGCTATCCTGTCTCTATGAGGCGGGATGGTCCTTTTGTTTTTAGGAGGTCGCATATGGGATTTATTCAAAACGTAAAGGAAGAAATCAATATTATACGTGAAAGAGATCCAGCTATTCACTCCAACTGGGAAGTGTTTTTATATCCTAGTTTTAAAGCGGTCATGATGTACAGAACTGCACATAAATGGTATGTAAACGGTCATTATTTCTGGGCAAGATGGCTTTCACAAAAAGCTGTGCGAAAAACAGGAATTGAAATCCATCCAGGAGCTCAAATTGGAAAAGGACTATTTATAGACCACGGTTCAGGTGTTATAATAGGAGAGACCACAATAATTGGTGATAACTGTACGCTATATCAGGGTGTAACCCTTGGCGGTACAGGAAAAGAACAGGGAAAGCGTCACCCTACCCTTGGCAATAACGTTATGGTAAGTGCAGGTGCAAAAGTACTGGGTTCCTTTACCATCGGGGACAATTGTAAAATCGGTGCTGGTAGTGTGGTGCTGGAAGAGGTTCCACCAAATTGTACGGTGGTCGGTATTCCAGGTCGAATTGTGAAAAGAGTAAAAAGTGATGTACCACAAGACCTCTTGGATCACGACAATTTACCTGACCCTATTCAGGACGAATTAGGCTGTTTAGAATTAAACGAAGCAGAGCTTGGCAAACGAGTAGATACCTTAGAACAGGAAATCGAAGAGTTGAAAACATTGCTGACATTCACAGCAGGAGCAAATATGAATTAAGATAATAGGAGAACCCCATGGAAAATAAATTTAAGTTTTATAATACGCTAACTAGAAATATCGATACAGTAATCCCAAATGAGGAAGGCAAAATCGCTATGTATACTTGTGGACCTACTGTATATCATTTTGCACATATTGGAAATCTTCGTAGTTATATCATGGAAGACGTGCTTGAGAAATCATTGCGTTACATCGGATATGATGTAAAACGTGTTATGAATATCACAGACGTAGGACACCTTTCTAGTGATGCAGATACTGGCGAAGACAAGATGTTAAAGGGTGCAAAACGTGAAAATAAAACGGTTATGGAAATCGCACAGTTCTATACAGATGCATTTTTCAGTGATTGTGAAAAATTAAATATCAAACGTCCAGATGTAGTAGAACCAGCGACAAATTGTATTCCTGAGTTTATTCACATGGTAGAAGTACTTTTGGAAAAAGGTTATGCCTATGAAGCCGGTGGAAATGTATACTTTGATACCAGCAAATTGGAGGATTATTATGTATTTTCTTCAGCAGTAGAAAAAGAACAGCTGCGTGAAGGGGTACGTGATGATGTAGAAGCAGATGCAAACAAAAAGAATTCCAATGACTTCGTACTTTGGTTTACCAAATCCAAATTTGAGGATCAGGCATTAAAATGGGATAGTCCATGGGGTGTTGGTTACCCAGGATGGCACATCGAATGTTCTTGCATTAGTATGAAACACTTAGGCGAATATATGGATATCCACTGTGGTGGTGTAGACAATATTTTCCCACACCATACCAACGAAATTGCCCAGTCAGAAAGCTATACGGGACATAAATGGTGTAATCATTGGTTCCACGTAAACCATTTAAATGACCAGTCAGGTAAAATGAGTAAATCAAAGGGTGATTTCCTTACCGTTTCCTTGTTGGAAAGCAAAGGATATAATCCACTAGTATATAGAATGTTCTGCTTACAGTCACATTATCGCAAACCACTTGTTTTTTCTTACGAAGCATTAGATAACATGGTGGCTGCATATAATAAGCTGGCAAAGAAAGTGGCCGAACTGAAAAACGAGGGCGAAGTAGACAAAGAAGTATTTGCACAGTACAAAGCAAAATTTGAAGATGCACTTTGCAATGACGTGAACACATCTATGGCAATTACTGTTTTATATGATGTATTAAAAGCAGATACCAATGATGCAACAAAGCTTGCACTTATCAATGATTTTGACTATGTATTGTCTTTAAATCTTTACGAAGAAGGCAAAAAACTTGCAGAAACACCAGCAAATGCAGGCGTAGATGCAGAATTAGAAGCCTTTGTACTTGCAAAGATTGAAGAACGTGCTGCAGCTAAGAAAGCAAAAGATTTTGCCACAGCAGATGCTATTCGTGATGAACTCCTTGCAAAGGGTGTAGCAATTAAAGATACCAGAGAAGGCGTGAAGTGGGAGCTTGTATAGAAGAGGACATTTAGAAGAATGGAAATGAAAATTGATTCTTATATCAAAGAACAGTTTGGGATTGAGAATGTGGATATCCGCACATACTCACCATTGGCACTTGCATATATTGGAGATGGAATTTTTGATTTGGTAATTCGTTCCCTCATAGTTGGGAAGGGAAATACCAAAGCCAGCCAGCTTCATTACCAGACCAGCCACATTGTAAAGGCGGAGACACAGGCAAAAATCATAGAAGCTTTGGAACAGGATTTGACAGAGGAAGAAGCGGATGTATACCGCAGGGGCCGCAATGCCAAATCACCTACTATGGCAAAAAATGCCTCTATGGCAGATTATAGGAAAGCCACTGGATTTGAAGCACTGATGGGATATCTCTATC
>CAZVOY010000118.1:0-4178 GCA_964628865.1 uncultured Lachnobacterium sp. | reverse complement strand
CACTTATGATTGCTAACGCACTTGCTGACAAACCACTTCCAGTATATGGAAAAGGCGAAAACGTACGTGACTGGTTATATGTAGAAGATCATTGTAAAGCAATCGACCTTATCATCCACAATGGTAGAGTTGGTGAAGTTTACAACGTTGGTGGACACAACGAAAAGACAAACCTTGAAATCGTTAAGATTATCTGTAAAGAACTTGGTAAATCAGAAGATCTTATCACATACGTAGCAGACCGTAAAGGACACGATATGCGTTACGCTATCGACCCAACTAAGATTCATAACGAACTTGGCTGGTTACCTGAAACCAAATTTGAAGATGGTATCAAGAAGACAATCAAATGGTATCTTGAAAACAAAGAATGGTGGGAAGAAATCATTTCTGGTGAGTACGCTCATTACTATGAAAAAATGTACGGTAATAAATAGGAACGTTACTAAGGAGTAGTGCCGAAAACAATGATACGTGTGAGTTGAATTTATTCAAACGAAACACATATCGCGGTTTTCGATTCGACGAATAGTCGAACCATGAGATGAAGCGAAGCGGAATCGAATGGAGTGCACTACGACATAATTTAGGAGGATTATATAGTGAAAGTTCTCGTAACAGGTGTGGCTGGACAGCTCGGCCACGATGTAATGAATGAATTAGCAAAAAGAGGATACGAAGGTGTGGGTAGTGATATCGCACCTGCGTATTCTGGTGCAGATGACGGTACTGCTGTAACTACAATGCCATATGTAGCTATGGATATCACAGATGCAGATGCAGTAAAGCGTATTATTACAGAAGTAAATCCGGATGTAGTGGTACACTGTGCAGCATGGACAGCAGTAGACTTAGCTGAAGATGAAGATAAAATCGACAGGGTACGTGCAATCAATGCAGCTGGTACACAGAACATTGCAAACGTTTGTAAAGAACTGGATGCGAAAATGGTATATATCAGTACCGACTACGTATTTAATGGACAGGGCGAAGAACCTTGGACAGCAGATTGCAAAGACTACGCACCATTGAACGTTTACGGACAGACAAAACTCGAAGGTGAACTTGCGGTTGCAAACACCTTGGATAAATATTTTATTGTTCGTATTGCGTGGGTGTTTGGTGTAAACGGCAAGAATTTTATCAAAACAATGCTTAATGTAGGAAAGAATCATGACAAACTTACAGTAGTTAGTGATCAGATAGGTACACCTACTTATACATTGGATTTATCTGTTCTTTTGGTTGATATGATTGAATCCGATAAATATGGTTACTATCATGCGACAAATGAAGGTGGATACATCAGCTGGTATGATTTCACAGTAGAAATCTTCCGTCAGGCAGTAGAAATGGGACATACAGAATACGAAAAGGTAACAGTTTCTCCTGTTACTACAGCAGAGTATGGTGTTTCAAAAGCTGCTAGACCATTTAACAGTCGTCTCGACAAGAGTAAATTGGTAGAGGCTGGATTTACTCCACTTCCTACATGGCAGGATGCACTTGCTCGTTATTTAAAAGAAATCGAATTTTAAGATTGGGAGTTTTTAATTATGGGACAGATTAAAGTAGAAAAAAATGTAGGTGGAATCGAAGGGCTTTGCGTAATTGAACCAGCAGTACATGGTGACGCTAGAGGTTATTTCATGGAAACCTACAGCAAGAGAGATATGGAAGAAGCGGGTCTGACAATGGAATTTGTACAGGATAATCAGTCTTCTTCAGTAAAAGGTGTTCTTCGTGGATTACATTTCCAGAAGGAATTTCCTCAGGGCAAACTTGTACGTGTTGTAAAAGGTTCTGTATTTGACGTAGCTGTTGACCTTCGTAAAGATAGCGAAACATACGGCAAATGGTATGGTGTAGAACTTACTGAAGAAAACAAGAAGCAGTTCTACATCCCACAGGGCTTTGCACATGGTTTCCTTGTGCTTACAGACTTAGCAGAATTCTGTTATAAATGTACAGATTTCTATCATCCAGGTGATGAAGGTGGATTGGCTTGGAACGATCCAGCTATCGGCATCGAATGGCCACAGCTTGTAGGTGAATATCAGGGAACAGCATCTGCAGAAGGTTATAAATTAGAAGATGGCACACCATTGAACTTAAGCGAAAAAGATCAGAAATGGGTTGGACTTGCTGATACATTTGCATTTTAACATTAAATATTTAAACTATATCAGGGCTGTCGCAAAACGGATTTTTATCTGTGGCGCGACAGCCCTTTTTTGATATATTAGTTTTTTAGAATATAAGCGTCGAGCAAGCGCTTGATAGTTTCCTTTTGTGTTTCAATGGTTTGCAATAAAACCTCCCTTTCTACTAACAATTCTACTACGGTTTTTTCTGTGTTCATAATCAAGTCTCCTTTTGCTATATGATTTAATACATTAATACATATATGTTGTAGAAAAATGTCGAAATATGACGAAAGTAATACTAGATATGGAAAAATATGCAAATCATACAAAACAAAGGAAGAAACCGGCCTCTTTCGTAATCCGATATTCCTTTTTTACTTGTTTTTCGACAAATTGTCGGAAGTCATGGTAGCGGTCTAAAAGATATTGGTTTTGATTTCCATGACAGGAAAGGATGTATTCGATGAGAGGTTCTGCCTGCGTCAAAAGGATGGCGTCGTCATATAATTTCATGTTTACCGATGAAAAGCATTTGCTTAATATGGTGGCTCCATTGTCCAGACCAAAGCGGTCATAAAGATTTTCTGCCGCCAAAATAATTCGCTGGTCAAATTTTTGAACCAGCTCTGTGATTTCTTTCATATGTCCAGAACCATAGGTGCTACATAGGAAGGCTCCATCAGGTTTTAGTACACGTCGAATTTCTTTGCAAACCTGCGGAATGTCATCGCAGTAAAATAATAAGTGATTTGCAATAACCAGGTCGTAGGTTTTTGCCTTTGCTGGAATTTTAGTACAATCAAAGGTTTCAAAAGAAAAGCGATTGTCCGAACCAAGGTTTCTTCGTATATCACGAATCATTCCCTCTGAAATATCAGATAGGGTCACATGAATATTTTCTGGAAGTTTTTCAAGATTTTCTAACCAAAGAGAACCTTCTCCGCAACCCAGTTCCAAAATTTCAATTTTAGCAGTTTTCCCCTTCTTTTCTAAAATAGGCATAATGCCAGTTTCATAAATCCATGGAAACCAGCCTAAAGTATTGGTAGAATAATCTTTGTGTAATCGAATGCGTGCGGAAATGTTGTTAGCATTTTCATATTGGTTTTTTAAACTCTTTTCCATACCTGTTAAGTGAATGAGATGGAGCATCTGACTCCAGTCAATCTGCTGGTTATCCTCTAGTGCGGATACTGTGTTGTCGATGGCGTTTTCCACCAATTGCATTTGCTCGATTCTATCCGCTACAAGTTTTTTCTGCATGGAGAGAGAATTCTTTAGAAAATGAGAATCCACATCATCAATGGTCATGCCTTTGATATCCTCCAGAGAAAATCCCAAGTATTTTAGCAGTAAAATCTGCTGAAGTTTGACAAAATCCGAATCCGTATAAAAACGTGCACCAGATTCGGTTACATACGAAGGTTTTAAAATGTTTTGTTTGTCATAAAATCGTATCGTTCTCACAGACACCTGCGCCATTTTTGCGAATTGTCCTGAGGAGTAATATCCAGGTAACTTCATAATTTGTTCCTCCATTTATAAAATATTTTATCTGTGTAAAACCCATTTGTCAAAACATAATACATGTGATAAAATATCAGTTAACAATGGTATTTAAAATGCAGGAGGATGTATTTATGGATTACAAAGCAATTTACGAACAGTGGTGTACAGATCCTTATTTTGATGAGGACACAAAAGCTGAATTAAAAGCTTTAGCAGGAGATGAAAAAGAGATTGAAGATCGCTTTTATCGTACACTCGAATTTGGTACAGCAGGATTACGTGGGGTTATCGGTGCTGGTACAAACAGAATGAACGTATACACAGTACGTCAGGCTACACAGGGCTTGGCAAACTACATTATTTCGCAGGGCGGACAGGAACGCGGCGTAGTAATCGCGCATGACTCTCGTTTGATGCATGATGAATTCAAAGATGCAGCTGCGCTTTGCTTGGCAGCAAACGGAATTAAGACATATGTATTCAAAGAATTACGTCCAGTTCCAATGCTTTCATTTGCAGTAC
>CAZVOY010000117.1:0-4196 GCA_964628865.1 uncultured Lachnobacterium sp. | reverse complement strand
ACATCGTAAATGTTTACAATGTTTGGATGTTCTAATCCTGCTGCTGACTGTGCTTCTGTACGGAATTTTGTCACGAAGTTAATATCTTCTGAAAATTCTGCTTTCAACACTTTGATTGCTACAACGCGACCAAGAATGTGATCTTTTGCTTTGTATACGTCAGACATTCCGCCTGCACCGATTTTTTCAATGATTTCATATCTGTCTACTAAAAACATACCATTTTCTAACATTTTTCCACCTCATCAAAATATGGTCTTATAATTATTGCAGTGATATTATCCTGCCCACCATTTTTATTTGCTTCATCTACTAATGCTTTACACATCATATCTGTCTGATTTTGTGACAGTATAATCTGGAGCATTTTTTCGTCTGTTACCATGTTGGATAAACCATCGGAACACATCAGTATCGTGTCCTTATCCCCTAAATCAACTTCAAAGAAATCAATGTCAATCTTTGGAGTTGCTCCAACAGCTCTAGTGATTACATTCTTTTTCTCATGGTTTCTTGCATCTTCTCGGGTAAACTTACCAATGCGTACCATCTCTTCTACATAAGAATGGTCATTTGTAATTTGTTCAATTGAGTCATTTACCACATATAAACGACTATCACCAACATTTGCTACATATAGCTTGTGGTCGATAATAGTGGCTGCCACCACCGTCGTTCCCATGCCTTGTTTTTCATCATCTTCCTGTGACTCTACAACCAGAATCTCGTTTGCTTTTTTGATTGCATCCCTCATAATGCGCACAGGCTCTTTCCACCTGCTTCTGGAAACAGCTGCTACAATACGCTCCACCGTATATCTGGAAGCATATTCTCCCGCCTTATGACCGCCCATACCATCGCATACGATATATAAGTTTGGTAGATTGCCAATAGGAGTGTCCGAAGAAAAACAATAGTCCTGGTTCATATTACGCAAGACTCCCGTATCCGTAATGGAAAAGGTTCTCATTCCTTCGCTGTCCTTTCTTTTTTTGTGTAGCTAGACACAACTAGCCACATTAAATTCATCACATAATGTTACCATAAAGCAAAGAAAAGAGCAAGACTTTCAGCCCTGCTCTGTGCATTCTTCATATTCTTTTTATAATTTCCCATTTGTATCCTTATATCTTTTACGTAATTGTCCACAGGCACCGTCGATATCTCTTCCCATTTCTCTACGAACCGTTACATTGATACCAGCCTTTTCCAACTTGTTTTTAAAGGCTTCAATTACCTTTGCATTGGACTGAACATAATCACGCTCTTTGATTGGATTGACCGGAATAAGATTCACATGACAATTGATTCCTTTAATCAACTGGGATAACTCTCTTGCATCCTCGTCTGTATCATTGACACCGCCAACCAGACTATATTCAAACGTAATACGTCTGCCCGTCTGGTCGAAATAATACTTACAGGCATCGATAACCTCATGAATGTCATATTTATTAGCTACTGGCATCAGTTCCAAACGCTTTGCTTGGTTCGACGCATGTAAAGAAAGCGCCAATGTAATTGACAATTTTTCTTCTGCCAATTCTCGCATTCTCGGAACAATACCACAAGTAGAAACCGTCAGATTTCTCTGACTAATGTTTATTCCATTTTCATCCGTGAGCAATTCAATAAATTTCAACAAATTATCATAGTTATCCAGAGGCTCGCCCGTCCCCATAACTACCACATTGGAAATGCGTTCTCCGATATCTTTCCCAATCTGATAAATCTGATCCAACATTTCCCCTGCCGTCAAACCTCTCACCAAACCATCTAACGTAGATGCACAGAAGCGGCATCCCATACGACAGCCTACCTGGGAGGATATACACACTGAATTTCCATGTTTGTAGCGCATTAAAACACTTTCAATTACATTGCCATCTTCCAACAAAAACAGATACTTTCTCGTACCATCCAGTTTTGAAATCTGAACTTCTTCTTTTGTTAAACAGGTCAGATATGCCTTTTCATTTAAAGTCTCTATTAACTTTTTTGATATATTGGTCATTTCATCAAAACTATTCACCTGTTTTTCATGTATCCACTGATAAATTTGTTTTGCACGAAAAGACTTTTCTCCCATCTCCTCCATGAATGCAATCAACTCTTTTTGATTCATAGACTTGATATCTATTTTTTGTGACATAAAGATTCCTCTCTATTTAAGTTATCTTTTGCTCCTATACACGACGAACAAGTTTTGCAATGAAAAATCCATCGTGATATATTCCACCTGGAAACATCTGCTCACAGGAAATCACTTCAAACTCAGGATATTTCTTTGCAAACCACACTACGTTGTTTTCATTCTCTTCTTTGTGTATGGTACAAGTACTGTACACTAAAGTTCCCCCAGGTTTCACATAGGTATGTACGGTATCCAGAATCTGTCTCTGAAGCTGCACCAAACCCGCTTGTTTCTCTGCGGTCATTTTGTAGCGGATATCCGTTTTCTTTCCCATGACTCCCAGACCTGAACAAGGCAAATCGCAAATCAGCACATCTGCTTTTTCTTTCGATGTCTCATCATATACCGTGGCGTCCATTTGAACTGCTTTTATGTTTTCCAATCCATGACGCTCGATATTCTCTTCTATCAGAGACACCTTGTATTCTGTTAAGTCTCTCGCTTCTACCATTCCAGTACCCTGCATCTTTTCCGCTAGATGAGAGCTTTTACCTCCTGGAGCAGCACACACATCAATGACATAACTTTCTTTTGCAGGAGATGCCTTTTCCGCCACCATCATAGAACTAATATCCTGCACATAGAACAAACCCTCTACAAAGCATTCCAAAGATTGTAAATAATCGAAATCCGAGATTTCAAAAGCATAAGATAGCTCTGGCACATCTGTGACAGTTACGCCTTCTGCCTCCAGTTTCTTTTTTAAATCTTCTGGAGTAATTTTTGTCAGGTTTGTACGAATGGTAATCGGACGTTCCTGTAAGAAACTTTTACAAATTTCTTTTGCCTGCTCATATCCATAATCACGCATCCACTCTTCTACCATCCAAGCTGGCACCGAGTAGGTCACTTCCAAAAAGCGTACTGGCTCTAGTTTTTCATCTGGGTACTGCAAATGCGCAAGTTCTCTAGCAATATTTCGAAGCACACCATTTACAAATCCGCGAAGTTGTCCAAAGCCACGTTTTTTTGCCAATTTCACTGCTTCGTTGCAGACAGCTGCATCTGGAATCGAATCCATATATTTCAACTGATACACACTCATACGAAGAAGGTTTCGAATGAGTGGCTTCATTTTTTTCACCTTTACTTTTGAGAAGGAATTGATAACAAAATCCATTTCCAGCATATGCTCAATGGTTCCTTCTACCAAGCGAGTCAAAAATGCTCGCTCCTGTTTTTCCAAATACTGATATTTATTTAAGACATCACGAATGACCAAGTGTGAATACTGGTCCTTTTCGTTTACTTCTATCAAAATATCCAATACCAATTCACGTACACTAACACCGTTAGTCATCTCGTCTTCTGCCTCCAAATAACATTATGATACGAAGCAACTGCAAAATAGAAGCTGCTGCACTCGCGACATAGGTAAGCGCCGCTGCGCTTAATACCTTCTTGGTGTATGGCAATTCCTGCTGACTGAGAATTCCCTGATTTTCCAGCAACGCCAATGCTCTTTTAGAGGCATTAAATTCTACAGGAAGTGTAATCAACTGAAAAATCACAGCAAAAGAAAACATAATAATCCCAATGTTGATAATGGTCTGCGAAGACTCCATGTTGATAAAAAGTCCTAGCAAAATCAATGGCCAAGCAAGTTTTGACCCAAAATTTGCTATTGGCACAAACCAAGTCCTAAGATTTAATGGGAAATAACCATTCGCATGCTGAATAGCATGTCCACATTCATGGGCTGCCACACCAATTGCTGCCACAGAAGTCGAATTGTATACCGACTCTGATAAATTCACCACTTTTTTGGTTGGATCATAATGATCTGACAGTTCGCCTGCCACACGACCAACCTGAACATGATTTAATCCAGCACCACGCAATAAACGTTCTGCCGCCTGCGCTCCCGTCATTCCTGTCATACTGCGGTACTGTGCATATTTTTTATAAGTTGACTTTACATTTGCAGATGCAATCAAACAAATAACTGCACCAATTAATACCAAACCATATGTCCAATCAAAATACATAAATTACTCCTTTA
>CAZVOY010000116.1:0-4315 GCA_964628865.1 uncultured Lachnobacterium sp. | reverse complement strand
TGGTAGCAGAGCTTCGTGAAAAAGGGAAATCAGAAGAAGAAATCTTAAAGACCATCAACGCAGGTACCAGAGAGCATACACGTATTCTTCTTCCATGGAATGAATATCCAGAAGAGATGCGTGATGGATTACGTCAGCCAATCAACGAAGAAATCACGAAGACATATAAAGAGCTAATTGCACTTCGTAAAAAGGATAAAACTTTGGTATATGGTGATTTCAAAGTAATCAACGATAAAAAAGACAGATTTGTTTATAGCCGTACGCTTAATGGGACAACATATATTGTAGACTGTAACTTAGGAAAGAAACAGCAGAAAGCCTATATCCCAGATGGATATAAAGCAGTTTATCTTTCAAAAGGAAGCATTTGTCATGAATTGTCACCATATGAAGCGCGCATTTGGTGCAAAGAACCAAAGTAAAATAATCTATTTTTAAGGAATAGAAAGATGAAGATAAGAATTTACGCAATGACGCATAAAGAATTTGATGTACCCAAAGATCCTTTGTATCAGCCTTTACATGTAGGTCATGTAAAAGCAAAGGATTTGGGTTATCCAGGAGACGATGTGGGAGATAACATCTCCCACCTAAATTGTTATTACAGTGAGTTGACGGGGCATTATTGGCTTTGGAAAAATTGTAAGGATCTGGATTACATAGGAACATGTCATTATCGTAGATATCTAATTAACGAACAGGAAAAGGTTTTAACAAAGCAAGAATATGAGAGTCTATTACAAGACTATGATTTCATTACTACGAAACGAGTGATATTAAATAATTCGTATCATTACGGTTTTTCTGCTAATCATAATATAAAAGCACTGGATTGTGCCGGAGAAGTGATTCGCGATATTTATCCAGAGTATTATGATACGTATGTTAGTTTGGTTCATCAGAACGAAACCTATTTTGGAAATATGTTTGTCACTAGCAAGGTGTTATTTGATAAATACTCTAAATGGTTATTTGATATTTTCGCTGAGGTAGAAAAAAGGATTGACTTAGACACAGATGAAGATGCTTATCACAAGCGAGTACTTGGATTTATTTCTGAGTTTTTGCTTTTGGTATGGGTTCGCGTTAACCATCTTAGCGTTTATGAATGTAAGGTTGGCATGCTAGGTGAGAAAGCGGAGACAAGAGAGCTAAAAGAAATTTTGGCAGGATATTTCCGTCGGAAAGATATTTCTGGAGCAATGCAATATTTTATGAAAGTGAAAGCTACACGTCCAGATGTAATGATGGAGGCGTCTGATGTGACGGGAGAACTTCGTCTTTGTATGCAGATTATTGCTACTGCAGGAAAAGAGATGGAAGTGTATGGAAAATGCGTGTTGGATAGAGAAAATGAATTCCATAAATTGATTGCATTGTTTACAGAATTAAATAACATAGTGTATCGAAAGCACCATGGGAAGAGCACCACGGAAGATACATTATTTTTAGAAGAGAACCAGATGTCAGAGGTAGCAATCCAATCTGCAGAAGCGGTATATGAATCGGTAACAAGGGCGGTAGAAGAATCACCAGAGTTTTTTTCCAAAAGAAGATAAATTATAATTTCGGAGGAATTTATGACATACGAAGAAATACGAACAAATGAAGAAGTATTGGCACTAATAAAAAAGGGAAACGCCAATTTGCATGTATTAGGTTTTACAGATCATTCCGAAGCACACACCAGCCTAGTAGCAGAACGTGCTGCAATGATATTGAAAGAATTTGGCTATAGTGAGCATGAGCAGGAGTTGGTGAAAATTGCAGGCTTTATGCACGACATCGGAAATGCCATTAATCGTAAAAATCATGCAGAATATGGTGGATTGTTAGCAAACGAGATATTAAAAGCATATGATCTTTCCATAGAAGATAGAATTACTATTGTATCGGCAATTAGTAATCACGATGAATCTACAGGTCGTGCCATGGACCCTATATCAGCAGCTCTTATTATTGCGGATAAAACGGATGTACGTCGTAATCGTGTTCGTGATGAAATCGCTTCTTTTGACATACATGATAGAGTAAACTACGCAGTAACGGGAGCAAATTTGAAAGTGAATGTGAAGGAAAAGGTGATTTCTCTAAATCTACAGATTGATGAAAGTATTTGCACCATGTATGAATATTTTGAAATTTTTCTTGGACGTATGATGATGTGTCGTAGCGCTGCAGATATGCTGGGGGCATCTTTCAAACTCAAGGCAAATGGAGTGAAAATACTTTAAAAGAGAAATTGGTTTAGAAACGAGGACAAGATTATGCTTAGACCAAAGATTGGTTTGGATTGGGATGACGTAACAGCCCCATTCAATAGTCAGGCAATAGCTATGGCAAACGAAAAATACAACTATGATCCACCTCTTACATTAGAGGAAATCACAAACTGGGAAAACACAGGACGCACCAGTGTAATCAAAGAATTTTATCAAACAGAAGAATTATATAAAAGACAAGTGGTTTCGGATAAAACAAAGCAATGTATTCGTCAGTTGATGGAAATCGCAGATGTGTATTTTATTACAGCAGTATATCCACAGTTTATGGGAATTCGTGCAGCTCAGATTTTGGAGGCTTTTCCAGAATTACCACCAGAGAATATCATCCTTGGTAATGCAAAAAATCTGGTGCAGTTCGATATCATTTTAGATGATGCTATTCACAATGTATTGGAATCTCCTGCGACATATCCAGTACTGATGCGAAAACCTTGGAACTGGAAAATGACAGGCCTTTTATCTGTCAACAATATGAACGAATTTGTGCTAATGGTAGAGCAAATTATAAATGCGGCTATGCATAAAACACACGAAATCAAAGTGCCATCTGTATTGGCCTTGGTAGGACCATCAGGTTCAGGGAAAAGTCGTATCGCAAAAACCTTGCGTCAGAATGAACAGTTCGAGAGCCCTCTCACCTACTGTACAAAGAAATCAAACAAGCATAACTATCTCACCGAAGAAGAATTTGCACAGCAAAACTTCTTTGAAAAGACACGTTATGCTGGTATCCAGTATGGTACAAAGAAAGAGGATATTCAGGCTGTATTAGATCGAGAACATTTTGCAGTAATGCCATTGGATATGTGTGGTGCTATAGCCATGAAACGCCATTTTCCAACTGCCATTATCTACATCAATAAAGATAAAGAAGATTTGATTAAAGACATCATTGAGGAAAACTATACAACAGAAGAAAAAACCCTTCGTCTTTTGTCTATCGATGCGGAGAAACGCAATCGAGAAATTTGTGACTATGTAATAGATAATACAAAAGGCGATGGAGCAGAGCAGTTAATAACGTTAATTTAAAAAAGAAACCGACTAACCGTCGGTTTCTTTTTTCGTTATAGGGATTTGCGACAAAATGACCGAAGCAAACACCAGACTACAACCAATCAATTCCTGTGTCGATAATACTTCTTTTAAAATCAGCCAACCTGCTAGTGTTGCAAACACAGACTCTAAACTCATGATTAGAGAAGCCACAGAGGCTGACAGATGTTGTTGTCCGATGATCTGGAAGGTATATGCAACTCCACTAGAAAGTATACCTGTATACAAAAGTGGAATGGCAGCTGCGGAGATTTGTGACCAGGATGGTACTTCTGTAAAAAGCATTCCGATTCCAGAAAGAACACCTGTCACAAAAAATTCTACAATACTAAGTGCTACGCCATCCATATTTGGTGCAAAGTAATCGATTGCCGTGATTTGTATAGTAAAGAAAAATGCGCACAAAAGAAGGTAAATATCACCAGTGCTTAATACCAAAGCTTCATTTTTCATGCAAAGAAGATATAAGCCAATGGTAGCGAGGATAACACCAAGCCATACTTTTGCAGGAACTTTCTTTTTAAAGAAAAGCCCCATGAGCGGAACCAGTACAATATATAACGCGGTGATGAAGGCAGACTTTCCTACGGTGGACTGTTCAATGCCCATTTGTTGAAAGTTTGAAGCGACACAAAGTGCTATTCCGCAAATTAATCCACCCAGTAGTAATTTTTTTGTAAAAACTTCCTTGATAGATTTTTTGCTAGAATGTAATTTCCAACCCATGACAGGAAGTAGTGCAATTACTCCAATGAAATTTCGTATGCAATTAAAGGAAAGAGCGTTCAAATCGTTGCTTCCAATACTTTGTGCAACAAAAGCGGTGCCCCATATAAAGGCACCCAAAAGCAAAAATAACGAGCCCTTTAAAGCGTTCTTTTTCATAAATATGCATCCTTTTTTAAAAAAATAATGAATGAATTTATTTTAGTAAAAAATGTACAAGTATACAAGTGAATTTTTTTATAAAA
>CAZVOY010000115.1:0-4359 GCA_964628865.1 uncultured Lachnobacterium sp. | reverse complement strand
AATTAAATCTTTCATATCTACTGGCATTTTAAAGTCACCACCTTAGCATTTACCATTTTCATAAAAGCCACTAATACCCCTGCGGCATATATGCCACGTACTCCACCACCTTCAATTACTAATCCAGATTTCATTACTACTATTACCTTTCGTGGTTTATCCCTTTTAGTATACATGTTTTTATTTAATCTTGTGATTCAAATAAAATCAAATATCCTTCTTTCACCTGTATATAAGCCTCTTCTTCTAGTATCTCATTACTGATACCCAAAGATGAAAAAACTTGCATATCTACATTTTCAAGCGGATACTTAAAGCCCTTTAGACTTACTCCTTTTACCCTTCCGGCAACTGGAAGAAGGGAAACATATTCCCCAAAAGTTTCTGCCTTTCTAAGCACTACCTCACCAGTAATCATCCGAATACGATTGTAAGCATCCAGCATCTCTATCTGTACGTTTTCTTCTAAACCTATCCCCAGCAAATATACATTGGCTAACACATGGTCTAGTCGAGTTCCAGTTGCCCCCAAAAGAGTAATCTCCGTAGCCCCTCGACGAATCGCTTCGCGAATAACAAATTCCGTATCTGTGTCGTCTTTGATTGTATTCAATCGTAAAATCTCTACGCCATCTATCTCAGAAAAGGCACCCAAACTTCCATCGTCTGCTGAATCAAAATCTCCTGCAATTATATTTGGTACAAGCTCATTTCGATGCAGAAAATTTACGCCAGAATCTGCCGCAATCAAACAATCATATTTATTTTTTTGTAACCATTCCAAAGCGAAGGCATCGTCTATATGCCCGCCAGAGATGATGACATATTTCATAAGTTCACACTTCCTATAATAAACAAGTGCCACCATCGGTGACACTTATTTGTTTTTATAAATTTAATTTATCCAAGAAACATTTTACGTTTTCTTCAATATCTCCGTTAAACACTGAGCTACCTGCTACAATGATATTTGCACCTGCATCTAAGAATCTTTCTACGTTTTCTAAAGTAATACCACCATCTACTTCAATGTCTACTTTATAGCCTTTTTCTTTTACGATTTTCTTGAGCTCGCGAACCTTTTCAATGGTGTAAGGAATCATCTTCTGTCCGCCAAAACCTGGGTTCACAGACATGATAAGCACCATATCTACTTTTTCAAGAATAGGGAGAATCTGACATACTGGAGTGGCTGGATTAATCGCTACACCTGCTAAAACGCCCTTTTCTTTGATAGCTTCGATGGTTCTGTCTAAATGCACACAAGCCTCAGCATGAACCGTAATGATGTCTGCTCCCACCTTTACAAATTCATCAATGTAACGGTCTGGATCTTCTATCATAAGGTGTACATCAAACATACGCTCAGTACATGGTCGAATGCATTTGATGACAGGCATTCCGTAGGAAATACTTGGTACGAATTTTCCGTCCATAACGTCAATGTGTACATACTGTGCGCCAGCTTCATCAATGAGACGAATCTGTTCGCCTAAGTTGCTAAAATCGGATGCTAAAATGGATGGTGATAAACAATTCATATTTCTTGCCTTTCTAATACGTCTAGTATTTTCGTATCTGCTTCATCTCGTTATAAAGTAATATATAATTTTCATAACGAACCTGATGGATTTTTCCTTCTGCCAATGCATCCTTTACACCGCAGTTTGGTTCGCTGATATGGCTACATCCCTGAAATTTGCAATATGGTTCGTGTGGCAAAAACTCAGGATAGCATGTCCACAAATCTTCTTTTTCAAAACCTGGTACATCCATGGAACTAAATCCTGGCGTATCCATGATATATGCGTCATCTCCAATCGGAATAATCTCAGAATGACGCGTGGTGTGTTTTCCTCGCTCAATCTTTTCGCTGATAGAACCAGTCTCCATATAGACCGTATCCTGCAACTTGTTAATTAATGAGGATTTCCCTACACCAGATGGCCCTGCTACTGTAGTAGTTTTGCCCTTTAATAAATCTTTTAATGTATCAAGGTTCACTCCTGCTTTCGCGCTAGTGAAAATAATATCATAGCCTGCTGGTTTATAGATATCTTCCAGCTCTTTTTTCTGTTCTTCTGTAACCAAATCGCATTTATTGAAGCAAATAGTTACAGGAACCTTTTGATATTCCATCATACAAAGGAAACGATCCAAAAGGTTAAAATTTGGATCTGGTTTTGCTGCCGCAAAAATAACCAGTGCCATATCAATATTAGAAACAGCAGGACGAATCAATTCATTTTTGCGTGGCAAAATCTTTTCTACATTTCCTTTTTTATTTTCTTCATCAATCACCGCAATCTCTACATTATCTCCAACAAGAGGTTTAATCTTCTGATTACGGAAGGCACCTTTTGCCTTACATTCATAAATTCCGGTTCCTACTACGTGAACGTAGTAGAAACCGGAAATTCCTTTTACAATCTTACCTTGCATTGTATACCTATTATTCTGCTGTGAAGTTTACACTTTCTTCAAATTTCTGTGTGCTTGTAGTAGGTTCACTATCCATTACACCATCACCATCGGAATCTACTGTAAATTCACCCTGAATGGTCCATGTAATTACAACCTTACCAGAAGATGCGCTCATTCCTGTTTTTGAGATTGTGACAGATGAACCTGTTCCACTATCTGAAAGTAATACATTACCTGATGCATCTAACAACTGATATGTGTAAGATACGGCACCTTCTTTTGTATAGGTGTTACTAAATTTGTAAGTAGACTGTTTTACAGTTTTTGGACCTGTACTTACAGTAACTTTAATTGTAGAACCAACTTCTCTAGATGTACCAGCACCTTCTACATTAATTACGGTACCTGGTTCTGGATAAGAATCACTGGTAGTTTCTACCTCTGCTACAACGAAACCAAGTGACTCTAATTTACTAGTTACAGTATCAATATCTTTACCAACTAAGTTTCCTGGAACTAATTCTGAGCCTTTACCTTCGCTAATTACGATTGTAACATAGCTTCCAGCTTCTAACTTCCCGCCTGATGCTGGGTCCTGAGAAATAACTCTACCCTTTTCTACACTATCGCTTGCAGCGAAATCTCTGGTTACATTGAAGCCTTTACCCTGCAATGTAGATACAGCATCTGCTTCTAAAGCATTTACAACGTTTGGCACGTCGATTAATTCGCCATCTGTACCTGCAACTGTTACTTTAATTGCAGTTCCTTTTTCTACCATGTTTCCTTCTTTTTCATTCTGCTTCAAGATAGTTCCATCTTCTTCTGTATCAGATTTTTCATAGGAAACGACTTCAATTTCTAATCCTAATTCTTTTAATTCTTCCGTAGCTTCTTCCAAAGACATACCAACGATATTAATCATTTCTACTGATTCTGATTCTGTCTCTGTCTGAGTTTCAGATTCTGATTCTGTCGAATCGCCACCGCCAAAATTGAAGATATTACTAAAAATGTTAAAGACTAAGAAAATAATAATAATAATGATAACTGCTAATACAGCAATGCCACCATAGTTTACGATTTTTTCCATCTTAGGATCTAAGAATGCAGATGCATCTTCGTTTTCATCGTCTTCATCATATTCATCTTCGCCATCTTCTGCAGATGCAAAGCCATTTTCTTTATCTAAGTCTGCTTCTTCAGCAGAATTCTGAATCATTTCTAATTCTTCGCCATTAATTACGCGTGTGTCACCAATTACGACTGGAGCGATTACTACGAAATCTTCATCTGGCGTTACTAATGCCTGACGTAAGTCTGCTAAGAGTTCTCCGATAGTCTGATATCTGCGTTCTGGACTCTTCTGAGTTGTTTTTAATATAATTTTTTCATAGCTGATAGGAAGTTCTGGAGCAAATGCGGTTGGCACTACCATTTCTTCCTGCAAATGCTGAATGGCTACGGCTACTGTTGTTTCTCCGTCAAATGGCACACGTCCTGTTACCATTTCATACATAACAACACCTAATGAATAAATATCACTTCTACCATCGATAAAACCATTTCTAGCCTGTTCTGGTGAAGCATAATGTACAGAACCCATAGCATCGGAACTAATTGTATTAGAACTGATTGCTTTTGCGATACCAAAGTCAGTAACTTTTACTTTTCCTTCTGTGGAAATCATAATATTCTGTGGTTTGATATCTCTATGTGTAATATCTTTATTGTGAGCAGCTTCGATACCTCTTGCTACCTGAATTGCAATACTGGTAGCTTCTTTGAAGGAAAGCTGTCCTTTTTTCTCTACATATGTTTTTAATGTAATACCTTCTACGTATTCCATTACGATAAAGTGCATTCCATTTTCACTTCCTACATCGTAAATGTTTACAATGTTTGGATGTTCTAATCCTGCTGCTGACTGTGCTT
>CAZVOY010000114.1:0-4483 GCA_964628865.1 uncultured Lachnobacterium sp. | reverse complement strand
TTGGATAATTTGGAATCTCGTATGTCCGGACGCTATCCCTCTCTTACCCGATGTTTTCTATATAGTGAAATGCTTGCCGGGGCTTTGGCTCACATTTACATACTATCACAGACTAGGATATTATATTACACGATTCCTCGTGTGTCAAATACTTTTGCAAAAAAAGTTTCGAACTGCCAAAAAAGGTTTTTGTTGCATGCGAATTTATGGAAGCAGTTCGTAACTAATACCTATCATTGTAAGTCCACATGCTGGAGCAGTTGGTCCTGCCGTGCAACGATCTGTTTTTTCGAGCATCTCTAAAATCTCTTCTGGTTCACGTTTTCCAGCTCCCACTTCTATCAGCGTGCCTGCAATAATACGAACCATATTATATAAAAATCCATTTCCAGTTACACGGATATAAATTTCATCTTCATTCTGAGAAACGGTACATGCATAAATGGTGCGCACGGTACTTTCCACCTGTGCATGAACAGAGCAAAAACTTTTGAAGTCATGTTCACCAACTAGATAATCTGCTGCTTTCTGCATCGCTTCTACATCTAAATCATAATGATAAAAATAAGTGTTTAGACGTCTGGTCGGATCACGAAATTCTCGATTTAAAATACGGTATTCATAAGTTTTACTGCTTTTACCTGCTCGTGGATGAAAATCCTCTGCTACTTCACAAGAACTCTGTACTACGATATCTTCTGGCAGGCGGGTATTAAGCGCAAAACATATTTTCTCTGCTGGCATACGGGTATTGGTATCAAATACACATACATTTCCAAGGGAATGTACCCCCGCATCCGTACGGCTGGCACCTGTTACCTGAATCTCTTCGCCTAACAAATCAAAAAGAGCTTCATTTAATTTTTGCTCAATGGTAACAGCATTTTTTTGAAGCTGCCAACCACTATAATTGGTGCCATCATAGGCCACCACCATTTTTACACGCATATTTATAACCTCTATCTACTGTGGAAATGGAATCACCTTTGCCGCTACGATTACTAATACCAAAAATGCAATAACAATAATATATGCCTTCTTGTCATTTTCACCATATACAAGAGGTTTCATTTTTGTACGGCCTTCACCACCGTTGTAGCATCTGGCTTCCATCGCCATTGCCAAATCTTCTGCTCTACGAAAAGCAGATACAAAAAGTGGAACCAATAGTGGAACCATAGCCTTTGCTTTTTCAATCAAATTTCCATTTTCAAAATCAGCACCACGTGCCATCTGTGCTTTCATAATCTTATCTGTTTCTTCTATCAGAATCGGAATAAAACGAAGAGCAATGGACATCATCATCGCGATGGAATGTACTGGTACATTGATTTTATTTAAAGGTGCCAATGCGGTTTCTAATCCATTCGTCAACTGATTTGGTGTAGTAGTAAGGGTCATAAGGGAGGTTCCCAAAATCAAATACACCAAACGAATGGTCATAAGCACTGCGTTGATAATACCGGTATCTGTAATCTGCAAACTTCCCCACTTCCAGAACACGATATCTCCTGGTGTGGCAAGCAGATTAAACACCGACGTAATTACAAGCAATATGATAATTGCCTTTAACCCTTTTACCATAAAAGAAAAAGGAACCTTTGAAATCTTAATTACAGCGTATAAAAACCCTGTAATGATTGCTAGTCCTACAATTCCTTTAAAACTGAAAAGCGCTATAATATATATCACTGTCGCAAATAATTTTACACGTGGGTCAAGCTTATGCAGTATAGAATCTGCTGGATAATATTGACCGATGGTAATATCTCGAATCATTTTCTAACCTCTTAAAACTTGAAGAATACTGTTCTTCGCTTCTTCTACCGTGGTTGCGTTTACATCGACCGCCAACCCTTTTTCTCTCAATTCATGCATCAAATAGGTTACCTGTGGTGCTGCAAGCCCCACTTCTTCCAATTGATGATACTGACGGAATACGTCTTTTGGTAAACCATCATACATAACAGAACCCTGATTCATTACAATAATTCTATCTACGTATTTTGCCACATCTTCCATACTGTGAGAAACTAAAATAACCGTAATTCCTAGTTCTTTATGCATCTGCGCAATCATACCCAGAATTTCATCTCTTCCCGCTGGGTCTAAACCTGCGGTTGGCTCGTCCAAAATAAGCACTTCTGGTTTCATGGCAAGTACACCTGCAATCGCCACTCTTCTTTTCTGTCCGCCAGATAAATCAAATGGTGGTTGGAAATACAACTCGTTTGGAAAACCTACATTACGTAAAGCTTCGTAGGCACGTAACTCTACTGTCTTTTTATCTAATCCTAAATTCTTTGGTCCGAAACATACATCGTCAAAAATAGTCGTTTCAAACAACTGATGTTCTGGATACTGAAATACCAGTCCAACCTTACTCCGAAGATCTTTCATATTAAAATCTTCATCATAAATATCCTGACCATTAAAATAAATTCCACCTGAGGTAGCCTTAATCAATCCATTCATATGTTGGATTAAAGTAGATTTGCCAGAACCCGTATGACCGATGATTCCGATAAATTCTCCGTCTTCGATTTTTAAATTAATATTTTTCAGCGCCTGCACATGATATGCAGTTCCTTCACTGTAACTATAATTTACTTTATCTAAAATAATTGACATACTATTTCACTTTCATAATTGCATCCACCAGTTCTTCTCTTGTCAGAATTCCTTTTGGAATAGGAAGACCTGATTTTCTAAGTTCGTCTGCTAAAAGCGTCATCTGTGGCACATCTAATCGATGTGCTTTTAATTCGTCTACTCTTGAAAAGATATCTCTTGGTGTGCCATCCATGATAATTTTTCCATTTTCCATGACATACACATAATCTGCATCTATCACTTCTTCCATATAGTGTGTAATTAGAAGAACTGTCACACCTTTACTCTTGTTCAGTTCATGCGCCGCCTTTAATACATCTTTTCGTCCGTTTGGATCGAGCATTGCGGTTGGCTCATCGAACACGATGCATTTGGGCTCCATCGCCATAACACCAGCAATGGCAACACGCTGCTTTTGTCCACCTGATAATTTATTTGGCGAATGATTACGGTATTTTGTCATTCTGACCGCATTTAAACTTTTATCCACACGCTCCCAAATCTCTTCTGTAGGAACACCAATATTTTCAGGTCCAAACGCCACATCTTCTTCTACGATGTTTGCGATAATCTGATTATCTGGGTTTTGGAATACCATTCCTGCAGCCTTACGAACAGGTATTACATTTTTCTCTTCTGAAACATCCATGCCGTCTACCCAGATTGTACCTTCTGTTGCAGATAAAAGCGCATTGATATGTTTTGCCAGCGTGGATTTCCCGGAACCATTGTGTCCAAGAATCGCAATAAACTGACCTTCTTCTACATTTAAATCTACGTGATCCAAAGCTGTTGTGATAGATTCCACATTATCATCTTCATCACGTCGAATAAAATCATGAACGAGCCCCCTCGTTTTGATAATGCTCATTTTAGTCCTCCCAGTGTAGTCTATGAAGTTCCCCTTCTAACTTCATGTTAGAAAAATCATTCTGGCGCAGAGCTTCATATAAAACAATTGCTACAGAGTTGGATAAATTCAGAGAACGTGTTTCTCCCACCATTGGAATACGCACACAAGTATCTGGATTCTCTTTTAAAATCTCTTCAGGAATACCTGCGCTCTCTTTTCCAAACATGATATAACAATCTTCTTCATAATTTACTTCGGAGTATACATGGCGTGCCTTTGTGGTTGCATAATAGATTTTTGCATCTGAATTTTTTTGACAAAAATCATCCCAGTTCACATAAGTGTTTACATCCAGTTCTTTCCAATAATCCATGCCTGCTCTTTTTAACTGTTTTTCCTCCAAGGAAAATCCCAATGGTTCAATTAAGTGCAGACGTGTATTGGTGGCTACGCAAGTACGTCCGATGTTTCCTGTATTTGCAGGAATTTCTGGTTCATATAATACAATATTTAATGCCATAGTTTTTATTTCTCTTTCAGTTCTTTTACAAACTCTTCAATTCGGTCCATCGCAATCTTTAAATTTTCGAGCGAATAAGCATAGGAAATTCGAAGGAATCCTTCACCGCAGTCGCCAAACGCTGTACCTGGAACGACACATACCTTTTTGCTCTTCAACAAACTGGTAGCAAATTCATCTGAAGTCATCCCAAATGGCTTGATGCATGGGAATACATAAAATGCTCCTAATGCTTCAAAACACTCGATCCCCATTTCACGGAAGCGCTTTAATAAATACTTACGACGCACATCATATTCTGCTTTCATCTGTGCCACATCTTCATCTCCGTTTCGCATCGCTTCTACCGCTGCGTACTGACTTGTGGTAGGTGCACACATGATTGCAAACTGATGAATCTTTAACATCTGCTTGATGATAACCTCTGGACCACAGGCATAACCAAGTCTCCATCCTGTCATAGAATGAGATTTTGAAAAACCATTGATTAAAACGGT
>CAZVOY010000113.1:0-4546 GCA_964628865.1 uncultured Lachnobacterium sp. | reverse complement strand
ACGTCTTTTTTCTATTTCTTTTCTTAAGTTGCTCACGAGAGTTCCTCCAAAATATATTCTCAAACATATACTATTTATAAACACATCGCAAAATAGTATACATTAGTTTACCTCTCTTTTCAATGCATTTTTATTCAGATTCTGAGGTATCAATTGGTGTTATCACAATCTTATCTGCTGTAAATCCCGTTTTCCTTTTTACAATATCTTCAACCTGTGCACGTTTTGCGTCTGTCACTTCTCCCATATCCAAAACGACATCACAGCTATTCTCGCTAATGCTCACTACGACATTGGTAAAACCTTTTGCTTCTAAAAGCATTTCTGTATTTGCTTCCATTTCAGCAATTTCCGTTAATTCTACCATTTCATTTATAGCCTCTTGTTTTGCATCTTCAGAAAGCGCTTCATTATTTATGATTTCCATCAGAGACTCTCGATTTGAAGCCCGAATCTCTTCTCGATTTAATTTTACCGCTGTGGCATAATCCGTCACATTAATGATATTTCCTGTGAGCACAGATTCGCCTGGGTTTAGTTCCTCTTCAGTATTAGCAACAATTTCTGTATTTTCCTCAGACCATACCAATTCATCCCATGCAATTGCACTATCCTTATCATCGGTTTCACCACTAGCATTCGCTTCCTGACTAGAAGGATTCAAATTAATTCCTGATTTGTCATAGCTTATGTACCCAGCAATCGCTATCAATATAGCTAAGGTAGCAATTACGACTTGATTTTTATGAATTTTTCTTTTCTTCACTAGTCTCCCTCCTGTGACCTCATTTTTACTATACTTATCTTATGCACATCAATGGAAAATAATGCCTTGACGGCTTCTGAAATACGCGCTTCCACCGTAGCGTTTCCTGCGCCTTCTGCTACAACAACTACACCACAAACCTTCTCACTTGCTCCTTCATTGGAAAACATACTGTTTTCTATGTATTCGGTGGTAATCATAACTTCGACCTCACCAACCCCTTCCATAGCAGACAGCACTCTCTTTAACTGTGATTCCAATTCTCCATCTTCCGTATAAGAAATCGTACTATTTTCTTCCGTATCTGATGAAGTTGTAGGAATACAGAGCACTAATACTAATAGTCCTAGAAGGATAAAAATAAGATACTTATTCCCCTTCTCCTTCAAAAAAGAAATATTCATATATATTCTCACTCTCCTCCATTTCTATCTCATACTGTTCTAACTGGCTATTAAACTGTTCAAAAAATTCATAAACAAATGTAGGTGAATCCATTGTGAATACCTCAAGCACAGGCTTTAAAAACAATACCACAATAAAAATTCCAACAAAAAACTGTATATATACTTTGTAATCCTCTTTTGGTACCAAATAAGAAAACACCATTAATACCAGCATAAATACATAATAATTTTTCAAATACTCCAACATAACATTCCCTTAGTGAATAAAACTCGTTGCAACACTTATCATAGAAAACAAAACAAAAAACAGCATCATGGAATATAAAATCATTTTTAAATACAAATCGCAGCCTCTTGCAACACCAGAAACACATTCTGTTACACGTCTGTCTGCAATTGGTTGTAATACAATGGATAGAACATGATACATTATCCAAAAGCATCCCACTTTCAACACTGGGACAACCGCAATTATTAAAAGAATCAGTAATCCGATTACTCCTACACTGTTTTTAATTAACATGCCACAACTTAAAATAATCTCTCCTGCAGAACCCACTATATTTCCTACTCCCGGTATCGAAGATATTCCCGAAAGAAAGACATTATTATTCAAATGATCTTTTGCTGGTGTGAGCAAAGATTGAACAACACTTAAACCAATTACTGCTCCAAACGCACCTTTTAATACGACTGAAACTAACTTTTCCAAAAACAGTGCTAGCTTTGATAGTTTGTCTTCCTCAAACAGATGATTCATAAATAATACCAATATAAAAATGTGAATCAGAGGAGTCAGAAAATTTTTCATCACTATTTCTACCAAATAAACCAAAAGAAACGCTGACTCATAAACAAATGCACCTGATGCACTATTCCCCGAAAAGACCAATGTCATGGCATAAGTTGGAATTAAAGCATTTAAAAAAGTAACCAGACTATTGATCCCCTCCAATGCAATATCTCGCACTAGAAAGAAAGATTGCATCAACAAAACCATGAGTGTACCATAAATTAATAAAAACCCCATGTCTGAAATGTATCTATTTTTTGTAATAAGCAACCTTTGAACCACTGAAAACAATACGCAAAACAAAAGCATCTTTATAAAAATAGGCTTCGCAACCGAAAGTTCATAGAATACTGTATCAAAAACAAACATGGTTATATTTTCTTTGTTCAACGAATCTAATCCATTTATACTGATTTGCGCAACTAATTCATCAAACGTCATTTCAGTTCGCATGTGTTCATTTAAAAAATGATCCAACGCACTAAAATCCAATGCTCCTATAATCTCTTCTAAATAGTTTTCCACCTCCGTCATCATCCATCTCATACAAACATCTCCAAGGTTTCCACCAAAAACACAAGTCCCGGAATACTAAGCGCTACGATCAGCATTTTAGCAAACAGTTCTATCATTCCTGCAATGGACTGAAATCCTGCATCCTTACATATAGAAGATGCAAACTCCGATATATACGCCACACCTAACATTTTTAGCAACTGCATGTAATAAGTTTCTTCTATAGCAACCATGTCCAGCATTTCAGATAAGAAGCCTAATACCACAGAAATTTGTGATAAAACGAAATAAAAAATGATAATACCCGATGCTATTCCTATCATGATAGAAAGTTCTGCTCTTTCTCTTTTTATAAAACTTGCTAAAATGGCAGCAACGATACCTATGATTCCAATTTTTAAAATATTACATCACCCCTTATTCCAACATGAATAATGCCTCCATAGTTTGGAACAGCTCACTTATATATGGAACAACCCAAAACATAACAACAACTAGTCCCACCAATGAAATCAAAAAAGCTTGTTCGTCTCTGCCACTTTGCTTTAACACTTGTCCCAAAACGGTAACGATAATACCGACTGCCGCAATCTTAAAAATAATAGCTATTTCCATGTGTATCCTCTATCTATATAAACATAATCGTAAGCATGATTCCTCCAAGCATCCCTACTGGAATCCACACTTTTCTCTCTTGTGCGTCTTTTTCTTTTCTTTTTATCTCTAAAATTTCAAATTCATTTATATACTTTTGCAAAAAGCAGATGTTTTCTTCTTTTCTCGTTCCAAAGAAACCGCTACCAGCCTTTAAAATAACTTGAAATATTTCTTCGTCCATCTGCAGATCCTGTTTTCTTTCTCCCCAAACATCTCTCCACACCTCATTGCCTTTCGGATAGGTGTTTGTTTTTAGGCGTTTGGCAATTTCGTCTAAAATCTCATTAAGCACTTCATCTCTAAAATGATATTCCAAAAAATAAGGAATCATCTTTACTTTTTCGGATTCCATTGCAAAAACGGACTTTTGAAAAAACACAATCAATTCTTCTATTCTTTGCTGTTTTATTTTTTGATTGCTAATCCAAACATATAAATATCCTGCAATGCCCCCTAACAGCAAAGCTATCCCTACAACTTTCCCCATATTTTGTTTCCTTGTCCATCATAAATACGGAAACCTCGTTCCCCATTGTCGAGTCGAATCAGTTCTACAAATCGTTCTATCGCTTCTGTTTCTACGCACTTTCGAATCATCGGATTTCGCAATACCTGCTCTATATCACCAGCATGCATGGTTCCTAATACTTTTACTCCAGAACAACGCATTTGATGCAACATAGAAAATTCATCCTCTTTTCCTAATTCGTCCACTGCAATAATCTCTGGTGACATAGAGCGTAATACCATCTTCATTCCCAATTCTTTGGGACAGGAATCCAACACATCACATCGTTTCCCCATATCGTTTTGTGGTTTTCCATCTACACAGGCAGCGATTTCTCCCCGTTCATCTATGACACATATTTTTTTATCTTCGGCTAAAATACGAATGGCATCTCGTAAATATGTAGTCTTTCCTATACCAGGTGCCGCAAAAAAAATGGTGTTATAAATGGATTTCCCATCTTTTAAAAATGGAATAATTTTTTCCGCACAACCTTTTCGCTCATGTGCAATACGAATATTTAATCCGCCTATATCTACTAAACTTTTAATTTTTGGCTCATTTGTGTCACGTAGCGCCTCATAGGTTGCATGTCCCGTTATACCAATACGATGCCCTCCTGAGAAAGTAATGTACCCCTGCTTAATTTCTTCCTCCAAAGCATAAATGGAATACCCTGTTATGTAGTTTAGCATTTCATCCAGGCACTGCCTGTCTATCATGCTGTCATAATTTCCCAACCATTCATTATGATTTCCGTATATCAATTCTACTGGCCAGCCAATTCGTACGCGGATTTCCTCTAAACCATCCCAATTTATCTTTCGCATGCGCGGTCTTATGCTTGTCGGAAATACCGTTACCAATCCTCTGACCAAGTTTCCTTCCTCCTTTTACTT
>CAZVOY010000112.1:0-4631 GCA_964628865.1 uncultured Lachnobacterium sp. | reverse complement strand
GAGAAATCCTGAGGGCTTAATTTTTGAAAAAATTTCACTTTAACATTTCTTTAACATTTCACGAACATTTCCAAAATATCTCTCCCGTATTATAGCATCATCAAGAGGAAACAAACTTGTTTTACAATTGAGAAATAAATTTAAGCGAGGAAATGACATGGCAGATTATGCAGTAAACAATGAGACCTTCGAATTTACTTATTCTTCAAAACAGCAGGAAGAAGTAGAACGAATTCGTAATAAGTATCTTCCAAAAGAAGAAACAAAAATGGAGCAGCTTATTAAATTAGATAAAAAGACAGAACAGCCAGGACAGATTGCTTCTATTGCAATCGGAACAATTGGTTCTTTGATTTTAGGAGTAGGAATGTGTTGCACAATGGTGTGGAATACCAGCGTAGGTATATTTGTAGGTGGAATTATCATCGGAATTATTGGTATGGCGCTTATCTTTACGGCTTATCCCATTTACAAAAAAATAACAGAGCGCGAGCGTGCAAAAGTAGCAGAGCAGATTATTGTATTGAGTAACGAATTATCATTAGAAAATTAATTTTAAAGGAGATTAGGATTATGGAAAAGAAAAATTTTATTACTTTAGTTTTAGGAACAGTTGGCGGTTTATTCTTCGCACTTGGAATGTGCATGTGCTTACTTCCAGAATGGAACATGTTTAACACAGGTGTTGTTTGTGCAGCAATCGGTTTGGTAGTACTTCTTATTACAGTTATTGCTTACCGCAAAATGTCTGGTGCAGCACCAATCAAGGTAAATATCAAAGTTCTTGGAAAGGTTCTTTATGGTGTGCTTTCTGCGTTAGTACTTGGTGGTGGTATGGCTATGATTATGGCTATGGAAGGCATGATGATGGTTGGTATTATCGTAGGCGTTGTAGGTATCGTAATGTTACTTTTCTTAATTCCAATGTGTGTTGGTCTTAAAGATAGCAAAAAAGACAATCAGTAATATGGATAAAGAACGTATGATCATACAAAACCGAATGATCGGTAGACCCTAAAATCCCTTAGCATACGTTTTTTATATACAGAGACAGGCCTGGAGAAATCCGGGTCTGTTTTCATTTATAAAAGGGCATCCACTTTCGTGGAGGTCCTTTCTTTTTATGCTTGCATGCTATAACTCTATAGATGTATAATATAGAAGGGTAACTCTATAGATATATAGTTTTGCGAGGTGGGTATGATTTTATATCATGGTTCAGAAAATATTATTAAAACGCCATATTTAGGCGGTGGAAAAAAGAACAATGATTATGGACAGGGGTTTTACTGTACTAGAGAAATTGAGTTAGCAAAGGAATGGGCATGTACAGAATGTGTATCTGCTTACGTAAATAAGTATGAGTTGGATATGAAAGATTTAAAGATTTTGAACCTGTCTAAGGAAAAATATTCAACATTACATTGGCTGGCAATGCTTATGAATTATCGAAAGATTCGAGTAACTACGCCTGTCATGAAAAGAGCGATGGAATGGTTGGTAAGCCATTTTCTCATAGATATTAGTGAATACGATGTCATTGTGGGATATCGAGCAGATGATTCCTATTTTTCTTTTGCAAGAGCGTTTATTAATAATCAGATTACACTTGGTCAGCTTGCGTATGCGATGCAGTTGGGAGAATTGGGCATACAATATGTTTTAAAAACTGAAAAGGCTTTTAATGCTTTAAAATATGTTGGATTTGAAACAGTGGATAGAACTATTTATTATGCGAAAAGGAAATCAAGAGATGAACAGGCACGAGAAGCATTCATGAAAGAATTAGAAAAGGAAGAACTAGATGGCATATTTATTCGAGATTTGATGAAAGAAGGTGTGGAAAAGTATGAAGCACGCTTATAATGAATTGTATTTAGATGATGCCATGGAAAATATGGGGGAAATGGTAGATTATGCAGTAAATGTCTGTCATATGGATATTGAAGAGTTTTGGAAATTGTTTTTATCAAGTGGTCTGGCAGATGAGTTTGGAAAAGGATCACCTAAAGCAGTATGCGGCATGTCTGGAACAGAGCTGGCATATGAAGTGTTTGATAAATCGGGTATGTCTGATGTGGAGTTTCCAATCCAAATAGAATACGACAGAAGCCGTGAATATTGGAGTGGTTGGATATTAGCATATTACCAGTGGCTGACAGGAAAGAAATTTCAGGATATTCACAAAAGATTGGATATGAGGGAAATTCAAAGGTTATACCCAACACTGCATGAAGCTTCCGAAGAAAAGTTTGTAGAAGTGGCAAATCGCATTATTGCGGAAAATACCACCTCCACTAAACTACAACAATTGAGAAAAAACAGCGGATATTCCCAGAGTGAGCTTGCGGAACGTTCGGGTGTAAACAAGCGTATGATTCAGCAATATGAAATCGGAGCAAAGGATATCAATAAGGCGGCAGGAACTACTTTGTTATCCTTGGCTCGTGTGTTGGGATGTAAGGTAGAGGATTTGCTGGAATTATAACGAGCTAGCTTTTCTCTTTATCCTTCTTGCTTGCAAGCAGGAAAGGATTATTATGGCTTCGCCATACTTTTAACAAATTATCTATAGAGAAAAACTTTGTTTTGAGATGTTTTTTTCTTGCAAATTTAAGGGTTTTTGAGGTAAAAAGGCACTTTTTATTATCTATACAAAGAAATTCTGTGTTGAGATGGATAATTAATAGAATATCTCCCATCTTAAAGAAAAATATTTATGTATAGATAATCATTTTAGTTACTATATGGAAAAATTGACCGAGGAGTAACCAGTTTTTAGATTTTATGCGTTTCTGGTAAGGGAAAATTTTCGTATATGCCCATATTAGTGTCAAATTTAACCGATTTATCTCATTAAAAGTTACCCAGAGCCAAGTTTTATTGTATAGAAACCATCTTACTTCACAAACGCATTTGCTCAGAAAACTAATTTCATCGAAAAAGTAAGCCCCATTTCGTATTATTTTGAAAACCTACTTTCTGAGCTATCTCGTTAGTTTTCAAATTTACTTACAACTCCCTTCAGCATCTGTCGTATAGGCAGATTATAAGGACATCTAGGTTCACAGGCACCACAGTCGATACATGCGCTGGCTTTCACAGGTGTAGCATCGTAACGAGTTTTTGCCCAATCCTGCAATCCATATCTGTCATAATAGCCTTCTAAGATGAAAAGCGCAGAGATTCCGATGCCCGCTGAACATGGCTGACAGTAGTTACAGCGACGGCAGAAGTTTGTACCGAGAGCTTCGCGGATGTTATCCATCTTCTCTAAGTCTGTTTCAGAGAAAGGAGCATTATTCTCTACTGCTGCTAGGTTTTGTTCGATTTCTTTTACATCATACATGCCTGGAATCACAACACTTACATCTGGATTTGCACAGATAAAACGAAGTGCTAAATCAGGATCATCAATAGCACCGCCAGCAAGAGGCTTCATTACGATAAAACCAATGTTTTTCTCTGTACACTTTTTCATTAGCTCTTCACCTTGACGCTCGATAATGTTATAAGGAAACATAATGGTTTCTACCCAATCATATTCGAGAGCTTTTTCAAAAATTCCAACGGTGTGGCAGGTCAGACCGATGTGTCCGATTTTACCAGCTTCCTTTGCTTCCAAAAGAGCTTCTAGCGCACCATCAGGAGCCACTACCTGATCCAATTGTTCTACAGTTGGATTATGCACTTGGTATAAATCAATGTAATTAGTTTTTAGATTATTTAAACTGATATCAATATCTGTTGCCATACCATCTTTGGTGCGGGACATACTCTTTGTAGCCAAGACAAATTTATCTCGTAATCCTTCTAATGCATAACCTAAATACTCTTCGCTGACCGTATATCCTCTGGCGGTATCAATGTAGTTGATTCCTTTTTCAGCCATGGCATGTACTAACGTACGGGTAATTTCTGCATCTACTTTCTGAATAGGGATTCCGCCGAATCCAAGGCGGGAGATTTTTAATCCTGTTTTTCCAAGTGTAACGTATTCCATAATCGTACCTTTCTCTAAGCTTAAAGTAATATTAAAGAAATCATACCATGGTGGAAAATTGAAAGTCAATGTAATATAATCGGAGTAACAGATAAGTGTGTTAAATTGGGAGGGTAAACCATGAAATACTACGACGAAAGATTAAAAGAATTACATAGACAGAAATCTCAGAAACAACGTATTCAAGCTATGAAAACAGAGCTGGAGAAACAGCGTACTGCCATCTCTAAGAAAGTAAGCGCATTAGAGCAGGCAAAATTAAAAGAACAAAAAGACGTGGAAAAAATAGAAGGAAAAAGCTTAACAGCTTTGCTTTATCAGATTGCCGGCAACAAGGAAGAGAAACTTTCCAAAGAACGTCAAGAAGCCTATGCAGCCACTATGAAATATGAAGCAGCAAAGAGAGAATTAGAAGGCGTTGAATCTGATTTGAGATACTGTACAGATGAATTGCAGCAGTTGAGAGATTCAGAAGTAGAGTATACAGAACTTTTTGAAAAGAAAAAATACGATATGAAGTCTAGTAATAATCCACAGGCAAGAGAAGTGTTTAAACTAGAAGAACAATTGGCCACTTTGGAACATGAGATTACAGAATTAGAAGAAGCATTAGATGCAGGATATCGTG
>CAZVOY010000111.1:0-4754 GCA_964628865.1 uncultured Lachnobacterium sp. | reverse complement strand
GACCCTGGCTACCGTAACCGATAACTGCGATTGTTTTTCCTTCTAATAAAGAGATGTTACAATCTTCCTGATAATAGATTTTTGCTTCTGACATATTTCATTCCTCCTAAAATAAATCCTTTGTTTAATCCAGATAAACTACATCGTTAGAACCTCTGGTAAGTCCTGTTATACCTGTTCTCGCCAGTTCAAGAATTTCATATCCGACCAGCAAGTCCAGAAAAGCATCTAATTTGCTTTGTGTACCAATTAATTCGATAATCATGGAATCCAAAGAAACGTCTACGACTTTTCCACGGAAAATATTCGTTACATTTACAATTGACTGTCTCTGGTGTTCTTCCACTCGAACCTTGACTAAAATCAACTCTCTCGTAATAGAATTACTTTCCTCCAGCTTCTTGATATCCAAGACATCTTCTAGTTTTGCAACCTGTTTTTCAATCTGCTCTAATATCTGTTCATCCCCAGTCGCTACAATTGTAATTCGTGTGTATCTAGGGTCAGCAGTTACACCAGATGAAAAACTGTCGATATTATAACCACGGCGACTAAACAAACCTGATATACGGCTGGTAACACCTGGGTTATTCTCTACCAAAAGAGATAATACCTGTTTTCTCATAAGCGCTTTACCTTTACATAATTTTATAATATACAAATGATATTATTACTATAATCAGTATTTGTCAAGCATTAATTATACTATAACCTGCGGTTATATAATTAATAACCTAACAAAACATTTTATTCAGTAAAATAATCGACTATATCTTCTATATAGATTTTCCACAATTGGTTACGATTCTGCATCTGATACATGCGATATGTACTGTAGGAAAAATCACATAGCATAATAACTACCAACCCAATCGCAATGACACTCATCACACGGTTAGCTCTCTTTTCAAAAAACTCCAACATTGGCTCAAAACAAAAGCCCATAAATAATGATATTACGGTAGAAAACAATATACTCGTTGGTACTGAAGTATATCTAGTGAAATGCAATGGTAAATAGGTATAATTCCACCAGTAAAAACCACATATTTTTTCCATTGTATGACCTAAAATAAGTTCTGCTACTGTCACACTAAAATATATTGCTATAAAGTATAAAATAACATTTATCCATTTGTTTTTTATCGGAAATGTTTTTCCCAAAAACCAAGGTTTCTGAGGTTTTCCCCAAATAATATAAATGAGTATTACACCCATTCCATATCCAATTAGAAATGGCAGATGCATGTTTCTATTGTTAAAAAATCCTTTGGTAATAGACATCCATACACCTTCAATAAGAAATCCCATAAAAGAAACAACTGCCATAACCATAAACGATGCTATGATTTTATTTTTTTTCATTTATCTTTCCTTTCAGAAAACTTATCTTCCAAAGTATGTATCTAAGCCATTCGCAATTCCCTGTACCATTTTATTCTGATAATCCTCGGTTGCCATAAGCACATCTTCATTTGGATTCGACATAAATCCCATTTCCAAAATAGTTACAGGTACCTGACACCAATTGATTCCGCTCATCGTATCGGTTTCCCATACCCCTCTGCTTACTGCTCCCGTGCTATTTACAAACGCATTTATGATGCAATCAGAAAGTGCTCTACTTTGCGAATACAATGCAGCATTATATGGATTAGACGCAGTCTGACAAATTGTCATAGCACCTTGTGCCGAAGAACTCTCGGAACCATCTGCATGAATTCGAATAAATGCAGCTGCATTTACGTTGTTTGCTACAATTGCTCTTTGGGCATTACTAATATTGATATCATTGGTTTCTCGAATCATAACCACCTGATAACCGCGAGCCTCTAATTCTGCCTTTAACTTCATTGAAACGGCTAATGTTAATTGGTACTCTGGAATTCCAGTTGCGCATCCACTTGTACCACTGGCAACTTTTGTTTTCATTTCTGTAGAACCTGGTCCTAATGGCTCTTTATTATTATTTCCTCTTCCCTGATGTCCTGCATCAATTACAATCGTCAACTTGTTTGGATCTAATGCTGGATATGTAAATTGGTCTGCTGTAATCTCACCCACCTGCAAACTTGTATTTGCAACTGGCGTCATAATTTCAACTTTTTCTGTTCCTAAATATTCCGCTGAAACATATGCAATTTCATCATTAAAACGAATCTTTTGCCAACCATCAACCGCATCTCCTAAAGCTACTACTTCTTGGTTAATGCTAAGTGTACCTAGTTTATCACCATCTGTAGAAGGCATGCTGCGTACATTAACTGTAGCATGTGCATACATGGTTGTCTCCACTTCTGCCACAACCTCTGTATCTTCCTGAATTTCTGTCTCGTGTTGTTCTGTTTGTGTATTATCTTTTTTTGTATCTACTGTTGTATTTGTTCCACAAGCAGTAACAAGCAATAGCATCATCATACCTATTGCCATAAAACTTTTCAATTTTCTCATTTTCGCTCCTCTATATCATAAGATACACTTTTTAAGATTAGTCCCTCAGATGGAACTGTATATCCTGCAAGCTGTCTTTCTTTACCTTCGAAAATCATTGGTATATCTGCCACCTGCTTTGTGCCATTTCCAACTTCTAACAGAGTCCCTGTCATAATACGAATCATGGTTTGTAAAAATCCATCCCCCGAATAAGAAATCTGGATTTCATTATCTTTTTCTACAATCTCAATATTTGTTACCGTACGAACCGTAGACTTTTTCATTTTCTTATTTCCACAAAACGACATAAAGTCATGGGTTCCTATCATAAGCTTAGCAGCTTCACGCATCGCATTTATATCCAGAGGTTCTGTATACGTATACATGTATTTCCGTTCAAATACATTTGGTATGCTGCTTCTATGAATACGATACACATATGTCTTTGACGTCGCATTAAATCTAGCATGAAATCGTTCATCAACTTCTTCAATTCCTGTTACTGCGATGTCCATTGGAAGATACTGATTAAGATATTCAAGTATTTCCTCTTTTGAAAAATGTTTTGGCACATGAAAATTCGCCACCTGTCCTAGGGCATGTACCCCAGCATCTGTTCTACCTGAACCTATGACTTCTACTGGTTGCCCTGTCATCTCACTCAAAACACTCTGTAGTTTTCCTTGAATTGTCATATCCGTGGAATTTTGCACCTGCCAACCTTTGTATCTGCTTCCATCGTATTGGATGGTTATCTTATAATTTTTCAATTGGCTCTCTCCTAAATCCATTCTTTTTCAATATATTCCGCTTTACCAAAAGCAAGAATTGGCACGAAAACAATAGGAATCAATCCAAGCCCGAAGCCAAAGGATTCTGGTTTATTAAACTTTTGCGCAAGATATCTGCCCAAATACACATCTAAAACAGCAATCAGTAGTGTGAGTCCCCAGCTAATCATTTTCATCTCAATTCCTCGTCCATTAAAAGTACCATCTGCAACAAGCTCAATGAGATTTCCTGTTAAAACCACCATTGATACAACAGAATATATCTGTTTTGCTATAGTAAGGAACAAATATAACCAATACATATTGGCTTTTCCTGCTATTTTATATCGAATGTAATCACTATAAAATGGTATAATCGCTTTCCATCCTGCAATATTTGCTTTTTGAAACACTTTCCACCAGCATATTGCTGTGAAAACCCATGTGACATATGGTAATAATGCCATTATATTTTCCATGTTTCGTACCTCACTATTCTTCCAATTTTCTCAATTCATCGATTAATCTCGTCCATAGTTTATCTTACTAAACTTAGCATAAAACACCATTATAATCAAATACTTTTACTTTCTATCATATAAAATAAGGCTTCTCATAATAGAGAAGCCTTTCATCGTTCAATTTAACCTCTATTTTATTTTAAAAACTTAACCAAATCCTCTTCTGGTGTACTAATTGGTGCAATATTATAGTTCTCCACTAAGAAGTTAAGCACATTTGGCGATACAAATGCTGGTAAAGATGGACCTAAAATAATATCTTTGACCCCTAAATATAAGAGTGTTAATAATACACACACAGCCTTCTGCTCATACCAAGATAAAACCATAGAAAGAGGCAATTCATTTACCTCACATTCAAAGGCTTCCGACAAAGCTATTGCAACTTTAATTGCACTATAAGCGTCATTACACTGTCCCATATCCATGATACGAGGCAAACCTCCAATTGTTCCCAAATCCAAATCATTGAAACGATATTTGCCACAAGCAAGTGTGAGTATTACTGTATCCTGAGGTGTCTGTTTTACGAATTCTGTATAATAATTTCGACCTACTTTCGCTCCATCACATCCACCTACTAGGAAGAAATGCTTTATCGCACCTGTTTTTACTGCTTCAATTACATCTCCTGCAAGAGAAAGAACAGCATTGTGTGCAAAACCTGTCATGACCTTTTCACCACCATTGATACCAGTAAAATGCATCTCAGATTTATAACCACCCAAAGCAAGTGCCTTTTCAATCACTTGTGTAAAATCCTTCTTCTCGTCAATATGCACCATTTCTGGATAAGATACCACCTCTGTAGTAAATACACGGTCAGCATAACTTAATCTTGGTGGCATCAAGCAGTTCGTTGTGAATAAAATTGGTGCAGGAATCGCATCAAATTCTTTTTGCTGATTCTGCCACGCTGTTCCAAAATTACCCTTTAAATGAGAGTATTTTTTTAACTCGGGGTAAGCATGAGCTGGAAGCATTTCTCCATGTGTATATATATTAACCCCTTTTCCTTCTGTCTGTTCTA
>CAZVOY010000110.1:0-4929 GCA_964628865.1 uncultured Lachnobacterium sp. | reverse complement strand
TGCCAATGTTCATTCCAGAAAGCCTTCTTCAGAAAGAAAAAGATCATGTAGAAGGTTTTGCACCAGAAGTAGCATGGGTTACACATGGTGGTTTGGAAGAACTTCAGGAAAGACTTTGTGTACGTCCTACCTCAGAAACACTTTTTTGTGAGCTTTTTGCGAAAACCGTTCAGTCACACAGAGATTTGCCAATGGTATATAATCAGTGGTGTTCTGTAGTACGTTGGGAAAAGACTACCAGACCTTTCCTTCGTTCCTCAGAATTCTTATGGCAGGAAGGACATACGGTTCACGCTACTGCAGAAGAAGCAGAAGAAAGAACTGTACAGATGTTAAACCTTTACGCACAGTTCTTAGAAGAAGTGCTTGCGATTCCAGTTGTAAAAGGTCGTAAGACAGATAAGGAAAAATTTGCTGGTGCAGAAGCTACATATACCATTGAAGCATTGATGCATGATGGCAAGGCGTTACAGTCAGGTACCTCACATAACTTTGGTGATGGCTTTGCAAAAGCATTTGGTATTCAGTATACCGATAAAGAAAACAAATTACAGTACTGTCATGAAACATCATGGGGTATGTCTACACGTTTAATTGGAGCAATTATCATGGTACATGGTGATGATTCTGGTTTGGTACTTCCACCAAGAATTGCACCTACACAAGTAATGGTCGTTCCAATTCAACAGAAAAAAGAAGGCGTTCTCGATAAAGCATATGATGTACGTGATGCCCTTGCAAAAGATTTCCGCGTGAAAATCGATGCTACAGACAAGAGTCCAGGATGGAAATTTGCAGAGCAAGAAATCCAGGGTATTCCAGTTCGTGTAGAACTTGGACCAAAGGATATTGAAAATAATCAGTGCGTTGTAGTTCGTCGCGATACAAGAGAAAAGACAGTGGTATCCCTCGATGAATTAAACACAAAACTTGCAGAAATTTTAGATGCGATGCAGGCAGATATGCTTGGCAGAGCAAAAGAATTCTTAAGCAGCCATATCACAGATGCTCACAATTATGCTGAGTTCGTACAGAAAGCAGAAAGCAAAACAGGTTTCATCCGCGGTATGTGGTGTGAAGGTTTAGACTGTGAACTCAAGATTAAAGAAGATACAGGTGTTACAAGTCGTTGTATGCCATTTGACGATCAGGAACAGATATCAGAAGTATGTGTATGCTGTGGAAAACCAGCGCACAAACTTGTTTACTGGGGTAAGGCGTACTAAAACTTGAAAGAAGGTTACATGAGATTCGAATTACCAGTTGATGTGAAAAATATCATAGAGACACTGGAAGCAAATGGTTACGAGGCATTTGCAGTAGGAGGGTGTGTTCGCGACACACTCCTTATTCGTGTGCCTGGAGACTGGGATATTACTACCTCTGCAAAGCCAGAAGAAGTAAAAGCGTTGTTTTCTCATACTATAGATACAGGAATTGAGCATGGTACCGTAACCGTAATGATAGGTCGTACGGGATATGAAGTAACGACATATCGTATTGACGGTGAATATGAAGATGCTAGACATCCAAAGGAAGTAACCTTCACATCTAATTTAGTGGAAGATTTAAAACGCCGCGATTTTACCATTAATGCTATGGCATATAATGAAAGAGTGGGGCTGGTGGATGCGTTTGATGGTGTCACAGATTTAAAAAATAAAGTGATTCGTTGCGTAGGTGATCCGAGAGAACGATTTGCAGAGGATGCACTTCGTATGCTTCGTGCAGTTCGATTTGCAGCGCAACTTGGTTTTATAATAGAAGAAGAAACGAAAGAAGCCATTAAAGAGTTGGCGCCTACGCTAGCAAAGGTTAGCAAAGAGCGTATTGCTATAGAGCTTGTAAAAATCGTGGTGTCAGACCACCCAGAAGAAATGCGTACTGCCTATGAATTAGGTCTCACAAAAGTGTTTATGCCAGAGTTTGATGTGGCGATGGAAACAATTCAGAATAATCATCACCACATGTATACAGTGGGAGAGCATTCTATTGTAGCGATGCAGCACGTCCGTCCTGAGAAAAACATCCGTTTGATTATGCTTTTGCATGACTTAGCAAAACCGATTGTACTTACTACAGATGATAAAGGTTACGACCACTTTGTTGGACATACACAGGCGGGAGCAGATATGGCAAAAGGCATTCTTCGCCGACTGAAATTTGATAACGCTACCATCGATTATGTGTATCGAATGGTTAAGCATCATGATGACCGTCCGCCAATGGACAATATGGCTTTGGTGCGTAGATGTATAAGCAACATTGGCTTGGAAAATATGCCAACGATGATTGAAATCAAGCGAGCAGACATCATGGGACAGAGTCAGCATGATTTTGATTCGAAAATGAAGTATGTGGATGACTTAGAAAAAGCCTATTTAGATGTCATCGAGAAAAAGTATTGTGTGGAGAAAAAAGACTTATCTGTAACTGGTAGCGATTTGATTTCAATGGGAATGTCACCAGGTGAAGAAATCGGCATAGTACTGGATTTGTTATTTGATATTGTAATCAATGATCCGAAATTAAATGAACGTGAAAAGTTATTAGAACGAGCGAATAAGTTGATAACCCCTTTCATATGATAAACAGATGCAATGTGAATCATATGGAGGGGTTTTTTGTATAATCAGATAGAAGCGATACTATCGCAATATGAAATGGAAATACATGAAGTTACAAAGGGGAGAGGCGCTTATATCTGCGATACCGACAAGGGTAGTAAATTGTTGGTGGCTTTTCGAGGTTCAAAGGAAAAGGGCGAGTTTTTGAAAAGGTTTCTAGCCGCGTTAAATGAGATTGGATTTTTTGCGGAGCAAATTGAAGAAAACAAAGAGGGCGAAGCTGTCACGCGGGATGAGATGACAGGGGAGCATTTTATTATAAAAGACCATATTTTCGGAACAGAAATAAATACAGCGCGTGCAGATGAGGTAAAGTCTGCAGTTATATTGTTGGCGCAGTACCATAACGCATCTAGGGAAGTAAGAGTCTCCATTCCAGACAAAATGAGAGAAAATTCTAATTCTGTGGTAGAAACACGTAGGCGTCACTATCGTGAAATAAATAAAGTGAAAAATTATATAAGAGGTCGAAAAAAGAAGAATCAATTTGAACAGCTCTTTATGAGTGCCTATGAGTCTATGATTACGACAGCAGAAGCGTCATTGGAGATACTAGAACGACAAAAAGAAGAAAATCTAGAGTGTCTGATTTGCCATGGAGATTATAATCAGCATAATGTCGTGTGGTCTGAGGGCGCTTGGCGAATGATTCATTTCGAAAATTTTACCTATAGCTGGGCGATGTTGGATTTGGCAAATTTTCTGCGAAAAATGATGGAAAAGAATGAGTGGAATATCAAATATGGATTGGAGTGGATAGAGGCATATCACAATGTACATCCGTTGAATCAGAATGAGATACAGCAGTTGTATGGACTGCTGCTTTTTCCAGAAAAGTTTTGGAAGGTGACGAATCACTATATGAGTTCCAGAAAAACATGGATATCAGAAAAAGATATTGAGAAATTACAAAAGGTCATCGAACAGGAGACGCTACGCTTACTTTTCGCAGAAAATTTATTTTCAATTTCAAGATAATCATGTATACTTGACCTATGATGAAAAAAAGAACAATGCAAGTAATTTTTTATATGACAGTAATGCTTTTTGCGTTTGGGCTTGTGGGCTGTAACCAGAGTAGCAAAGGAGATACAGAGACGGAAACAGAAACCCAGGAGGAAAAGGATGCAAAAGACAATCTGTTTGTGGTGGTAGAAAATGATATGGCGGAAGAGTCTCTTACGCTATATTCCTATGCAAGCGGTATGGAGCACTATTATGAATATAGTTTCTCTACACAGTTCTATAACAAATATGGAGATTATGCACCAGCCTCAGAGTTTACTTCTGGTAGAGTAGTAACGATAGGGAATCGTGATAAAGATGGTTATCTAACAGAAGTAAGACTTTCAGATGAGGTATGGGAATATGAAAAAATAAAGCGTTTTTCTGTTAATGAAATGTCTGGAGTGTTAACTATTGCAGATACGAAGTATTCGTTGCAGGATAAAGTGTATGTTTTTTCGAATGGAGAGCGTATTACCTACCAGGATATATCAGAGGATGATATTTTAACGGTAGTAGGTATGGATAAAAAAATTTTGTCCATCATAGTAACGACAGGACATGGGACGTTGTCGTTGAATAATACAACGCTCTTTGAAGACAGCTATCTCCAGTTGAATAACGACATATTTGCTCTTATTACAGAAGATATGGATATAGAATTACCAGAAGGCAGATATGTATTAAAGGTAGCAAATGATGGCTGGGGCGGTACTACAGAGATAGAGATTGTTCGTGGGGAAACCACAGAAGTCGATTTGGATACCTTAAAGGGAGCAGGAAAGCAGACGGGATTTGTGACCTTCAAATTCGATGTGGATGATGTAGAGGTCTATATCGACAACGAATTAGTGGATCATAGCCAGACGGTAGGGCTGACCTATGGAACCCACGTGCTAAAAATCAAAGCTGAGGGGTATGATACCGTAAAGAAATATCTATATGTAAATTCTGCAGAAGCTATTATCGAAATCGAATTGAGTGATGATGAGTCTTCGGAGTCAGAAACAGAAGAGACACAGGAAGAGGAAACGGAGACAGAGACGGAAACTGAGGAGTAAATCACATTTTTAGAAGAATTGCAATTATCATTTTCTACAAAAATAATCGACAAAATTTGTAACAATTATTGCGTTGAAATGGCTTAAAATGTGGGTTTTTTCCTTGACAAACCAAAAAAAAACAAGTATATATATAAATACAGGTAATTTGGGAGTTGAACTCGAATTATTATAAATGAATATCCAGAGGAGGAATATAACATGAACAAGACAGAATTAGTTGCAGCTATGGCTGA
>CAZVOY010000109.1:0-5134 GCA_964628865.1 uncultured Lachnobacterium sp. | reverse complement strand
CTTTACAAGCCTGTGTACCAGAGTAGTCAAATTCACAAGCCTGACCGATAATGATTGGACCAGAGCCGATGATAAGAATTTTATTAATGTCTGTTCTTTTTGGCATAGAAAAGAATCCTCCTTTTTTACTCTTTTATCTATTATATATATTTTTCGCAAAATCACAAGATGAAATTAATTTCCAAATCGAATAATATATGAAGTATCAAACTGCTCGCCAGCCTGTAAAACATTATCAAATGCACGAGCTTTTAATGTGCCTTCAAAATCTTCGCTGTCACATCGTCCATACCAAGGTTCAATACAAAGGAATGGAGCGTCTTTTCCTTCTGGTGACCAAAGACCAAATAATGGCATATCAAATAAAACAGTTACGATGCGGTTGCCTTCTGGATCCTCTAGGCCAACTTCGTTGGTCTGGCGTCCTTCTGCAATATAAGTGCATCGATCAAAAAATTCTGGTGTGATCGTAGCGCGATGGTTTTCTAGTGGAAGAATTAAATCTTCATCCAAAGATAAACCTGTTTCTGGATCATTGCCATGGTAGTGAAGTTTGTCAATGCCACCAAAGTATAATTTGTATCCAGTTTTGGAATTATCATTATTAATAGGACAATTAAATGCTGGGTGAGCACCAATGCCAAAATGCATGTGCTTGTCGATGGAATTGTTTTTTACTTCCCACAATACTTTTACTTCATTTCCACTTAATTCATACCCAATGCGTAAAATAAACGAAAATGGGAACACGGCTAAGGTTTCATTGCTTGTAACAAGTTTAAACCAGATAGTTGTATCGGTTTTGGAAACAAGCTGGTGCTCCATGTCTCTTGCAAAGCCATGCTGTTTCATAGGGTAGGTTTTACCGCCATGTAAAAACGTGTCGTCTTTTAACCTGCCTACAAAAGGAAATAAAACTGGAGAAGTACGCCCCCAATATTTTGGATCTGCCTGCCACATATATTCCTGACCGGTAGCCTTGTTTTTTACTGATTTTAATTCCGCACCCTGAGAGTCAACTTCAATGCGCAGAACTTCATTTTCTAAAACATATCTCATAATTGTCCTCCTGAAAAACACTCTCCATAATAGTATACCATAATATTTTCAAAATACTGTAATTTTTTTGAAAAAAATGTATAATTATTATAAGATTTTAAAGAGGTGAAAGATTTTTAAGAGGTGAAACATATGAATTATCCAGACAACATTTTGACATATTTAAAGTGGCGAGGAGACTTGCCAATAAAGGAGTATCCATTTAACGAAGTAGATGCATTGATTCTTTGTGAGTTGGTATATATTCATTTTGGGAATATTGTGCCAAAGGTAGGGGAAGAAGGGTGTATTACCATTCGTGAAGCAAATGCAAGATATGAGAAATCACAAGAACGTGAAATGATTTACTATCAGGAAAAAGAGGTGTTGTTTGACATCCTTGCGTCTAGTGCACGTTTCTCGGAAATGACTCTCTGTAATTTTGTGGATACCCTTGATTTAGAGGGCCAGCAACAGTTTGCGGCGATGCATGTAAACATTTCGCCATATCTTACATTTATTGTGTTCCGCGGAACTGATAGTACCGTTGTAGGCTGGAGGGAAGACTTTAATATGAGTTTTATGATGCCAGTACCTGCACAACAGTCAGCGGTGGATTATGTAAATCAGACGGCAAAAGGCTTGTTTAAAAAGTATTGGCTTGGAGGTCATTCCAAAGGCGGAAATCTGGCAATCTATTCTGGCGTATTTTGTAATCCAAAATTGCAAAAGAAGATTGTTAAAATTAATAGTTTTGATGGACCAGGGTTTAATCGAAATATGGTGGACGATCAGGCGTATAAAAACATAGAAGATAAAATCTCTGCCTTTGTGCCAGAAGATTCCATTGTAGGAATGTTGATGGAACATGAGGAGGGGTACAAGGTAGTTGCCAGCATGGAATATGGATTTTTACAACATGAGGGTATGACATGGATGGTGGATCGAGATGAATTTGTGCTGGTAGATGAAGTAGGGCAGTTTAGTAAAAATTTTAGTACAACATTCAAGTTATGGTTGGCGGAGATGACTCCAATGGAACGAAAAGCAGTTGTGGATGCTGTTTTCGATATATTTGTGCAGGTGGGAATTGATGACATTATGGAAATGGCTGACATCGATGTTCGTATGGCGGGAGCGCTATTAAAAGCAGTTGCAAAAGTTCCTTCTGAACAGCGAGAGCAGGTGACGAAACTGATTAAACTACTGATTGAAGTAAATACCAAAAAGTAGTATAATTTCTCTATATGAGTATTGAGGGGTTACAAATGAAAAAGAGATTCTATAAACTGTTTGCGGGATTTGTGATTTTCATAATGTGTATCAGCTGTTGCGAGCCATTTATGGCTGACGTAGAACCTCAGTTGATTCATGTCGGCGTCTATGAAATGGAAGGTTTTCATTGTAAGGATGAAAATGGAGAATGGACGGGATATTGCATTGACTACTTAAACGTAGTTTCTGGGATTACAGGCTGGCAATATGAATTTGTGGAAGTGACAGATTTTACAGATGGTTGCGAAAAATTAGAAAATCAGGAAATTGATTTGCTCGCACCGGCAATGAAAACGGATGCACGTCAGTTATTATATGAATATAGTGAGTTATCATTCGGTACAGAGTATTCTGTATTGGTTACATCGGTGGAACGAGAAGATTTGTATTATGAGGACTACGAAAATTTCAATCAGATGAAGGTAGCGGTTTTAAATGGATATCCGTTGACCGATTATTTTATTACTCATATGCAGACGCAGGGATATTCTACGGAATTGATCTATTTTGATACGGTTGAGGAAAGTAAGGAAGCACTAGCGAATGGCGAAGTAGATGCGATTGTGACATCTATTATGGATATGAACGAAGAACAGAAATTGTTAGCTCGTTTTTCGCCACAGCCATTTTACTTTTTGACATACAAGGAAAATTATGAAATTTTGGGTGAACTCAATGATGCGATGAATCGTATTCAGACCACATACCCTACTTTGCTGAACGAGTTGTTGGTAGAATATTTCCCAATATATGAAGAGCAGTTTTATACAAGAGCAGAATTGGAATACGTAGCAGAAGGAAATGTGCTACGAGTTGCCTATGTAGCAGATCGTATGCCATTATCCTTTACCGATAAGAATGGTGAATTAAACGGAATTTCACGAGAAATCTTTGATTTGATTTCGGCATACTCTGGTTTAAAATTTGAATACGTTGAGCTTCCAGCTGGTGATATTACATACGAATATCTACAGGAGCATGAAATTGATTTAATTACTGGAGTAGAATACAACAGTGCGAATATGAGTTCCAAAGGGATTTTTCTGAGTCGCCCATATATTTCGGCGCGTAAGGTTATGGTAAGCCGTCCCGAGTTTGTGTACGAACCAGGAGAGAACTATAAGCTTGCAGTTGTTGCAGGCTCTCAAACGCTGAAAAAGGTATTGAGCGAAAGGTATCCAAATTTGGAAATCGTTAATTATGACACAGTAGAAGATTGTTATGATGCGGTATATGTTGGAGAAGCAGATATGCTTCTTCAAAATCAGTATGTAGCGGATGCGCTTTTGGCAAGACCAGTGTATAGCACATTTTCGGTTGTTCAGATTGATGGTTTGGAAGATGAATTATGTTTTTCTTCTATCGTACAATTAGACGGAAACTATGGCTTGGATGAAGAGGAAAGTAAGCTTGTAATAGGAATTTTAAATAAAGCCATTGTGCAGATTCCGGATGTAGAAATGGACAATATCGTCATGCGTGAAATGATAGAAAACCAGTATGATTTAGAATTGGTGGATTTTCTATATAACTATCGTTTTACGATTACGGCAACTGTAGTTATATGTATTGCTTTAGGTGTGTTTTGGGTGTTCTTCAGAAAGGAAAGACGCAAACGAGAACGCGTTTTAGAAGAAGAAGCAAGACAAAAAGCATTGCAGCAGAGGCGATACCAGACGATTATAGATTGTTCGGATGATTTGATTTATGAAATCAGTATGAATGGAGAATCAAGTATCGGTTCTGAGAAGATAAAAGAAAAGTTTGGTTGGGAAATCCCAGTTGCAGACGAAAATCTTGATTTTGCAGGCGCAATGAAAATCCTTCATGTTCATCCAGATGATGAAGAAATCTTCCGTCAGACCCGTATGAACATGCCAGGAAAATTTGATGAAATTATAGTTCGAATTTGCAAGGCCGACGGCACGCCTATTTGGTGTCGTCTATCCAGAACAGTACTTGTGGATGAAAATTATAATGCAGTATCTATATTAGGAAAAATTGTCGACATAGACGAAGAGATAAAAGAAAAGAAGAACTTGGAGAAAAAATCTCGAACTGACTTATTGACAGGTCTTTTGAATAAGCAGACATTCGAAAAAGAAGTCAGAGAGTATGTGGAAAAGAATTCTACAAATGGTGCATGTTTCATATTCTTAGATATGGATTACTTCAAAGACATTAATGACAGATTTGGTCATAGTGTAGGTGACCAGGTAATCAAAGAAACCGCAAAGAAGATGCAGTTGTTGTTTGCAAACTTTGATTTGGTAGGTCGTTTCGGTGGCGATGAATTCTGCGTATTTATTAAAGAAATTCCTCGTGAAACTTTAATTGACAGACTGAAGTTTGCAGTTAAGAAGATGGAACAAGAATATCCTTATGATGGTGGCGTTGTAAAACTTTCAGCAAGTATCGGCGCAGCATACTGTAAAAAGGATGGAGTAGGATATAAAGAACTTTTAGATGTAGCAGATGCAGCAGCATATAAAGCAAAAGATAATGGACGTAATTGTTACATTATTGAAGATGTAGAGTAAATCACTCTTTAGCTCAGTAAATGTTTTCAAAACACTACGAAATGAGCCTGTCTATATATGAAAAGCGCGAACGCTCTCGCTCGTGAAAAACGTAGCGGATACTAAATTCGTGTCAAGCTTTCGCTTGCCACTTATTAAGTACCGACGTTTTCCAAGGCCGCTTTTTTTCATATATAGACAGGCTCATTTCTTACTTTTTAAATAAACAAATTTCCTGCCCTAAAAGAGCTCTGTATAGGGCAGAGTTATCCTTATTTCGCTTGTTTAATACATGTCTGCAA
>CAZVOY010000108.1:0-5213 GCA_964628865.1 uncultured Lachnobacterium sp. | reverse complement strand
GTCATCTTAACGTGACCATACTGTCCATGTCCACCAGACTGTTTTTTGTATTTGTATTCAACATCTGATTTCTTTCTCAATGTTTCACGGAAAGCAACCTTTGGTCTAGAAAGCTCAATTTCAACTTTATATTTTTCTGCAAGAGTATTTACAACAACTTCAAGATGCTGATCGCCAATACCATATAATAAAGTCTGTCCATTTTCAGCATCATTTACGTGTGCTAATGTTAAATCTTCCATAAGCACTTTCTGTAAAGCTTGGGAAATCTTGTCTTCATCACCTTTGTTTTTCGCTTTATATCTCATTGAAACATATGGTTTCGACATCTGTGTACGAATATAAGCGATAGGATTTGCTTTGGTAGATAAAGTATCTGTTGTAAGTGTTTTCTGTAATTTTGCTAATGCTCCAATGTCACCTGCATGTAATTCAGAAACTTCTTCTGCTTTATTACCACGAAGAATATATAATTTACCAGTCTTTTCTTCACATTCTCTGTGATAGTTATATAACACATCGTCTGATTTTAATACACCAGAGTTTACTTTAATAAGAGAGTATTTACCAATATATGGGTCAACGATTGTTTTAAATACATACGCTGATTTTGCTTTTGCAAAATCATAGTCAGCATTAAATACTTCATTGTTTGTAGTATTAATACCAGCCACATTTCTCTTATCTGGACTTGGGAAGTATTTTACGATGTCAGCCATTAAAGTATACATACCACGAGCCAATGTATTTGATCCCATAAGTACCGGAACAATAGAACCATCAATTACATTAACACGAAGAGCCTGACGAATTTCATCTTCAGAGAATTCATCGCCACTAAAATAACGATCCATAAATTCTTCGGATGTTTCTGCTACAGCTTCCAATAATGCTTCTCTACAAATTTCAAGATTATCTTTTGAATAATCTGGTACTTCAAATTTATCTACAGTACCTTTATCATTCCAACGTTTTGCTGTCTGCTGAACAACATTAACATAACCAACAAACTGCTCATTTTCACGAATTGGTAAATGGAAAGGTGCGATTTTCTTTCCGTATAAAGCCTGTAAATCTTCTACAACCTGTCGATAGCTTGCGTTATCAATATCCATTTCTGTAACAAAAATAATTCTTGGAAGATTATATTTTTCACAGATTTCCCAAGCACGTTTTGTTCCAGTCTGGATACCAGATTTACCTGAAACTACAATAATCGCTGCATCAGCTACTGAAACAGCTTCTTCAACTTCTCCGACAAAATCAAAAGAACCTGGTGTATCCAGGATATTAACTTTTACGTCATCCCAAGAAATAGGCACTAATGAAGTATGGATAGAAACAGTACGTTTGATTTCCTCTTTATCATAATCGCTGATTGTATTACCATCTGTAACAGTCCCCATTCTGTTCGTGATGCCAGCTAAATATGCCATAGCTTCAACTAATGAAGTTTTACCACTTCCTGCGTGTCCTAAAAGAACAACGTTTCTAATTTTGTCTGTTGTGTAAACATTCATATTTGTAAAAACCTCCCACAAAAAATAATATGGTTATATTTTACTAATTCTCAAGACAAATTACAACACTTTTATGCTATTTGCACATAATTATTTCGAATTTTACATCTACAACTTGGAATTGTCAGTAAAATAAAGTATAATCAATAACATATTTTATGTCCTAGGAGGATTTTATATGAAATTTGATAAAATTGGATTTATAGGTCTGGGACTTATCGGTGGCTCTATTGCAAAAAAAACAAAACAAAACCATCCTAATTGTGAGATTATTGCAACCGCTCATCGAAAAAGCACTATAGACATTGCAAATGATATGGGTTTAATTTCAAATGATGAATTACTTCCTATTTCTGCGTTTGCTGACTGCGATTTGATTTTTTTATGCGCCCCTGTAGAAAAAAATCTAGAATATTTAAAAGAACTAAAAGATGTTGTTTCATCACACACTCTTATCACAGACGTAGGTAGTACAAAAACCCAAATTCATAACGATGTAATCGCACTTGGTTTAGAAAAACAATTTATCGGTGGCCACCCTATGACGGGCTCTGAAAAAACCGGAATTTCTAACGCAAGTGAATACCTATTAGAAAATGCATACTATATTATCACGCCAACAAAAGAATCAACAAATCAACAGATAGATGAATTCTACTCATTTGTAAAAGAATTAGGTTCAATTCCTATGGTATTAGACTATGAAACACATGACTATGCGACCGCTTCCATTAGTCATTTACCTCACATGATTGCTTATACCTTGGTAAATCTGGTAAAAGACATTGATGATGAAAATGAGACCATGAAAACTATTGCAGCAGGAGGATTTAAGGATATTACACGTATCGCCTCCTCTTCTCCTGTTATGTGGGAAAACATTTGTAATACAAATCAGGCTCCGATTGTTGATTTAATGGATAAATATATTATTGCACTAAAAGAACTACGTGATAATATCCAGTGTTCAGAATCCCAAATGCTCATTGATAAATTTCAACGTGCGAAGGATTACCGCGATTCAATTTCTTTGAAAGGTATTCGTTCACAGAATCAAGTGCATGAACTCTTCCTTGATTTAGCCGATGAAGCTGGTGGAATTGCAATCATCGCTAGTATTTTAGCTTTTAAGGGAATATCAATTAAAAATATTGGGATTGTTCATAATCGTGAATTTGAAGAAGGTGTTTTACACATAGAATTCTACGATGAGGCAAGTGTTGATTTAGCACATGAATTATTAAAAGAAAAAAATTATACTGTACATAGAAGATAAAATAAGCCCTCAAATGAGGGCTTATTTTAATATATGCTATTTTCTAAAACTTCAAAGAAATTTTCAAAAGTCTTTCTTGTACAAGAAGGATTCTTGATTTCAATACCATCAATTAATGTTCCTATTAAAGAAAATGCCATAGCAACTCTATGATCTTCATAAGTATCTATTGTACATGGTTTTGGCTCCCCAGGCAAAATAAACACATTATTTCCCTGTTCTACCGCTGCTATACCCATTTTGCTTAAGTTTGATACAATAGCATGAATTCTATCACATTCCTGATACCGAATATGACCAACATTCATAATACATACTTTTGATGAGGCAAAAGGTGCAATTGCTGCTAATGTAAGCGCCTGGTCTGAGAAACTGGACAAATCAAAGGAACCACCTAAGAATCTATCACGTGGAGATAGCATACGCACACCATCTTCTTCCTCTTCTATTTTGCATCCCATTCGAATCAAGACCTTTAAAAATTTAACATCACCCTGAAGGCAATCCATATGTACATTTTTTACCTTAACATTAACATTTAATACCGGACTCAGTGCATAAAAATAACAAGCAGCAGAAATATCCGGTTCTATTATGTACTCTCTGGATTCATATCCCACATCGTATTTTCTACGATAAGCACCCGTAATTGTCTTTTCAATTCCGATTCCAAATTGTTGCATCATACGAATGGTCATATTGACATATGCCATTCCATGATTACCAGAAACTTTAATCATAAAATTCGATGGTAAAAGAACAGAACTAATTAACAATGCACTTAAAAACTGACTGCTTTTTTCAACATCTATGGTAATCTTGCTCTTTTTACATTCGAAATTTCCTATAACAAACGGAAAACAATAGGGCTCTTCTTCATATATTATTTCAGCACCCATTTCCTCCAAGGCAACTAACAATTCCTTCATTGGACGTTTTTTCATTTGTTCTGAACAAGTCATGCGGTAACGACCTTTTGATAAACCTAGAAAAGCAGTTAAAAATCGAGCAGCGGTACCTGCACTACCTACATAAACTTCTGCTTCTTCATTTGGAATTTTACCACCAAATCCTTCAATCGTGACAATTGCATTATCTTCATCTATATGAATTGGAAACCCAAGATCAAATAAAGCCTGCATAAAATGTCGGGAATCGTCACTAAAAAGAACCCCATGGAGCACACTTGTCCCTTCTGCAAGAGCAGCAATTAACAAAGCTCTATTCGTAATACTCTTAGAGCCTGGAACATTTGTCACTATATCATGAGGTTGTTCTACTTTTTTTACTTTATATATATCATTAATACTCATTTCCATCTAATACTACAATTACGCTTTCATATTTTCATCATGTTCATAAATAATTTGATAGATATCAATCTTTAATGCATCAGATTCTATCATTCCAACGAAAGTTGCACCATAAGAATACCCATCTGCTGTTTTATCACAACGAGCAATTTTAATAAATGCATCAATCACTTCTTTGGTCCAAATCTGAAGTTTTGTATTATAGATACTGCCTACCTGTAATTCCTGATTAGCAACAAAGCCAATTCCGCCATGAGATAAGTCTGTAACGTCTACGTGTAACAATTTTACCGTTGTGACACCATCAGCTTCATCAACACGACTTAATTCTAAGGTAACATCCAAATCAAGTCGACGGTCTCTTCTTTTTTCATCTAAATTCATAATATCAAAATCCCCCATACATTAATAAACTAATTAATTTCTCTATTACTATATATATGATAGTATGATTTACTTTTTTTTACAAGTTTTACTTACTGGCAATATCTGCAATAAACATTGCATCACCAAAACTAAAGAAACGATAACGTTCCTCAACAGCTTTTGCATATGCATTAAGCACATGTTCTCTTCCTGCCAATGCCGAAACTAACATAACTAATGTAGACTCAGGCAAATGGAAATTCGTAATAAGTCCGTCTATTACCTTAAACTGATAACCTGGATAGATAAAAATCTCTGTCCAACCACTACAAGCCTTTAAATTTCCATTTTCATCTGCCGCAGATTCCAAAGTACGTGTACTGGTCGTACCAACAGAAATAACACGTTTTCCCTCTGCTTTTGCCTTATTAATCTTGTCTGCTTCGGATTGTTCAATATTATAAAACTCAGAATGCATGTGATGATTCAATAAATTATCTTCTTTTACAGGACGGAAGGTTCCAAGTCCAACGTGAAGTGTTACTTCAGCTATTTCTACACCTTTTGCTTTTACTGCTTCTAAAAGCTCTGGAGTAAAATGAAGGCCTGCTGTAGGAGCAGCTGCTGAACCATCATGCTTTGCATAAACTGTCTGATAACGATTTTTATCCTTTAACTGATGTGTGATATATGGAGGAAGTGGCATCTGTCCCAGTTGATCTAGAATTTCTTCAAAAA
>CAZVOY010000107.1:0-5217 GCA_964628865.1 uncultured Lachnobacterium sp. | reverse complement strand
GAAGGAGTAGGCAGTTCGCCATAGACATCCTGATAAATGATTTCCTTTTCGGTGGGACTTACACTTCCACCATTGGCATCGAAGGTGAGCTTATAGGTAATCGGTGTATAGTAAGCGCTGCTTTCGCTTCCTTCTGAAACGATATAAGCTTCATCGATGTGGTCGGCCTTGTATCCATTAGGAAGCTTCTCAAGGTACGTAGGCGTAAAGGTTTCTCCTACTAGCTTTTCTGCAGTTGTGGTATCAAACCAAATCCAGTCCTGTAGGATAATATCATACTTATAATGCTTTACTGTCTGCAGATAGCGCGTAGGGATTGGCGCAGCTTCGCTTTCTTCGAGGATACGGTAATTTCCTGCGTTATCCCATGCTACAATCGCATAGGCGAGTGTACCAGCTTCTGTGATACTGGAGAAATCCACATTAGAAAGACTATAGGTATATGCTAAAAAATTGCTCTCCGTTTTTTCTAGTGCAAAGGATCGTACTGTGTCGGTATTTCCTTTTTGCCATACCATTAGATATACATCTTTCACGTCAGAAACAGGTATTGAGTAAATGGCATATAGTGTTACATTAGACGCTGGCATTGTATAGGACGATAATGGACTTGTTGCATTAGGATTGGTATTCCAACCGACAAATACATACCCGTCTTTTTCAGCCTTTACATTAAGGTTGACCGCAGTATTATAGGAAACGGTTGTGGTGTTGCTTTCACTTGTACCACCATTTCCATCATACGTGACAGTATATGCATTGCTTTGCCAATGAGCATACAGACTTTGATTGCTTGTAATAGATACTTTTGTGCTACTTGTAACCTTTGTCCCTCCACTTATAGCGGTGTACCAACCGAGGAAAGTATAGCCCGTTCGTGTTGGTGTCGGCAATGTACCATAAGTGCCATTATAGGTTACGCTCTTCGTGGAAGAAGTAGGACTTCCGCCATTTCCTAAAAATGTTACCGTGTAAGAGTTTGCTTTCCAAATGGCATATAGATTCACAGTAGCACCATTGGTAGAAGTTAAATTTTTCACGGATGCCGAATCCTTATAGGTAGCTGTTGTCGCTGTAGAACTGGTTGACCAACCCTGGAAAGTATAGCCCGTTTTTTTATATCCATTTGATGTTAAGTTTTTAGCAGTATCATATGTGTGTGTACTGTTACTCATTGTACCACTGGTTGCACCATTGCCATTATATTTCACATCATATGTGTTTGCTACATCATAACCTAGACAATATAGCGTTTGCGGTAAGTTTGCTATAAATGTTTCATAACTCCAACCTGGATAAAATTCTATTATTTTCCATGGTCCTGTATCTATTACACAAGCGTCATTACCTGATGCAGAACAAATAGAACACCTATAATTTTGCCAACAATAAGCTACACCATTACAATTATACCAATAGTATTTAGTATTAGACCACACCGATGCATTTCCACAAATATTACAATCACCATCTAACTGATTTGCTTCTGTGTAATCATCCCAAGTATGTGTAAAATGTGTTTCTGTATGATACCCTGTTGTGGCTGCTAGGAATTCTTCCTCTTGAAAGGACAGCACGAACATAAATAATAACAATATAGGTATGATGAGACCTATTTTAAATTTTCGTTTTCTCTTCATACAATTCCTCCTGTTTCAATTTTTACTGTACGTTGATATCAGTTACATCTACGATGATGGTAACTTTTCCATCGTCTAAAATAAATTCAACGACTTCTCCTTCAGGTGCTTTGGTATCGTATTTTACGACCGCATAGATTTCTGTCGTGTTTCCTTCTAGATCTGTAGCGATGGCTTTGTAGGTAATGACACCTTCTTTGTCATTCGCAAATGTAAAGGAACATGTTTTAGCACCATCTAAGTCGGTTTGTTCAGCGACTAGTACATCGTTTTGATACAACGCTAGATTAGAGAGACCTACGCCGTAGTCATAGGCACTTGTGGTAAGTGTAATCTCGCGATTGGTCCACTCGTTGATGTTTGCTACCAGGTAGGTTTGTGGTGGTGTTTCATCTACCCAGTAAGCGTAGAGTGTCATATGGCTGTCGATTTGGTAAATGATATCCGATACCATAAATTCATTGTAGTATTGCTCTCCCTGACCATTCGGTTTCGTATAATATCCTTTGAAAGAGTAACCAGTTTTTATCGGTGCTTCTGCGAAAGGAAGCACTTCGTCATAGGTAGCAGTAACCGAATTGGAGCCACCAAGACCACCTTGCTTGTCAAGGGTAACGGTATAAGTCTTTGGTTGCCAGTTGGCGTAAATGATACTGTCTTTAAGATAATAGGTTGTTGGAATCTGAATCGAACCTTTTTCATTTACAATTTGTGTGCCTAGACCGTAAAAAGTACTGTAATAGCCTAGGAAATGATATCCAGTCCTTGAAGGTGTCGTAAGGGAGGATATGCGGTTTATCGAAGCATATTCTTTATAAAAGCCCGTGGCATATTTTTGGTAAAAAGAATCGGTGCCACCAGTACCGCCCTCTTTGTCGACACTAATCATTACGACAATCGGTTTCCAGTTGGCGTAAAGCGTAATCTTATCTCCATCGGTAGAGCTTAGATTTTTTACTACTTCATTTGAGCTATAGCTTGTACCAGTTCCATCTGCTTTCGTGTTCCATTCGGCGCCTGGTTCTAAATAGTAACCTGTTTTGGTGTAGGTATTGGCACGCAAAGTACCTGAAGTATCATAGCTAAAGAGGGATGAGGCTATAGAGCCTGTTCCACCATTGGCGTTATAAACAACGCTATAGGTATTTGGTTGCCAGTTGGCGTAGAGAAAGATGTTGGCATTTCGATATCCGACCGCAGGTTCAATCTCCTTTGGCATGTACGTTCGATTTGCTGATAAAACCACGCCCGTGTCTGTAATCCATTCCTGTCCTGTATTTAGATGATACCCAGTTTTGCTCATTCCTGCGGATGAAGGATTTAAGAGCGTGATCGGATTTAGGACACGACTGGAAGTCGTACATAGTCCACCATTTGCATACAAAAGGTATGGATAGGTAATACCGTTTTCTGTATAGTTTACTAAGCGATACCCATTACCTACGGTAACAGTAGAACTACAACTTGTGTTTGCAGCTGAGGTGCCGTTAGCTCCGTAGCGGATTTGGAGGAGGTAGTTTTCGAGTGTCTCTTCAATTTCTTTGTAACTATCAAACTTATGTCCGCTAAAAATATCTTTTAAATCAGATAAATCGGAACTATCTTTTAAGTGATAAACATCTCCCCATTCATTAAGTCCACCGGAACCATTTTCAGATACTCCACCAGCTAAGGTACTACCTTTTTTTGTGGTTAGAATAGCATCCATTCTCACATATATTTCCGAGGAGTTTAATACATAGGATGATTCGGATGGATTTGCTCTACTGATGAGATTAAACAACATATCGTCGTCTATTGCATACAAAATATACTCATATGTTCCATCCTTTTGACTATCAATTTCAATCATAGAACCACCTGTTCTCTGTACTCCAATAGAAACAGTATGACCGTTACCTGAGAGTTCAATATCAAAACCAAGTGTGTGGTATCGAAGGTTTGAACTAGAGCTAGCTAGTTTTGCTTTTGTCGCATAATAGATAGTTCCATTAATCATCTCCGCGTGATAAGATTTTCCTAACAACCCTGTGCTTTCATAAAAAATTTTGGCATTACTATAACTGTTAGCTGCCTTTGTTTCTTCGGTTTGAAGGAAAGGCAGTATCATAGAAAATAGTAAAACAAGTGCAATGACGCCTGCTTTAAATTTTCGTTTTCTTTTCATATGGAATCCTCCTATTTTTTGATATAAAAAGACGTACCGAAATTCGGTACGCCTTAGTTATATAAATATTTATTTTCTATCCTTATTTAATCAATGAATTCGATGGTTCCATCTCCGTTCCAATCGTTTCCTGATGTATCAATCGGAACTACATTTTCTGCTGTGTACCAATACCAACCGTTATCAGAATCAATCCAACCACCTTGAATGTGGTTAGAATATAATCCTCTTTCGGCAAGATACGAACTTAAAATACTACTTCCTTTCATTCCATTAATTGTATGATCCGAATTTTGCATAAGAACAGCATAAGTACTAGAATCAATCTGTACTACATTTCCATACCCTGCATCGATAACCATCTGTTCATATGGTGAAATATCATTTTCATCATCTGTTGGAACCCAAGTGTCTGTTGTTTGATTACTCGAAGCAGAAGCTTGTGAGTTTGTACTTCCACCACTACTTGAGCTTCCGCTATTTGAGCTACCAGCATTTGAACTAGACGCGCTTGCTTTCTTTACTGTAATAAGGAAGTCTGCTTTGCTTTCATTACCAGCTCTATCTGTATAGGATACATGTACGAGCCATTCATGTTTATCGGCATCACGTAATTCTAATTCTGTAATGATTTTTTCCGCACTAATTGTACCATCTACATTATCTGTGATAACATAATCATTTTTATCTACAGTTGGCTCTGATGCAAGTTCTTCCTCTGTTTCTACATATACAACCTTATCTGGTGTATCTTCTATAAGCGCGCCAGTTGTATCATAGACTACATACACTTCTTCTAATACTACGTTTCCATGCTCATCTGCGATTTCTAATACGCTGCGATACACACCAGGTTCAGTAGGAATGTCCTCTGTTCCAATTGCCTTTAATTCCTCTTCATCACATGGTACTGGAATTGTGTTTTCAAGGTCATTTACGGCAGTTTCATCCATCACTTGCAGATTTTCACTATATTCAAAACGGATAAGCTTTGACGTGTATTCAGAGGCCTCATAGACAGCTTCGTATACGTTAGTAAAGTCTGTGTTTTCAAGGTCATTGGTAAAGATGACACGGGAAGCAAATTCTACCATAGGTGCGGTTGTGTCGACTACATTTACTTTGATATCAAAAGTTTTTTCTTTAAAAGTTGCAGTTGCGACATATTCTCCTACGGTATCTACATCCACTTTTGAAATATCAAAAGTAATCTGATCTGCTTTGCTTTGCTTTTATTCACATTGAAGAAGTCTGCAGCATCCAACTCGAGTTTTTGTCCTGCTTCATGTGTCCATGTATCATTTGTCTGAGTAAGCGAATTCTGATTAAACAATGTGATACCTGCAATACAGATAATCACAACTAATACAATCAGGATAATCGCTAAAATTTTGTTTTTGTTCTTTAAAA
>CAZVOY010000106.1:0-5218 GCA_964628865.1 uncultured Lachnobacterium sp. | reverse complement strand
TTTAAGCACTAAAATGAAATGGCTGAAAATCCTAAATGAGATTAGGGTTTTCAGTCTTTTTATATTTTTTAAAGAAAAATTTTATACTTTGGTACATTGTTATTCATGGAGCTTAGTGCTATAATTTCCAGCAATGTATATGTGATTGACTAGAATATGATGCCTCTTTGGGTGAAGTCTATGACATTGTTGTAGAACATATGGATAGATAGGCGAGAGGATAACTGGGATAACATTAAAATGGAGTATAGAATATGACAAATCAAGAAATTCAAAATTTATTGGAAATGCAACGCAAATTTTATAAGAGTGGTGCTACCATTTCAGTAAACTTCCGTATTGAACAGTTGAAAAAACTGTATACAGCCATAAAAAAATATGAAAATGAAATTAACGAAGCGTTAAAAAGTGACTTGGGAAAAAGTCAGTTTGAAGGATTTATGTGTGAAACAGGGTTGGTTCTTTCTGAGATTTCTTATATGATTCACCATACAAAAAAGTTTGCAAAAAAGCATACGGTACATACACCATTGACACAATTTGCGTCTCATAGCTATACACAGGCAGTTCCTTATGGAAATACATTAATTATGAGTCCTTGGAATTATCCGTTTCTGCTGACAATAGATCCACTTGTAGATGCCATTGCCGCAGGAAATACCGTTATTGTAAAACCGAGTGCTTATTCACCAGAAACCAGCAAGATGATGGAGAAAATTATTAAAGAATGTTTTAATCCAGAATATGTTGCAGTAGTTACAGGTGGAAGAGCAGAAAACACAGCACTTTTGGAACAGAAGTTTGACTTTATTTTCTTTACTGGAAGTCAGGCGGTTGGTAAAGAGGTGCTTCGTCATGCTACAGAAAATCTAACGCCTGTTGTTCTTGAACTTGGTGGAAAAAGTCCGTGTATTGTAGACAAAACTGCAAACATTAAGCTGGCGGCAAAACGTATCGTATTTGGAAAATTTCTAAACTGTGGACAGACTTGTGTTGCACCTGATTATATTCTTTGCGAGCGTTCTATAAAAGATGAATTTGTAAAAGAAGTTGTAAAGCAGATCAAGCAACAGTTTGGTGATATGCCATTGGAAAATAAAAATTACGGAAAAATTGTAAATGAAAAACATTTTACACGTTTGTGTGGTTTGATTGATGAAAATAAGGTCGTTTTCGGTGGTGAGTGTAATGCAAAGACCTGTAGGATTGCACCTACCGTTATGGTTGATGTAACAGAGGAAGATGCAGTCATGGGAGAAGAAATCTTTGGTCCAATCATGCCGATTCTCACATTCGATAGTTTTGAACAAGTGATGGATGATTTAAAAGAAAAAGATAAGCCATTGGCTCTTTATATCTTTTCGGCAGATAAGAAACACATCAAACGCGTTACGACAGAGCTTTCCTATGGTGGCGGCTGTGTAAATGATGTTGTAATTCATCTTGCTACCAGCGAAATGGGATTTGGTGGTGTTGGTGAAAGTGGTATGGGAAGCTATCATGGAAAAGTTGGTTTTGATGCCTTTTCTCATACCAAGTCTATCGTAGATAAAAAGACGTGGATGGATATGCCAATGCGTTACCAGCCATATAGTAATAATTTTTATAAAAAATTATTGCATATTTTTTTACGATAAAACATTAAAGATGATAAATATACTTGCATTATATAATTATGGAGTAAACGAATGTACAGTTATACAATAACACAATGGATTTTATTTTTCTTTTGCTATGCTTTTGTAGGATGGATATGGGAATGTTTTTTCGTTTCGATAAAGGGAGCATGGAAAAATAAAAAGTGGAAGTTTATAAACAGAGGGTTTTTACATGGTCCGATTATACCGATTTATGGATTTGCGGCAATATCCATATTACTAGCAACGTTACCATTCAGTGAAAATACCTATGCAGTATTTTTCATAGGAGCATTAACAGCAACCCTATTTGAATTAATAACAGGAACCCTTATGGAACGCTTGTTTAAGGTAAAATACTGGGATTATAGTCATTTACCACTAAATTATCGTGGGCATATATGTCTTTTCATATCCTTATTCTGGGGATTTTTTTCGGTGTTGTTAGTGCAGGTTATCCATGTACCAGTAGATGGCTTTATGATGAAGATACCACAATCAATATGTGAAATTCTTGCGGTTGTAGTTATTATAGCATTTTCCTGCGATACTACAGTATCTTTCAACGAGGCAATGGAGTTACGAGATATTCTCGAAGCTTTGTCTGAAAATAATAAGACTATGAAACGTCTGGAACGTAGATTTGATGCAATTGTTGCATTTACTCCAATCCCAGATAGGGACGATTGGCAGGATATGAAGCATAGTGTGAGAGAGAATGTTACATATAATGTAGAGCGATTACGCTGGAAGAATGAAGAACGTATCAATAAGATTAAGGAATATATTCTTCTTCCAGAATTTGATGAATTGCCAGATCGTGTGGAAATCTTAGAAAAACTGGAACTTCATCGTAAAAAAGTTATGGAAAAATCCAATAAACAATATATGCATGCCATGAATCAGTTAAAACGAAATCCTATGGTTAAATCTAAGAATTATCAGGAAGTCATTGAATTATTAAATGATTGGATTAAGGAATAAATAAAATAGGATGTACACCCAAAAAGAGTCCAAAATTGGACTCTTTTTTATTTTAGAAATAAGTGGAATATTAAGAAAAATAATGTTATAATAAACAAAAGATTTACTAAACGTGAAACGGGGGTTTCGTTTAGTTAACGAATAGAAACGGATCTTGTTAGGAGGAGATACATATGGGACATTTAACAGGCAAGACAGCAATCATCACAGGTGGTGGTAAAACAGTTCTAAAAGACGGAACTTGTGGATCTATTGGTTATGGTATTGCCACAGCATATGCAAAAGAAGGTTGTAATCTAGTTCTTACTGGACGTGATGAACAGAAGTTAGCTGATGCAAAAGAAGAATTAGAAAGATTATATGGCATTGAAGTGTTGACCTTTACTGCTAATATTAAAAATGATAAAGAAAGCGAAGAAATCGTTGAAAATGTAGTAAAAGAAGCTGTTGAAAAATTTGGACGTATTGATGTTCTTATTAATAATGCACAGGCTTCAGAAGCTGGCGTTCCACTTGCTGCACATACAGTAGAACAGTTTGATTTGGCTATTTATTCTGGTTTATATGCTACTTTCTTCTATATGAGAGAGTGCTATCCATATTTAGCTAAAACACAGGGAACTGTAATCAATTTTGCATCAAGTGCGGCTATGGCAGGTGGATTTGGTCAGGCTGCAAACGGTGCTTCAAAAGAAGGCATTCGAGCTCTTACTCGTGTAGCTGCTACAGAATGGGCGGAAGATGGTATTACAGTAAATAGTATTTGTCCATTGGCTTGGACACTTCAGATTGAAAAATACAAAAAAGCTTATCCAGAGTCATTTAAGAAAAATTGGCAGGTTCCACCAATGGGACATTTCGGTGATCCTGAATTAGAAATTGGTCGTGTTTGTGTACAGTTAGCAAACCCTGACTTCAAGTACATGACAGGTGAAACAATCATGCTCGAAGGCGGTATGAGTTTAAGACCATAAATTGAATAATACATAATAATTACGGGCATCCAGTTGGCGTCGCTAAGCGACAGATATGGATGCTCGTTATTTTTTTGACAAATTCTGCATTTTCCTTTGCAATTTATGGAAAAAAGTGCTATAATTCAAACTCGGCACATTTATATAAAAGAAACAGTGAAATAGAGTCTGTTATAAATTTTTTTAGGAGGAATGAAAATGGCTCATATCAGTGAAGCTGGCGTTAAAATGATTTGTGAAATCTGTGATAGATATGCAAATGAAAAAACTCCGCTAATGATGATTTTAAGTGATATCCAGAATGAATATGGTTATATTCCTTTGGATGTACAGGAACTCGTATCTGAAAAGACAGGAATTTCTGTAGCAGAGATTTATGGAGTAGTTACTTTCTATTCATTTTTCTCTTTAGAACCAAAGGGAAAATATGTAATTGGATGCTGTTTGGGAACCGCTTGTTATGTTAAGGGTGCTCAGCAGATTATTGACAAGTTCTCAGAACTTTTAGAAATTGGACCAGGTGAAACCACAAAAGATGGTTTATTTACAATCGATGCATTACGTTGTATCGGTGCTTGTGGTATCGCTCCAGCAGTTACAATCAATGGTAAAGTATATCCTAAACTTACAGTTGATATGGTGGAACCTATTGTTGAAGAATATCGTGCAATGGGAGGTGCAAACTAATGAATAATTTTGACGAATTAAAAGCAAAAATCTGTAGTTGTGAAGACGCATTAAATAGTAAAATCGATGGTTCAAACGGAAAACGTGCGATTTTATTATGTGGTGGTACAGGTTGTCTTTCATCGAACTCAATGGGAATTAAAGAAAAATTCGAAGAGTTAATCGCTGAAAAGAATATGGAAGATAAAGTAACGGTTAATATCGTAGGATGTTTTGGTTTCTGTTCACAAGGACCTTTCGTTAAAATCTATCCAGAAGATACCTTGTATCGTTTAGTACAGATTGAAGATGTAGAAGAAATTTTTGAAACAGATATTATCAATGGAGAAATTGTAGAACGTCTTCTTTATGTAGATCCTGCTACACAGGAAAAAGTTACAAAACAGGAAGATATTACATTCTATAAAAAGCAAAAGAGAATTGCATTACATGGCTGTGGTATCATTAACCCTGAAGATATCAATGAAGCTATGGGTTGTGGTGCATTCGTAGGTTTAAAACGTGCATTATCTATGACTCAGCAGGAAGTACTTGATGAAGTTCTTGCATCAGGTCTCCGTGGCCGTGGGGGCGGTGGCTTCCCTTCAGGTCGTAAATGGTCATTTGCTTATGCAAGCCAGGCTGATCAGAAATATGTAGTATGTAACGGTGACGAAGGTGACCCAGGTGCGTTCATGGATCGTTCTATCCTTGAAGGTAACCCATTTGCAGTAATCGAAGGTATGATGATTGCTGGTTATGCAATTGGTGCAACAGAAGGTTACTTCTATGTACGTGCCGAATATCCAACTGCTGTAAATCGTTTGAATAATGCAATTAAGCAGATGAACGAAATCGGTATTTTAGGTGAAAATATTATGGGTTCTGGATTTAGTTTCCAGGCACATATCCGTTTAGGTGCTGGTGCGTTCGTATGTGGTGAAGAAACCGCTTTAC
>CAZVOY010000105.1:0-5279 GCA_964628865.1 uncultured Lachnobacterium sp. | reverse complement strand
CGCCGAACTGTTCGTACATAGCAATCTGTGGTTTTACAGCTGGGATTAAATCGTAAGTTGCATCTACGATTGCTTTGTTGTACTGCCAGATAGCTTCTGCAGCACCAGCTGGTGTTTCACCAAATTCTGCGTATGCCTTGTCCTGAATATGCTTTGGAATGTAGTTAAGCATTGGATCAAGACCTACTACGATAGGAGCGTTTGTTTTCTGGATTTTTGATACAAGTTTGTTAATCATGATTGATTCCCTTTCTGTTCTATATGTTCTTTTTCAAAATCTAATTTTGAAAAGTTTTATACTTTTTCTACGCTTCGAACACTACCTGTCCATCACAGATAGTACATACTACCTTACCAGTTACTTCATAACCATGGAATGGAGTGTTCTGTCCTTTGGAAGCAAAGGTAGTTTTATCGATTTTGTAAGTTACATTTGGATCGAAAATGACTACATCTGCAACCTTGCCTGGCTGGATATCACCCTTGTCCCATTTCATTACCTGAGCTGGATTATAACTCATAGCAGCAACCATCTGCATTGGTGTGAAATAACCACCAAGAACCAATTCCGAATAAGTAAGGCAAGCTGCTGTTTCCAAGCCTACGATACCAAATGGAGCTTTCTGCATAATGGTATTTTTTTCTTCTGCTGTGTGTGGCGCATGGTCTGTAGAAATCACTTCCATAATGCCATCCTTTAAGCCCTGTTTCAAAGCATCCACATCTTCACGAGTACGAAGCGGTGGGTTCATTTTGAAATCTGTATTGGCTGGGTCTGTAATATCATCCGATGTTAAAACAAAGTGATGTGGACAAACCTCTGCGGATACTGGCAAACCTTCTTCTTTTGCAGCCTTTACCATTTTTACAGAATCCTCTGTAGAACAATGGCAAAGGTGAAGTCTGGCACCAGTTTCTTTTGCAATTAAAATATCACGAGCCACGATGACATCTTCTACAGAATTGGTAATACCTGGAAGTCCCATTTCTTTTGTCTTTGCGTCTGCATTTACACAGCCGCCGTTTACCATATTGATATCTTCACAATGTGCTAGAATTGGAACATCTAATTCTGCCGCAAGCTTCATTGCATCGCGATAAAGGTTTGCATTCATAACGGATTTTCCATCTTCACTAAGCGCTGGACAACCTGCTTCTACCATTCCTCTGATGTCAGAAAGCTCTGAACCGGCCTGTCCTACTGTAATTGCACCTACCTGATATACATTGATACAATTTCCTTCTTTTGCTTTATCATGTACGTAAGTGATCACCTCGGCAGTATCTGCCACTGGTTTCGTATTTGGCATAGCGAGTACTGTTGTGTATCCGCCATGTGCCGCTGCAGCCATACCTGTAAAAATGTCTTCTTTGTGTGTAAGACCTGGATCACGGAAATGTACATGCAAGTCGATAAAACCTGGCATGACATATTTACCAGCTGCGTCAATCACCTTGTCTGCTGTGTCTTTGATTTCTTTTTCAATGGCAACAACTTTATCATTTTCGACCAATACGTCTGCGATTTCATCCATGCTGGTAGCTGGATTTAAAACGCGACCACCTTTGATTAAAATTTTCATACTAATTTTACCTTTCCAAACTGGAATCTATTATTTTTCCTCTTTAGACAAGCCCTGCATATATTCATCCATAGCTTCTGCTACGATCTTTGAATACTTAACGGCTTCTACTACCGTACGAGCACCCTTTACTACGTCGCCGCTGGCAAATACGCCAGGGAGTGAAGTGTGACCCTTGTCATCTGTTGCGATTAGACCTCGCTCGTTTGCTTTCAAGCCTTCGGTTGTGTTCATAAGTTTGTTTGCAGGTCCCTGGCTGATAGATACCATAACATTATCTGCTGGATACAGTTTTTCTGTACCTTCGATTTTGTTTACGCTACCATCTTCGCCCACTTCAGTATCTGCAAAAATGACACCTTCTTCGGTAATTTCTACTGGCATCTTGCAGTAATGGAATTCTACACCTTCTAATTCGGCATATTCAAATTCATGCTTGCTTGCTGCTACACCATCTGTCACAGAGAAACATTCTACTTTACGTACGCCATTACGAAGTGCGGTACGGCAAACATCCATAGCTGCATTTCCTGCACCGATAACGATAATGTGATCTCCTAAATGGAAGCTGGCTGGACTATAAAGGTAGTTGATACCATAGTGAACATGTCCTAATGTTTCCCCTTTAATCTTGAGTGTATTTGGACGCCATACACCAGTTCCTACGAATACAGCCTTATATCCATCACGGAATAAATCCTCTACGGTAATCGCTGCACCAATACTTGTATTTGGACGAATTTTGATATCTTTTAATACCAAGTGTCGATATTCAAAATCATCGATAATACTCTTTGGCAAACGGAACTCTGGAATACCATAACGAAGAATTCCACCAATCTTATCTTTACCTTCAAAAATTGTAACCTGATATCCTTTTCTAGCAAGGAGAACCGAAATCGTAAGCCCTGCTGGTCCAGAACCAACGATAGCAACTTTCATTCCATTAGACTCTGCTGGTCCTTTGGTCATCTTGGAACTATAGGTACTTGAGATATAATTTTCAATCGCTGAAAAATGTACAGGACTGCCTTTTCTGCCGAGAACACAATTTCCCTCACACTGATTTTCATGATTACAAACAATACTACAAACTGTAGTCAGTGGGTTGTTTTCAAAAAGCATCCAACCTGCATCGTCAATTTTTCCTTCTTTGAGAAGTGAAATAACCTTTGGAATAGGTGTGTGAATTGGACAACCTTCCATACACATAGGTTTCTTACAATTCAAACAACGATTCGCTTCATCCATTACATGATATGCCATAAAAAGTCCTCCCTTTTGAACTTTATTTTGTTTTATCGTATATGTATTTCACTCAGCCTTTATTCAAAAAATAAAGGTATCTTATTGCAGAATTACACATATATAATTCTACAATAAGATACCCTATAAGTCAAAGCAAGATTAAGAATTTAAACGATCAATATATGCCAACAAATCGCCAAAATCTCCTTGTGGATATTTCGTAATATCTTTACCTTCATCATTGATTAAATCTGCGGTAAGCAAGAACACTTTCATACCAAGTTCTTCGGTAACCATATCTTCCGAAACATCATTACCTACCATCAAACACTCTTCTGGCAAAAGATCTAATTTTCCTAAAATTTCTCTATAATAATCCAGATTAGGTTTACAATAACAAGAATTCTCATAAGTCGTATAAAGGTCAAAATCTTCTGGAGAAAGTCCCGCCCATCTCATTCGACTTTCTGTTGCAATACTTGGAAAAAGCGGATTTGTCGCCAATACGACACCATATCCTTTTTCACGAATCTTTTGAACAGTCTTTGCTGACTCTGGGTTATATCCACACACATCTTTTACCTGTTGGAATTCGTTGCGATAGTACTCCTCGAAAATGGCAATTTTCTCTTCAGGTTGCTCACCAAAAACGGATGTAAACACCTTCCAAAAGGCTTCTTCATTTTTACAAGAACCATCATTGTTTCTCATCGCTTTAATTCCGCCCCAAATTGCTTTCTTCAGCATCTCTGGATCATATCCATGTGGCACAAGTTTCTTGCCCATGGTTCCCATATAAGTTTTTACAAATACTTCCTGATCCATTGGAAGTAAAGTTCCATCTAAATCAAATAAAACAGCTTTTAAATTCATTTATTTTCGTCTCCTATAAAAATATGTGGCAAAATAAATTATGGATGCAATAATTACAATCATTGGTCCAGTCGCCACGTTTGTATAATATGATACTACTAACCCTACCACACCTGAGAACAAGGAAAATATCATTGAAAACAGATGATATTCTCTCATGTTACAAGAAATATTTCTCGCAGATGCTGCAGGCAAAATCAAAAGTGCATTGATAATTAAAATGCCAACCCACTTAATAGATAACATGACTATTAATGCTATCAAAACTGCAAACAAATTGTCCATAAGTTTCACAGGAATCTGCTTGCTCTTTGCCACCGTTCGGTGTATACAAATGGAATTCAAAAAATTGAATCCAAATATCCAGAACAAAACAGTGATGACAAAGATAATGATCAAATACAAGATTTCTTCTTGCGTGATACTTAAGATATCTCCTACCAAAAGAGAAGAATACTTACTAAAATTGCCCCCTGCCGATAGAATTGCCAAACCAATTGCCACGGAACAGGAAGAAAACACGGAAATAATGGTATCATTGGATGCCACATTACTACTACTAATTTTGTTTAAAAGCAATGCAAATATCACTGCAAATATCACCATCGAAAGCGTAGTATCCTGCACTCCACACACCACACCGACTGCAATGCCTGTTAACGCTGAGTGTCCTAACGCATCCGAAAAATACGCCATCTTCTTATTTACAATCATGGTTCCTAAGATACCAAAAAGCGGAGTAATAATCAACACCGCCAGCAAGGCGTTTTGCATAAAACCATAATCTAACCAGGAGGTCCAATTAATCATTTATGCCACCTCCCTCTTCCCAAGTTAAATTACGCTTAGCATTCATACCGTGTATCCAGCTTTCTTCATTTGCAACCGAAAACACACTTGCAAACTCTGGACTTTCGAACACTTCCTTTACAGTTCCCTGTTTCAAAATGGTCTGGTCCAAAAGTACCACATGGTCTGCATACTGTTTTACATATTCCAAATCATGGGAAATCAAAATAATTGCCAAATCATAATGATTTTTCAAATAGGTAATGGTCTTATAAAAAAGCTCCATACCATTTTTATCGATACCAGAAACCGGCTCGTCCAAAAGCAAGAGCTTTGGCTTGTCCATAATCGCCATGGACAAAAGTACTCTCTGAAGCTGGCCTCCAGATAAATTACACACTTGTTTATCAATCAAGTCTGCTGCCTCAAAGGTTTCCAAATGGTTTTTGATTTCCTCATAAATTCTTTTATTTTTAGGTAAAAACACTGGATAGTGATATTCATAGCTTGCGATTAAGTCGTAAACACTAAGTGGTGTGTTCTTTTCAATATTAATCGACTGCGGCACATACCCAATCTTTAAATCTTTCATCTTACCATTCTTGGTATCACGGTATTCGATGGTTCCCGCTGTTGGCACATCCTTTAGAATCGCACGTACCAAGGTAGATTTCCCGGCACCATTCTTTCCAATAATGGCATTTAAGGAGCCACAATGAATATGCAGATTGACATCTTTTAATACAACCTGTTCCCCAAAGCTTACGCCAAGGTTATTGATTTTGA
>CAZVOY010000104.1:0-5384 GCA_964628865.1 uncultured Lachnobacterium sp. | reverse complement strand
ATTGGTGCCTACAATAAATGTAGATTTGCCACCGTTCTTTGTGATTTCATTCATTCCCATTGGAACTTCACGTGCAAGGATTTCCATGGTTCTTGGGGAACAGAAGCCTGCTTGACAACGTCCCATACCAGCACGGGTACGACGTTTCACACCATCAAGAGAACGTGCACCAAGTGGACGATGGATGGCGTCTAAGATTTCTCCCTCTGAAATCATTTCGCATCGGCAGATGATATTGCCGTAGGCTGGCTGCTCTTTGATTAAGGCATTACGTTCTTCTATAGTAAGCGTTTCGGGATTTAGGATGCCTTTTCGAGTTCCTTTAAAGTTTTCTTTTTTTTCTAAGGTAAGTTTTTCTGCAATCATTTCTGCTAAGTATTCGCCGATAGCAGGTGCAGAAGAAAGACCTGGGGATTCAATGCCGGCAGCATTGAAGAAGTTTGGTGCATCTTCTGCTTCACCGATAACGAAATCGCCATTTACTTCATGGGCACGAAGTCCTGCGAAACTGGTAATTACCTGACGAAGTGGGACGTTTTTTACAGAACGTGCTGCAGTTGGTCCCAAGGAATCTAAATATTTCTGAGTAGTATCTACGCCTTCTTTGTTTTCAATATCAGAAGCAGTAGGTCCTACTAATAAGTTTCCGTGTACGGTAGGAGTTACTAATACACCTTTACCCATTTTGCTTGGAAGCTGGAAGATTGTTTGGTTTACATGACAGCCTGCCTGCTTATCCAAAAGCATGTATTCGCCCTTACGAGCAATTATTTTTAATTTTCTTTCGCTAACCATGTTGTTAAATTCGTCTGCGTATACGCCAGTTGCATTGACAACTGCTTTTGCTTCGAAGGTCTCTTTGTCTGTGGTAATCACATAACCTTCAGAGACTTTTTCGATTTTTTCTACTCGCGTATTTAAGAAAAATTCTACGCCGTTTTCATATGCGTTTTCTGCAAATGCCATTGTCATATGGAATGGACAAACGATTGCACCTGTTGGAGCATGGAATGCTGCCACTACGTCATCACTTAAGTTTGGTTCCATGGCAATCAGTTCCTCGCGGTCTAAGATACGACATCTTGGAACGCCATTTGCCTTTGCTTTTTCTAACAGCTCCTCTAATCCTTTTGGATCCTGATCCTTGGTACAAACTACCAAAGAACCATTTCTTTTAAATGGTATATCCAAATCTTTGGATAACTGATCCATCATTTCATTGCCTCGTACATTTAATTTTGCTTTCAGTGTACCAGGTTTTGCGTCAAATCCTGCATGGATAATTGCACTATTGGCTTTGGATGTGCCACAGCATACGTCCTCATCGCGTTCAATGACACATGCGTTTACATCATATTTCGAAAGTTCTCTCGCGATAGCACTTCCGATGACGCCAGCGCCGATAATCGCTACATCATACATTGTCTAAACTCCCTTCCCTTTTGTAATGTATTATTATGTAAATTATATCACTTTGCAAATTTAATGGAAAGGCGAGATGACAATTTTACATAGAATTTACTTCTCTTTTATTTGCAACTGTTATGGGGGTATGATAAACTGTGAGTGATATAAAACTGTCCGTCTTATCGGTCAGATGTATTTGGAGGAAGAAATGCCAAAATCAGAGAACCAGAAACAGAAACTACTACAAATTGCAAAATATTTGATGGAAAATACAGATGAACATCATGCGGTATCAACACCACAATTAATCGAATATTTGAATTCGCAAGGAATTAAAGCAGAAAGAAAAAGTATTTATAATGACATTGATACTTTAAATGACTTTGGCATGGATATCATTCGCTCCGATGAGCATCGTGGTGGATATATGTTAGCGAGTCGACAGTTTGAGTTAGCAGAAGTAAAACTTTTGGTAGATTTGGTGCAATCTTCCAAGTTTATTACAGAGAAAAAATCTCGTGAATTAATCGGGAAGTTGGAAACACTAGTGAGTAAGTATGATGCCAAAGGCATGCAGCGTCAGGTGGAGATTATTGGTCGTAGTAAAGCGAATAATGAAAATATATATTACAATGTCGACCTGATACACACGGCGATTTCCCGTAATGTGAAAATTCAGTTCCAGTATTTTGAATGGGATGTAAACAAGAAAATGAGCTTGCGAAAAGAGGGTACGTTCTATGAAGTTAGTCCTTGGAAACTGACTTGGGATGATGAGAATTATTATATGTTGGCATTCGATGAAGAAGCGCATTTGATGAAACATTACCGTGTCGATAAAATGTTAAATGTAACGCTTGCGGAAGAAGAGCGTACAGGAAGAGAAGTGTTTGATGCAATGGATATGGTAAAGTTTTCAAAGAAAACCTTTGGTATGTTTGCTGGAGAAGAAAAGACGGTGCGTCTGCTCTGCGAAAATGGCATGGTAGGCATTTTAGTAGATAAATTCGGAACCGAAATTGCAATACGAAAAGAAGATGAAGAACACATCATGGCACGCATGGATGTGTCAGTCAGCTCACAGTTCTTTGGCTGGTTGGCAGGTCTTGGAGACCGTGTCAAAATCGTAGCACCAGAAGAGGTGCGAGAGAGTTATGTAGATTATCTGGCGAAGGTGGTTTCGCAGTATAAATAAGGAGATGACAGTATGAGTTTACCAAAAGACCCAGTCATGCTACTGAGTGTAGTCAATACGCAGTTGCGAGATGTTTATCCAAGTTTGGAGGAGTTGGCGAAAGCGCATATGATAGAGGCTGATAGGATAGAAAACAAACTAAAGAGTATTAACTATACATATGACAAAAATCTCAATCAGTTTGTATAGTGTTTTTTTGTCAAATGTAAGTCGTCACGCATGAAATGAAAAAGGCGACGTTGCGAAGGCAGGGAGCCGTTTCATAATCAGGCGGGACGACGTAAATATGAGAGGAGAAAAATGATGCAAACAAATTGTGATTTTTGCGCATACAACGAATATGATGATGAGGATGAATGCTATTATTGTTCTGTAAATATGGATGAAGATGACCTGGCTCGCTTTATACAAAGTAGTTATAAAAATTGTCCATATTATAAGTCGGGAGATGAGTATCAGGTAGTGCGCCATCAGATGTAAGAGAGAAGTTATAAAAAGTTTATAAAGAATACGAAAAGTTCATAGTGAAAATGTTGATTTTATAGGCTTTTTTCGATATAATGAATAATTGTACGATTAGCAAAAATGGAGGAAATATGAGCAATCCAAACGAATATAACAATCCGGAATTTGGACCAGAAAACAATAGCCCAAATGGAAGTGGAAATAACAACGGAAATAATAATGGAAATAATAACGGCAATGGTCCAAAAAAACCAAATGGTCAGAACGCATTAGTGTTTATTATGTTTACATTAATTGCGCTTTTGATTATGTCGTATTTTAGTGATAGTTACAACAGCATGAGTACAAAGGAAACTTCTTACACGGAGTTTTTGCAGGAACTACAAAATGGAAATGTAGCTACCGTAGAATTTGATTCTTATGAAATTGACTATACGTTGGTAGATGATGGTGAAGACTATGAAATTACTTACTTTACTGGATACATTGAAGATCCAGATTTGATTGAAACCATCAAAACCACAACAAACTCAGAAGGAAATCTGGTAGATGTTAAAGCAAAAGTACCAGACGATACATCTACTTGGATTATGAACATCGTTTCATTTGTATTACCTATCGTCCTTATGTGGATTCTATTAGGTTTCTTGATGAGAAAAATGGGTGGTGGTTCTATGGGTGTAGGAAAGAACACCGCCAAAGTATATGTGGAACGTACTACTGGCGTTACCTTCAAGGATGTAGCTGGGCAGGATGAAGCAAAAGAAACCTTACAGGAAATGGTAGACTTCCTTCATAACCCTGCAAAATATAGAGAAATTGGAGCGAAACTTCCAAAAGGTGCTCTTTTAGTAGGACCTCCAGGAACAGGTAAAACCCTCTTGGCAAAAGCGGTAGCTGGTGAAGCAAATGTACCATTTTTCTCACTTGCAGGTTCCGACTTTGTAGAAATGTTCGTAGGTGTCGGTGCTTCCCGTGTAAGAGATTTATTTAAAGAAGCACAGAAGATGGCGCCATGTATTATTTTCATTGATGAAATCGATGCGATTGGTAAGAGCCGTGACACAGGACGTTATGGCGGTGGCAATGATGAACGTGAGCAGACATTAAATCAGCTTCTTGCTGAAATGGATGGTTTCGATACTTCGAAAGGTATCCTTATCTTAGCAGCGACAAACAGACCAGAAGTATTAGACAAAGCATTGCTTCGTCCAGGTCGTTTTGATAGACGCGTAATTGTAGATAAGCCAGACTTAAAAGGCCGTTTGGAAACATTAAAAGTACATTCCAAAGATGTAGCTATGGATGAAACGGTAGACTTAGATGCATTGGCACTTGCGACCGCGGGTCTCGTAGGTTCTGACTTAGCAAACATGATTAACGAAGCTGCAATTTTAGCAGTAAAAGATGGCAGAAAGTTTGTAAATCAGAAAGATCTCTTTGAAGCCTTCGAGTTAGTAGCGGTAGGTGGAAAAGAGAAAAAAGACCGCGTAATGGGTGAAAAGGAACGTAAAATCGTTGCTTACCACGAAGTGGGTCACGCGCTTGTATCTGCGCTTCAGAAAGATTCTGAGCCAGTTCAGAAAATTACAATTGTGCCACGTACCATGGGGGCACTTGGATATACACTCCAGACTCCAGAAGAAGAAAAATATCTGGAAACCAAAGATGAGTTAATTGCGAAAATTACCACTTATATGGCAGGTCGTGCAGCAGAAATGCTTCAATTTGATTCTGCTACCAGCGGTGCGGCAAACGACATCGAAAATGCAACAAAGATTGCCCGTGCTATGATTACTATGTACGGTATGTCTGAACGTTTCGGTATGATGTGTCTTGCAACCGTAGAAAATCAGTATTTAAATGGAGCAGCAGGATTGATTTGTGGCGAAGATACTGCAGCACAGATTGATGAAGAAGTGCTTTCTGTGATTAATAGTTGCTACGAAAATGCGTACAAGATGCTGGAAGATAACAAAGAAATCTTAGACAAGATTTCTCAATATCTCTTCGAAAAAGAAACGATTACAGGTAAAGAATTCATGAAGATGTATCGTGAAATGAAGGGTATACCTGAACCAGAAGAGGAAAAGAAGGAAGAGCAGATTTTTGAGGAAGAGGATGAATTTCTTGCCGTGCTTACAGAAATGACAGAAGCACAAAAGAAAGAAAGCAAGTTAGAAGAAAATTTGGAAGAACTTGTGGACGACTACTTTGAAGAAGATTAACAATCAAAAAGAGGATTCATATGTTTGATATACAGAATGAATTAAAAAAACTCCCGGATTTACCGGGAGTTTATATTATGCATGATAAA
>CAZVOY010000103.1:0-5388 GCA_964628865.1 uncultured Lachnobacterium sp. | reverse complement strand
ATTTCTTTTCACCTTCTGCACGAAGAATAGCTTCACGACGTTCACGTTCTGCTTTCATCTGTTTTTCCATCGCATCCTGAATTGCTTTTGGAGGCATGATGTTCTTTAATTCTACACGATTAATTTTGATACCCCATGGGTCAGTTGCTTCATCAAGTGTAGCGCGCATCTTTGTGTTGATGGTTTCACGTGATGTCAATGTTTCGTCTAATTCCAAGTCACCAATTACGTTACGAAGTGTAGTTGCTGTTAAGTTTTCAATCGCCATAATTGGATTTTCTACACCATATGTGTAAAGCTTTGGATCTGTAATCTGGAAATATACTACAGTATCAATCTGCATGGTTACATTATCTTTTGTAATAACTGGCTGTGGTGGGAAATCCACTACCTGTTCTTTCAAAAGAACCTTTTTTGCTACACGGTCAATAAATGGAACCTTGATGTGCATACCTACATTCCAAGTATCTAAGTAAACACCAAGTCTTTCAATTACCATAGCGTTTGCCTGTGGTACGATTTTAATACAGTTAACAAAAACAACAAGTGCGATAATAAGAATTATTAATAAAATCCAAATCATAATTTATTCCTCCTCTACCCTTTCTACAATAAGTTTCACTCCGCTAATACGAAGCACCTGAACAAGTTCTCCCTGCTCAATAATCATATTATCATCCTCGGTACGAACCGTCCACTCCTGTCCGTGAACAATTGCTCGACCGGTACGATCTAAATTACTTACGCGCTCTATCACGCGAACTTTTTCACCGATGGCTCTGTCGGCATTGGTAGTTTGTTTTTTGCTATCAATGAACTTCTTTGACCATGGCTTTGTAGCATAAAGCAAACCAAATGCTACGATGATAAATGCCAGTATCTGTACAATCAGGTTTCCATTAAACATTGCTACTAACATCGCTGCTAATGCACCTGCTGCAAACCAGATAGATGTCAATGTTACTGTAGCCAATTCTACACCTAAAAATACAATAACCGCAATCAACCACAAAATAACATATGGGTTTAGTTGACTTAATGCTTCTAACATATATATTCCTCCTTCCTTATTATTTTTTCATATCTATTATAAAAGACTTTCTATGTCTTTCATAATCCTGTTCTAATCGAATGGTTCCACCATGCATCTCCACTATCTTCTTCGCAATGGAAAGACCGAGTCCACTTCCACCTTTTGATTCTCTGGATGCATCTGCTACCACAAATGGTTCAAAAATATGATCCGCTATAAGTGGTGCAATCATCTTTCCATTATCAGAAACCTGAATTTGGATATGATCTTTTTCCACCTTCATTTCAAGCGTAATTTCTGTTCCAGCTTCATTATGCTTTAACGCATTGTTGATAAGATTTATAATAACTCTAGAAAACTGTAGAGAATCCAATTCAACTTTAACCACCTCATCTGGTATTTCTACTTGAATGGACATTTCTTTCTCTTCCACATCAGAATATAAAAGTGCTACGTTTTCTCTTAGCAATTCCGCGATATCTACTTCTGTACGCTTTAGAGAGAAATTATCACTATCCAATCTTACATAATCAAACAGTAATGTAATCAAATCACTCATTCTTTTTGATTTGTTTTCTATTGCCTCTAAATACTCTTTTTTCTTTTCTTCCGAAGTTACCATTCCATCGTTTAATGCTTTCGAGTAGCCCGCAATGGTTGTAATCGGTGTACGAAGATCATGAGCAATATCCGACAGCATCAGATTTCGTGCTTTTTCATATTGTTGTCGAAGAACTTCTTCCTGCTCCTCTCTACGCTTCACTTCTTTTACAATAATTTTCGAAAACCAATACGCAGCTCCTATAATCGGTGCCAAAAACAAAATCAAGGAAACCAATAGCTGCAGAATTGGAAAACGACTCATTCCAAACTGATATGCGTATCCCATGGCGAAAAAAACCAGAAACTCTACCATAACTACGTAGATAAGCATTACGAGAAATCGACTAATAATGAAACCCTGAAAATTCGTTTCTTTTTTCATAATTTACCCTACTTTTCCAATCGGTATCCCAAACCACGAATAGTTTTTATGTATGCGGATGGATCTTCGTCCAGCTTATCTCTCAGTTTGCTAATACAAACCATGATATTGTTGTCCGCTACGATGAATTCTTCTCCCCATCCATACTCATAAATCTGCTGTTTGGTAAATACTTTTCCTGGGTGTTTCATAAAAAGTTCCATGATTTTGTATTCTACAGAAGTAAGGTCTATGATTTCTTCGCCTTTCTTCAACTCGCAGGAATCCACATCTAAAGTCAGGTCTTTTACTTTTAATGTTTCCTGCACCGGAACGCTGGTTCCCAAATCGTAAACACGACGAATATTGGAATTTACTCTGGCAACCGCTTCCAACGGATTAAATGGCTTTGACATATAGTCGTCTGCACCTAAATTTAATCCTAAAATCTTTTCCGAATCCGCATCCTTCGCAGACAAAATCATAACTGGAATATTGCTCTCTTTTCGAAGTTCCTGCAAAACATGATAGCCGTCCATCCTTGGCATCATAATATCTAAAAGACATAAATCAATATCTTGATTTTTCAAAATATCTAGCGCCTGCTCTCCATCCTCCGCTTCCGCTACTTTGTATCCTGCATTTTCTAAATACAGTCGAAGCAATTCCCTTATTTCTTTTTCATCATCTGCTACTAAAATGGTATATTCCATATTAGCTCCTATTATTCTTGTGTACTGTTATTTGGTTGATTCATCATCTGTGGTGGTACTGGCTGTGCCTGCTGCATTGGCTGTACTGGTGGTACTGGCATTCCCTGTCCATATGGGTTCATTTGCGGATTGTTCATGTTTGGCTGCTGAACCGCGAATGCTGGTCGTCCGTTCATCAGACTAAGTTCTTCGTATAACGCCGCGAAAGTAAGATTTCTATATGGCTGTACATAGAGAACCGATACGATTCCACCTGTCACAACTGATAACAAATCCCACCAGAAGAAGGAGAGATGCAATACAAAAGTATCCCATTTCTGACCTGTCATCATCTGTTTACTCATCGCAAATGCCTGCTCTTTGGTAAGATTTGGGTTTTCTGCTAACAGATATGGAACCATAAAATATTCATATGATTTTACAATACCTGGAACGATGAATAGTAACATCCAAAGGAGAATTTGCAAATCTCTAAAGAACATTATCTTTGCTACATTCTTGTAGTTAGTATCAAATGCAAATGCAACTTCTTTTACTTCTGCTTTTTGGTTTAATGTTTTAAAGAAGAATCTTCTGCATCCTATATCTACCGGATTATAGATAAAGGCGGCATATACCATGTAAACTGCAATAATTACAATATATACCACCATAAAGACAAGCATAAATCCTAGTACATAACCAAATATGTATGCAGCACTAGGGCTGTTCTCCTCTTCAAAATCATACTCAAAACCATATTCCTCTTCATAAGAGTCGTCAGAGTTATCTTCTATTACGGTTTCGATTTCATCTCCCAAATCGTAAGTTAAATTATAGGTAGTGCCTCCTGCCAATGTTACAGCGATAAGAGATACTAAAATTATTTTCCAATAGTTATGATTTAAAGCAAATTTTGCTTTTTCTTTTAATTGTCTTCTAGTCCACATAACATGTTCCTCCTCTTTTGTATGACTTTATATTAGCATGGATTTTTTTCTTTTCAATAGGAGAAACCTTAACGTTACCTTAAAATTTGTATAACCTATTTAAAATATTCTTCCAAGCATATTCCTCTCTCATAAATTTCCTGTGCTACTTCCACACCTACATATCTGTAGTGCCATGGTTCGTAACGTATCCCAGTAACCTCCTGCTTTCCTTGCGGATAACGTAATATAAAACCATACTTATATGCATTATTTGCAAGCCATGTATAAACAACTTCATTGCTACACTTCGAACTATCCGCGTTAATGTCTAGTGCACTACCTAATTGATGTTCACTTGTGCCCGGGAGCGCTACCCACTCTTTCGCCATTGTCTCAGCAGTTGACTGCGAATATCCTTCATTTATATAGGCTTGTACCTTATCATCAAGTATTTTCTGCTGTTCTTCTGTGGTTCTATACGCATCCCGCACAACCATGTATATTCCATCTGCACTTGCAGCATTAAACATTTCCTGCAAGTACGAATATATTCTGACATCCACTTTCTGACCATTTGATAATTCTGTTAATGTCACACTATAATTTTCCGGCAACTTATTCCAACGGTTCACAACGATTAAATTCCATTCCTCTGAAACTGGAATCTTATGTGTATTTTCTGATTCAGAATATACTTCGCTATCTTCGTAGGAATAACCCACATCACTTGAAGGAGCTACAGGTGTTGTTTCTCCATCGCCAGTAGAAGTTCCTATATTTGTTGTGTCTACTGGCTTTTCTTCTACCAAATAATTGTTGCTTACATAAGCAACAGTTTCTTCATACACGATCCTATACCAAGATGTTTCATTACATTGTCCTGTAACCGTTACTTCTTCTGCATAGGAAAGACCACCTAGTTTCTCTCCCTCCGCACATGGCAGATCTCTTACATTTACAGCGCTTTTTGCATACATCGTTTGATTTAATTCTGTATATGTATAGAGTTCTTCCTCTGTATTTTCGTTTTCTACTATTTCTGATGGTTCTTCAACAACTACTTCTTCTATCTCATCCTGCTCTGTTTCTGTATTCACGTCCACATCATTATTTGTAGCTGTACCACATCCAACAAACAATGAACTGAATACCATTACACTCACAAGACATCCTGCTATTATTCTTTTTTTCATAGGACATTTCCTTTTCTTTTATCTAGGTTGTATATTTTATCAAGTGCAATTATAACACATTATAAGAACATCAAAAAAGCCCTTAAATACTGACTTTGCAGTACTTACGGGCTCTTTACTCATTTACTCTTTATTGCTCTAACAAATTAGTCGCAAACGTATGGCATCATTGCTAAATGACGTGCTCTCTTGATTGCTACTGTAAGAGCTCTCTGGTGTTTTGCACAGTTTCCTGTGATACGACGAGGAAGAATTTTTCCTCTTTCAGAGATGTATCTTTTTAATTTATTTGTATCCTTGTAATCGATTACGTTATCTTTACCACAGAATACACAAACTTTTTTTCTTCTATGCATTGGGCGTCTCTTCATTGGAGCGCCATCTTTATCTGCTGCCTTATTGAAAGCCATGATAATTACCTCCTGTTGATATAGGAAACCATCTTGTGATTCCCATTAGTTAAATGGTAACTCTTCATCAATTCCGTCCGGAATATTCATGAAGCCATCGCCAGCTGCACCGCTTGGTGATGGTCTGTCTGCTGGAACGTATCCACCATTGTTGCCTTCGCCGG